>CAYGSN010000024.1:0-28864 GCA_964352675.1 uncultured Pseudobdellovibrionaceae bacterium
CCTTTCAATCCCCGGAAGACCCCGGCGGTCGGGCAGGGTATCAGCGGGTTCACCAGAATGATGTGGGTTTCAGGCAGAGCCGGCGCAGGCTCGAGGATTTCGCCGATTCCGCTCATATGGACGGGCGCACCGTAAAAACAGGCCGGAACATCTGCACCCAACTCCAGCAGCATCTCCTGCAGAGTTGGAATATCTTTCGCCTTTAGTTCCCAAAGCTTCATGAGCGCGCGTATCACAGCTGCCGCATCAGACGATCCGCCGCCAATTCCGGCCGAAACCGGGAGGTTTTTGATAAGCTTTAGATGGAAGTTAAGCGCCTGTCCCGTATGTTTTGCCAGTTCCTGCGCGGCCTTTACGACCAAATTTTCTGCTGAATTGCTTTGTAGTGGCGCTGCGAACGGTCCGTCGATTTCAAAGCTAAAATCCACTGCCGGGCTAAGCTGTATTTCATCGCTGATATCGGCAAAGGCCACGAGGGAGTCAAGGATGTGGTAGCCGCTGTCCAGCCGTGCTGTGATATGCAGGTCAAGATTGATCTTGGCCGGTGCAGGCACGCAGAGAGAATGGCTTGCTGGCATAATGGTTAGGGTGTCTTGGTGGTTTCATCTTTGGCCATACTGCTGGCCTGTTTAACGACATCAACATGACCCAGCCCGTTTTGAAGCTTACCATCAATCATTGATATCATGTTCGCATCTTCGGAATGATTGCGTGCGCGGCGCCATTGGAAACGCGCTTCCAGGGCGCGACCGACCTTCCAATAGGCATCTCCAAGATGGTCGTTGATTACCGGATCGTAGGGAAGCAGCTCTACTGCGCGTTCCAGATGCGGCACGGATTTCTGGTACTCGCCCATGCGGTAATAGGCCCAGCCCAGCGAGTCCGTGATATAGCCGTCATTGGGTTTATACAGCAGAGCTTTGCGGATCAGCTCTAGCGACTGGTCCAGGTTCTTGCCCTGGTCTGCCCAGGCATATCCGAGATAATTCAGAACAAAAGGGTGACTCGGCTGGAAGGCTAGGGCGGCCTCTAAATCCGCTTCGGCCTTATCCCATTGTCCGAGCTGCTCATAGGTCATGCCGCGCACATAATGGATATGCCAGTAATCCGCGGTAATTGTACCGCCCAGCATCTCCTGTGCCCGGTTGTAATATACCAGGGCTTTTTGGAAATCGTCATGGCGGCGGTAAATGTCGCCGATCTTGATCGGGGCCTCCAGGTCTTTGTTCGTGTCTGCAAGGCTCTGGAGCAGGGTAACGGCCTCATCAATCTTGCCCTCATCTTCCATCAGATCCGCAGCGCGGTGCTGCGCATCCAGGTAATAGGAGCTTTCCGTGCCGATCGTACGGTAAAATGCCAGGGCGTCTTCCGGAAGATCGTTGCGTGAGGCAATAGAGGCCAGCAGCAGCTTCATAGAGTCCATTTTTGGATTGAGGTAAAGCCCCATATGCGCAAAGACACGGGCGCTGTCATCGGCGTATTCACGGGCCAGAAGCTGGGCCATATCGCCCATGGCTTCAGCCGCACCCAGAGCGGGGGATTCAATCTTATCAAAGAGGGGGATCGCCTGGCCGGCTTTCACTTTTTGCAGCTTTTGCGTTGTTTTGGAATCACCCGGAGCTGCGATCAGAACCTGTTCGTATAGCTGGGCTGCTCTTTCGGTTTTACCGAGATGCGCGTAGATATCGGCGATCCGGCTCAAATCTTCTGCGCCGATATCGCTGGGAGAAAGGGCCTTTTCCAGCAGTTGTTCAATATGTTTTTCCTTGCCCAGGAATTCCGAGATCAAAATCGCGTGATAGACATGGATTGTGTTCTGGTTCAGGCCGTCAACTTTATGATGGCCCAGCCCGGCCTCGGCCCAGCTTTTCAGGACAGGCAGGATAAATTCCGACAAGCCGCCCTGGGGGATGGTTTCAATATCTTTCACCGCTCCCTGGTAATCCTGTTCTTTAAAATTCTGTGTGATCAGGAACAAGGCGGCCAGTGCGTTTTCCGGATCTCCGGTTTTCACCTTCTCCGCATATTTGAGCGCGGCTTCAACGTCTCCCGCCCCCATAGAAATGACCATGGCTTTTTTGATAAGCGAAATGTCCTCCGGGGCGGCTTTGATGACGTCATCAAGATAGCGTCCTGCTCTTTCCCAGTCATGGCGTCTTTGTGCAAACTGGCTGGCCAGGTAATTGCCGGAAAGGTTTTTTCCGTAGAATGGATCGTTCAGGAGTTCTGTGCTCTCACTTTGGGGACCGCCTGAGGTTTCAACGCTGGCAAGCTGGAGAGGTGAATTGTCACCGGATAGACCGCCACATGCCCCTATAACACAGGAGGCCAAGATAAAAGTTAAACTGTTCAATGGTTTTGCTCCGTTTTTCTTTATTTTACCATACCCCGCGGGGCTGAGGCTACATATTGGGGTAATTCGGTCCGTCTCCGCCCTGGGGTACAACCCAGTTTATATTTTGCGCCGGGTCTTTGATATCACAGGTTTTGCAATGGACGCAGTTTTGAGAATTGATCTGGAACTTATCATTGCCTTGTTCGTCCTTCACAAACTCGTAAACGCCCGCCGGGCAGTATCGCTGCGACGGTCCGGCATACTCTTTTAAGTTTACCCCGACAGGTATTGACAGATCCTTAAGCTGCAGATGGCAGGGCTGATGCTCCGCATGATTGGTGTTGGAAAAAGACACCGATGTCAGCTTATCGAATGTAATTACGCCATCGGGTTTGGGATAGTCTATCACTATGGAATGACTGGCTTTTTTCAGGGCTGTATGATCCGCATGGTTTTTCAGCGTCCAGGGCGAAAGGCCTCGCACCAGCGTTTCCCATGCGGCATTGATAAGCCCCCACCACAGCCCCTTATGGAAGCCGGGGCGGATATTACGCACGGCCTTTAATTCGCTCCAAATCCATGATTTTTCAAGTTTTTCAGTATATTGCAGGCATTCCGTGCCAAATCCTTCGCTTGCAGCAAGATGCTCCTGCACCGCTTCGGCCGCCACCATGCCGGATTTCATGGCAGTATGATTGCCTTTAATTTTGGGCACGTTCAGGAATCCGGCCGTATCGCCGATCAACAATCCGCCGGGGAAAGTCAGTTTTGGGATCGACTGAAACCCACCTTCAGACAATGCGCGCGCGCCATAGGCAATGCGTTTCCCGCCCTCTAAAATTGGCTTGATGGCCGGGTGCAGCTTGAAGCGCTGCATTTCCTGATAGGGAGACAGATACGGATTCTCGTAATCCAGACCGACGACGAACCCGATCGAAACCTGATTATCGCCCATATGATACAGCCATGACCCGCCATAGGTTTTGTTATCCATCGGCCAGCCGATGGTGTGAACGGTCAGGCCCTCCTCATGGTTTTCGGGCTTGATCTCCCAGATTTCCTTCACACCCAGCCCGTAGGTTTGTGGGTCGCATTCGGAACGTAGATCAAATTTCTCCATCAGAACTTTGCTGAGTGAGCCGCGGCAGCCTTCGGCGAAAACCGTCTGGCGGGCATGAAGCTCCATGCCCGGCTCAAACGCATCGGCCTTCTCGCCCTTTTCATTGACCCCCATATCGCCGGTAGCCACGCCAATGACTCCACCGTTTGAATCATAGAGAATCTCAGCAGCGGCAAATCCGGGGAAGATTTCAACGCCCAGAGCTTCGGCCTGTTCCGCCAGCCATTTCGCCAGTTCCCCCAGGGAAATAATGTAATTGCCCTTATTGTGCATTTGCGGAGGGGTGGGGAAGGGATAGGATTTGTTTTTGGTCAGGAACAGAAATTTATCTTTTTTCGCAGGCGTGCGTAAAGGTGCGCCTTTATCTTTCCAGTCCGGGATGAGCTCATTCAGTGCCCGCGGTTCAAACACCGCACCGGAGAGCAGATGCGCTCCCACTTCCGAGCCTTTCTCCAGGATACAGACATTCAGAGCAGCATTGAGCTGCTTCAGGCGGATCGCGCAGGCCAAACCCGACGGGCCGGCCCCGACAATCACCACATCATAGTCCATGTTCTCTCTGTCTTGGCGGATGGATTCAGGCATTGGTGTAAAGTCCTCTTTCTTTTTATAACTATCTATCCTAACGTATTTGATAAGGAATCTACATATATAAGTAGAATTTTTAAGAGCCATGAGTAGCCTGAAAAACAGCGCCGTTAAAGCCGCATTGGACTGGTACATTGATCAGGGCGTGGATGAGGCTATTGGCGATGAGGCGCTGGATCGGCGAGGTTCGCAATATATTCAAAAAAGCAGAGTCGTGCCATCGGCCGCCACGGTCGATACCCCTTCCACGCATTCGCACTATGTAAACTTAAATGAAGGGGAATCAGAGGCACCCTCTTCGCGGATGGCGGGCGTGTCAAAAGGGGCGCCGCCCCTTCTCGGTAAATCCGATGCGCAGGCCGAAGCGGTGAAACTGGCCAATGCGGCGGGCACACTTGAAGAGCTGCGCGAAGCGATTGCAGAATTTGAAGGCATCGCGCTGAAAAAAACGGCAACCAATCTGGTGTTTTGCGACGGTAACCCGCGGGCGCATGTGATGCTGGTCGGCGAAGCGCCGGGGGCGGATGAGGACCGGATGGGCAAGCCCTTTGTGGGGGTGAGCGGACAGCTGCTGGACCGTATTTTGAAATTCATCGATCTGGACCGTTCCGCAGAAGAACCGGAAAAAGCACTCTATATCTCCAATATCCTCAACTGGCGCCCGCCCGGCAACCGTACGCCCAGCCCGGCGGAAATCCATGTCAGCCTTCCCTTTATTGAAAAGCATATTGCTTTGGTACAGCCTAAAATCCTGATCCTGTGCGGTGGGGTGTCGGCCAAATCTCTGCTCGGCAGCACCCAGGGAATCTCACGCCTGCGTAAAACCTGGCATGATTACAAGCTGCAAACTTTCGGGCTAAGTTATGACGGTCCTGCCATTCCGGCCATCGCCACCTATCACCCGGCTTATCTCCTGCGTACGCCCGCACAAAAAAAGGCGGTCTGGGCGGATATGCTCTCACTGGATGAAAAACGCCGGAATCTGGGCCTTAAATAGCCTCACCTTTTGTTTATATGGACTTTTTTATCATTCTGCGCTAAATCCTATGCGCAATGCTGAAATTATATGTACCAAAAACCGGGCTGCGGGCTGCGGCCTCCTGTTTGCTTTGTGCTTTGACGTGTTTATCCGGTGGCGTGGCCCGGGGTGATTCTGTTCCGATTCCGTCTCAGAAGCCTGCCTTTGAAGCTGTCTCCTATAAAACTGCCCAGACCCCGCAAAAAAAGCCGGAAATTGTACGCTACTCCCTCAAGGATTTCGCAAAAGCTTTTCTCAACTTCGGCGATGCTTCTCCGCCCACGCCCACTATCAAGCCTGCATTTTATGAATCCTCCGGGGAACTGGAAGAGGCGGAGGTGAAACGCTACCGTCATATTTTTGCCCTGCAGAACGCTGGGGAGATGGCCCAGGCCGAACAGGAATTCTTACAACTCAAAGATTACCGCCTGCGAGGCCATGTGTTGTTCCAGAAATATATGCATCCCACCGCCTATAAAAGCAGTTTCCAGGAACTGGAGAACTGGCTGTCACTTTACGCCGATTATCCCGGGGCGCAGCGCATTTATACCCTGGCGCAGAAAAAGAAGCCCGCCGGTTATCAGGGTAAGCTTCGCCAGCCCGTGCAAGCTCGCGGTCTTGCGCGCCAGAAGGAACCGACAATGGTTCCGGCCAAAACCTACAGATCCGGCAAGTCGCGTTCGGCCGATGAATCCCGCGCGGTCAAGGACTTCATGGTCAATTTCTCCAATGTCCTGAGAAAACAGGGCCCCAAAAAGGCTCTGCTGTTACTGCAGGAAAACCGCAATGCAAAATACCTCGACACGGCGGAATACGACATTGCACGGGCGCAAATAGCCGCTGCGTTTCTGTATCAGGGCTATCCTGATGAGGCTTTTGTGCTGGCGGCCAAGAGCGCAAAGCGCTCCGGGATCAATGTGCCGAAGGCTGGCTGGGTGGCCGGACTGGTGGCCTGGATGCAGCGTGATTACGACACGGCTGCGCGTTATTTCGAGATTACGGCGCAATCTTCTTATGCGTCCGGCTGGACGCAGGCTTCCGGTGCTTACTGGGCCGCGCGGGCGCATATGCGCACCGGCAATGTTCGCGAGGTTAGCGCATGGCTCAAGCGTGCGGCTGAAAATCCGCGCACTTTTTACGGTTTGATGGCAACACGCGCTTTGGGGCAGGATTTCCAGTTCAACTGGGACGTTCCCAATTTCAGCGGGGATCACCGTCAGGCTCTGCTTAAAACATCCGCCGGACGGCGGGCCATGGCGCTCTATGATGCCGGGCAGGCGGAGATGGCCGAGGCGGAGCTGCTCCGCATAACACCGAAATCCGGCGCGATGCGCACGGCGCTGCTGGCTTTTGCCGGATATGCGCAAATGCCGGCTCTGGCCTTGCGTCTGGGCGGAGTGATGAATGCGCCGCAGGGTCAATATTACGATGCGGCCCTGTATCCCACAGGCTCCTGGCAGCCGCAAAAAGGCTATACGATTGATCCGGCCTTGATTCATGCGATTATGCGCCAGGAATCGCGTTTTGATCCGTCTGCGGAAAGCCCTGCTGGGGCGACAGGGTTGATGCAGCTTATGCCTGCCACCGCGCGGGAGATTTCCGCATCGGGTGCGGGGCGTCTGCATGACCCTCAAACCAACCTTGAACTTGGGCAGCGTTATCTAAGTACTCTTTTGAAAGACCGCAGTGTTGACGGAGATTTGCTCTCTTTGCTGATCGCTTATAATGCCGGGCCGGGAAATCTGGCGCGCTGGAAGAAACGCTGGGATGGTGTTGAGGATTCGCTGCTGTTTATCGAGCTGATTTCCTCTTCCGAAACCCGCGCCTATGTAGAGCGGGTGCTGGCCAATTACTGGATTTACCGCTTGCGCGACGATCAAGGCACACCCACGTTGGATGCGCTGGCCGAGGGCGCGCCGCCGAAATATGCCCTGGTGTTGCCGATCGGTGGTAGCTACAAGCTCGCCTCCAGCCAATAATTGCCAATTGGCAAAGCCAGGAAATTCCGGCATAACTATTGCCTATGAAAACAGTCAACGATATACGCTCTGAATTTTTGAACTTTTTCGCCGGCAAAGGCCATGAAATTGTGCCTTCCAGTGCGCTGGTGCCGCAGAACGACCCGACCTTGATGTTCACCAATGCCGGGATGGTGCAATTCAAGGACGTTTTTACAGGCAAGGAAAAGCGCGATTATACCCGCGCGGTCAGCTCGCAAAAATGCGTGCGCGCCGGGGGCAAGCATAACGACCTTGAAAATGTCGGCTATACTGCGCGTCACCACACATTCTTTGAAATGCTGGGCAATTTTTCCTTTGGCGATTATTTCAAGGAAGATGCCATTGCCATGGCGTGGGAACTGGTGACCAAAAACTTTGCACTGCCGCCCGACAGGCTGTTGGTCACGGTCCATGCGACAGATGAAGAAGCCGCCGCGATCTGGAAGAAAGTGACCGGGTTTGCGGACGAAAAAATTATCCGGATCGACAGTGATGATAATTTCTGGCGCATGGGCGATACCGGCCCGTGCGGTCCATGCACCGAAATTTTCTATGACCATGGTGAGAAATACTGGGGCGGGCCGCCCGGTTCCCCGGAAGAAGACGGCGACCGCTTTATAGAGATCTGGAACAACGTGTTCATGCAGTATGAGCAGGTGGATGCTGATACACGCATAGATCTGCCCGCGCAATCTGTGGATACCGGCATGGGGCTGGAACGCATCACCGCCACCTTGATGGGCACGAACGACAATTACGCGATCGACATCATGCGGGCATTGCGCGATTGTGTCGCCGATCTCACCGGTGTGGATGTGGAGGGCGATCAGGCGGCCTCGCATAAGGTTATTGCCGATCATTTGCGCGCGTCCGCGTTCCTGATGGCCGATGGCGTGATGCCGTCGAATGAAGGCCGAGGCTATGTGCTGCGCCGGATTATGCGCCGGGCAATGCGTCATGCGCATTTGCTGGGAGCGCAGGACCCTCTGATATACAAACTTTTCCCGGTATTAAAAGAGAAAATGGGCGATGCCTATCCCGAACTGGGCCGGGCCGAAGCTCTGATCACAAAGACCCTGGAATCTGAGGAAAAACGCTTCAAAGAAACGCTGGACCGTGGCCTGAAAATCCTTGAAGAGGAAACGGAAAATCTGGGTAAAGGCGATAAACTCGCCGGCGATGTGGCGTTCAAGCTGTATGATACGTTTGGTTTTCCGCTGGACCTGACGCAAGATGCGCTCAAGGCGCAGGGCATCGGCGTGGATATAGTCGGGTTTGATGCCGCCATGGAGGAGCAAAAACAAAAAGCCCGCGCGGCCTGGAGCGGATCCGGCGATGCGGCCACAGAAAAAGTCTGGTTCGAAATTTTGGAAGAATTCGGGCCGACCGAGTTTCTGGGGTATGACAGCGAGAGCGCTGAAGCGGTTGTGAAGGCGATTGTCAAAGACGGCAAGCGTGTTGATGCGCTGAAAGAAGGGGAAGAGGGCATTATCATCCCCAACCAAACACCTTTTTATGCCGAAAGCGGTGGACAGATTGGGGATAGCGGCGAGGCTGAAACATCTGAAGGCGTATCTCTCGCTGTCACGGACACCAGAAAACAACCCGGCCCCACACATTTACATTATGTAAAATTAAACAGGGGGAGCGTTAAGCTTGGGGAAACCGTTAAAATGACAGTCGATCATTCCCGCCGTTCCTCCATCCGCCAAAACCACTCCGTGACTCACCTGATGCATGAAGCTCTGCGCCGGGTGCTGGGCGAACACGTGGCGCAGAAAGGCTCGCTGCAGGATGCGGATCGTACGCGGTTTGATATTTCCCATCCCCAGGGGATAAGCGCGGAAGAGATCGCGCAGGTTGAGGCGCTGGTGAATGAACAAATCGCGGCCGACACGCTTGTTGAAACCCGGCTGATGGCGTTGGATGATGCGCGGGAGATCGGCGCGATGGCGCTGTTTGGAGAAAAATATGATGATGAGGTGCGCGTGGTGGTGATGGGCACAAAGCCCGAAGGTGCAAATAAGGAATTCTCTATCGAGCTGTGTGGCGGGACGCATGTAAAGAAAACCGGGGAGATCGAGAAATTCAAAATCATTTCCGAGAGCGCTTTATCCGCCGGTGTGCGCCGGGTAGAGGCTGTGACCGGGGCGCGGGTCGATGAATACGAAGCCGGGAAACAGGCCGCGCAGCAGGAAGAGCTGGACAGGCTTGCTGGCGAAAATGAAAGGCTCCGTGCTGAGTTACAGGCACTGGGCGGCACTGAACAGGATGCTGTGCCTCAAACCCCTGAATCGATCATCAAACAGAACAAGCAGCTGGAGAAAAAAATCTCTGAAACCCGCCGTAAACAGGCAACGCAGGGCGGGGCTTCCGGTGACATTAAAGAAATCGGCGGGGTGAAGTTCGCGGGCCGCGTGTTGGATGGGTTCCCGCCCAAGGATCTCAAACCCATGGCGGATGATCTGAAGGCGCAGATCGGCTCCGGCGTGATTGCGCTGGTGGCCACGAATGACGGCAAAGCCTCTATCGTTGTGTGCGTAACCGATGATCTGACCGGAAAGCTGAACGCCGTTGATTTGGTGAAAATCGGGGCAGAAGCGCTGGGTGGCAAGGGCGGCGGCGGCCGTCCCGATATGGCGCAGGCTGGCGGCCCGAATGCCGATGCGGCCAATGATGCTGTCGCTGCGATTGAAAAGAATTTGGCCGGTTAGCTTAGCCTGCCGGGGCTGTCTTAGGATCTGCCGTAAGCTCTGCCTTGTTCGGAAGCGACAGGTGAAAAATCGCTGCTTGATAGGCTTTGATCCGCCCTTCAATTTTTTCTGCCAGGTGGCTCAGCTTGTTGCTTGCCCCCTGATAGGTGTTAAGCGGTTTCTCTAATGCTTCATTGATTGCAACGCAGTAATCCCGCTCGGCCTCTAGGTTTTTCTCCTCCCGGCGCAGGGTTTGCAATTCACGGGCAAATGCAATGAGCTCGTCATCAACGTGGTCCGGGTTTGCGCTGAGGCGGAAAGACCCGACAAGGGCAAGATCGTCTTTGTTATCTGATGTTGCTGTTTGATTGCTTTGCTCCTCTGGTTTTTCTATCGAGGACAGATCAGGATATTCTAAAGGTGCGTTTTTCGTATGCTGTGACTCTGTTATCCGGTTTGACCGGTCCTGGGCATACAGGCGCCGCGGATCGTCTTTGGCAAGTTTTCCCACCAGCGCATCGTGGGTTTTATGCAACTCACGTAAATTATTGAGCAGGCCCATATATGTTTTTTCGTTTTCTTCCATGTCCAGAGGGGCCAGCTCATAGGCTTCGTCGATATTGATTCTGCGCTTTTTTTCTTCAGCGATTTGATCCTGGTAAGCGGCAATTTTTTGATTTGCAGCTTCAATCTTTTCTCTAAGTGTTGCCTTCCCGGAAGAGATAATTTCCTGCGGCGATTTGGGTTGCGGCGTAGCCAAGGCTGGCGTGCGGCGCGGTGGCTTGCGACCTTCGTGCTCCGCTTTATCTTGTTCTGGATCGGGGACCACAATCTGAAATTTTAACTCATCGGTTAGAGGAAACCTCCTGCGTGTCGGAAGGCGCCTTGCAATAGCAAAAAGGTTTTGGGTTGCGTCTGCCTCTTCAATATTATGAAAAAGGGTGGCAGCGCGAAATGGCGCGTGATGAATGCCCTCGGCATAAGCGTTTTGAGCATAGCGTCCTCGCATGTATTCTTCTGAAAAAGTGCTGTGTCTTCTGGCGTTGATTAGCCGCGTTGAAAAACGAGCATTCACAGGCATGGAAGATGTCAGCTCTTGCTGTTGAGCGGCGCTGAGCCTCTTAAGTTTATTTAGTGCTTTTCTGCCAGTTCTTAGCACGGAAAGAATATCCTGAACCGCTTTTTGAACTTCAAAATGATGCTTGTACAAAGCATCAAAGCTGTCTGGACTGATTTCATACAGCTCCATCAAAAGCTCTTCAATCGCTTCTCTTGTTTTGGATGGCTGCGGTTCTGTGTTGGAACCAGCATCAGAGGGGTGTTTCATCTCGAAGCCCATTTCTTTGAGCATCGTTTTTATTGTTCTCTGAGCGCGCGTGGTGTCGAGTTTAGCAGGCTCGGGTCTCTGGTCTTCAGGGATCCTCACCTTGGCGTCTTCTACCAAATTCTGAAGATCCACTATTACGGGGTGCGGGCCGTTTCGTCCCGTCAGGGCCGAAGTCACAGTGATCGCGGTCTTGAGGCCTATAACTGTTCCTTTTAAAGCAATTGTCTTGATCATCATACTCTGCCTAATGGTGTTGAAATTCACTTTTTCCTAGCGCGGCACAATGTTTATGTCAAGTTTATTTTCAGATATTTCTGCCTTGCCTTAACCCGGCCTAGCCGTTATAAACGCAAACACGTTTGTTTTGAGATAATTACAAGGATAGAAACTATGGCCACAGAACGCACATTTTCAATCATCAAGCCCGATGCCACGCGCCGCAACCTGACAGGCGCGATCAATGCCAAGCTCGAAGAGGCGGGGCTGCGCATCATCGCACAAAAGCGCATTCACATGACCAAGGAGCAAGCTGAAGGATTTTATGCCGTGCATAAGGAACGCCCGTTTTTTGGTGAATTGACCGAGTTTATGAGTTCCGAGCCTGTTGTCGTCCAGGTTCTGGAAGGTGAAAACGCCGTTGCCAAAAACCGCGAGGTCATGGGCGCGACAAATCCTGAAGAGGCCGAAGCGGGAACCATCCGCAAGGAATACGCCCTGAATATCGGGGAAAATTCCGTGCACGGTTCCGACAGCCTCGAAAACGCAGACATCGAGGTTGCTTATTTCTTCAAGGATGACGAAATCGTCGGCTAAGGCTTAGCCGTGCTCCAGCCAGTTCTGGATAAATTCTTTGGCTCTCCGGTTCGCATCGGGGAGCTTTTTTGCATCCGCCCAGGATTCAGGGCCTTTGCCCGCCGCGGCATTTTTTTCAATCTGTCCGGCCAGTATGCTGAGTTCGGTAATGCCGAAATTCGCGGCCATGCCTTTTAATTCATGAGCGCGGTCCTGAAGGGATTGCAGATCGTTTGTGTCTTCCTGGCTTCCAATCAGTCCCAGAATTTCATCCGCTTTGTCCATACAGCTCTGCAGCAGCCCTTTTGTCTGCTCTTTGCCAAGAGAGCCGAGAAGATTGTCCAGCATCGCCGTGTTGA
This sequence comes from uncultured Pseudobdellovibrionaceae bacterium, assembly GCA_964352675.1. Classification (GTDB taxonomy): domain Bacteria; phylum Pseudomonadota; class Alphaproteobacteria; order Micavibrionales; family Micavibrionaceae; genus CAYGSN01. Next base: position 12,233 of record CAYGSN010000024.1, read on the forward strand.
CGATTATGTTGTCCCCGGCTTTGTTCTTATCCGTATCCATATCCGTGTCTAAGGCCCCGGCATAGTCGTCTTCCTGCTCGCTTTCCTTGATGATTTCTTCAAAGCTTTTGGTTTCGAAAACCGGGCCTTCACCGTTTTCTTCCATGCTTTCCAGATAGCTCTGTATCGGTGAAATGGCATTGCCTTGGCCGTAAAGCGTTTCTTCCTCGTTATATCCCTCAAAGCCGGCCTCTTCCTCCATCGGCGCGGGCGCAGAAGGCGGGGCAGGAGTGGAATAAGCCAGTGGCGCAATGTCGGCCAGTACTTCCGGCATTTTCAGGCGGCCGTGATAAACATCAGCAATCGTGTTGCGCAGCTTTTCGTAGTCGATCGGTTTGGCAATGAAGCCGTTCATCCCCGATTCATATGCGGCATCAATATCGCGCTGGTTCAGGTTTCCTGTGATGGCGATGATGGGGGTGCTCAGGCTGTGTTCGCCCGGCAGGCCGCGGATTTTTTCTGTTGTCTCCAGGCCGCTCATCCCCGTCAGGTTGACATCCATGAAGATCACATCAAAACGGTTTTCCCGGCAGGTGATCAGGGCTTTTTCGCCGCTTTCACAGCCAGTCACATGGTGACCGTCTTTTTGCAGGAAGCTCTGCAAAACCTTCCTGTTGATGTCGTTGTCCTCCACCACCATGATATTCATTTCGGGAATGGTCTCTTTAATGCGCGTATGGGGTTTAGAATCAGGGCTTTCCGTTGCTTTTGCGGCCTGCCCCTCGGGCAGCTTTAGTGTAAAGAAGAAGGTCGAGCCTTTTCCAACCTGGCTTTTAAGGCCGATGCTTCCGCCCATGGCGGTGATCAGGCGCTTACAAATTGCCAGCCCCAGGCCGGAACCCCCATATTTGCGTGAGACACTCTCATCGGCTTGCTCAAACGGATTGAACAGGTTTTCCTGCGCCTCTTCCGGAATGCCGATACCGGTATCCTCAATGGCGAAATAAATCTCGTATTCATTACGTTTTTCACCGTCGTTATAGCCCATCTTCTCCAGTCGCAGATGTAGCCTGACGGTGCCCTTATCAGTGAATTTAATAGCGTTGCTTACGAGGTTTAATATTACCTGCCGCAGGCGCGTGGGGTCGCCAACCACATATTGCGGCACATCCGGTGCACGCTCCAGTTTCAGGGTTGTGCCTTTATCTGCCGCATGGCCGGACATCAATGTCACCACGCTTTGCATGAGGGAGGGCAGGTCGAAATCTATGCTCTCCAGCTGCATGCTGTCCGTTTCGATTTTCTCAAAATCCAGGATGTCATTCAGGAGTGCCATCATCGTGTCGCCGGAGGTCTGAATAGCGCCGATAAAATCGCCCTGCTCGCGGCTGAGCTTTGTGTCCTTCAACAGCCGCACAATCCCCATAATGCCGGTCATCGGTGTGCGGATCTCGTGAGAGACCACCGCCAGGAACGCAGATTTTGCGCGGTTGGCCTTATCGGCCATGTCTTTGGCGCGGCGCATTTCCTCCGTGCGCATGATTTCCCGCTCCCGCAGTTCGGCCATCAACTCGCGCTCACGTTCGATTACACGCAGAAGCCGGGCCTGGTCAGCCGATTCCTTGGACTTCTGGATACGCGTCATGGATTGCGCGGCGCGGTCTTCGCGGGCCTTGATATTGCGACGCTCCTCCTCCATAAGCTTGATCCGCCCCTGCACTGCAATGATAAAGCATATTCCGGCGGGCAGAAGGCCGATCCAATAGGCCGGTATCGCTGCCGGACCACACAACCCGGAAATCATCCATCCCAGGAAAAGGACTGCCCATCCCGCGGAAAAAATGTAATAGGGGCGCCGCGTTTCCTGCTTGTGAAAGAGGCTAAGGAAAGCGATAAACGCCATGCTTAGCGCCATAGGCACGAACAAAAGCGCGGGTTTCAGCGCCGTATCGGAATCAAACAGCGCAAAGTTTAAAATGGTGCAGGCGATCGCCAGCGCGCCCAAGGCGGAGAGAGCGGTGTTTCTCCCGTAGGAATCTGATCCCGTGCGCAGGAACAAATCTGCGGCGTAAAGACCTGTTAGCGCGATAAATAAAATAAGTCCTCCCAGGACTTCCCCCTGCAGAGCATAAATCTGCACGAAGCTGTTCTCCAGCGCCCAGTAGAAAATCAGATTAAGAGCGAAAAACACCGCATAAACGCCATGCCAGGCGTCTTTGTTGATGACCGCAATCGCAATGAAAAACCCCGACAGGAGGAGCAGGGCTATGCCGATCACTGCAGAAAAAATATCATGTCCCGCATGGCCCTGAAAGTAATAATCCTGAGCGCTTATGAACGGGGCGAGAGTCACAGGAAATCCGGCCTCCGGCAGGGCATACACGGCCAGGATGACCATTTGGCCGCTGCGGATAGATAGCGGCAGGGCGCGGCCACCCATCAAGGCCCCGCTCGTTTGACCCGCATCCTCGTTAGGGCGGGAGGAGTTAAACAGAGTTTGCCGCGTTGTATAATTCTCAACCACGAGGCTTTTCACCAGGCCCGTGCGGCCGTCTGCCATGTGGCCGAAATCCAGCACCCAGTTCTCGTTCGTGGTGGCGTTGTAAACCGTAAGGGCGATCCATGCTCCCCGGCCCTGCGTGCCCAGGGGAATGGTTGATCCCTCCTGTTTTTCTCCGCGCTGGTTGTTCAGGTAACCAGAAACCACAGCTTGATAGCTAAGCTGCCCGTTTATATCGGGTGTAAGATACATCCCCCCGGCAAGCGATATCTTTTGCTGGGTTGAGTTTAGTTCAACTCTTGCGGTTTTCTGGGTTTGTGCCTGCGCGAGAACCGGATTCAAGATGTTTACAGCCCCCAGGCAGAGAGCGAGAATGAAAAGTAAAACAGTAAAGGCGCAATGCGGTTTCAAAATATCTGTTCACGGTTTTTTTGGGGGGGTAAAAGTGCTATCTGATAAAAGCCAGAGCCATCAACACCAAAACGATCACGGTGGCATATATGCTGTATTTCCCAACTTTTGTAAAAGATTCCCACATGTTGTTTGCGCGCTCTAACTCTTGTGGGTCCGGCTCGACTGTCTGGTGATTGCCCATTTTTATCCTCGTCTCTTAAAATGAATAGGGTTTAAAGCCTCATGATTTTAAGGGATTTTCGGGGGTTCATCCAGTCTTTTGTTGTTTTTCAGCAAGGATGCAAAGGGCTTCAGGATAGGCAATATGTTCAGCCTCCAAAACCCGTTCTGCCAGTGTTTCCACGTTATCACCGTCTAAAATAGGGATGGATTTTTGCAGGATAATCTCGCCACTGTCCATTTCCGGGATGACGTAGTGAATGGTGCAGCCCGCCTCTGATGCGCCATCAGCCAGCGCCCGCGCATGCGTGTCCAGCCCTTTATAGGCAGGAAGCAGGGAAGGATGAATGTTGATAATTTTGTCCGGCCACCGCGCAATAAAATCGCTGGAGAGAATACGCATGAACCCGGCCAGACAAATCAGGTCGATATTATAGTTTTCAAGCACTTTTAGGATAGCGGCCTCAAACTCCGCCTTGCTGTCAAAATCCCCGTGTGGAACGGTTTCGGCGGGAATTCCTGCTTTTTCTGCACGTTCCAGCCCCTGTACGCCGGTCTTGTTGGACAGGACCACCTCGATTTGCGCCGGGAATTGCGGCTCCGCGCAGGCATCAATCAGGGATTGCAGGTTACTACCGCGTCCCGAAATGAAAACGGCAAGTTTCAGCTTTTTATGAGTGTTTTCTAAACCCATGCGCTTTCAATTTTCTGGATAACGACCGGCGCGTCATCGCCCTGGCGGGCTTGAATATGTCCGATCTGAAAGACCGTCTCACCGCTGGCTTGCAGGGAATCAATCACGGCGCTTTCTTGCCCGGCGTTGCAAACAATAACCATGCCCAGGCCGCAATTCAATGTTGTGGCCATGTCATGCACCTCCACATTTCCGATCTCGCGCAACCAGCGAAAGATGTTCGGCAACTGCCAGCTGGTAGCATCGATGTGCGCAGAGGCGTTTGCGGGCAGGATGCGCGGAATATTTTCATACAGGCCGCCGCCAGTGATATGGGCCATGCCCTTAATCGCAGAGTTGCCGTCCTCGCTTTTGATTTTTAGAGCCGCCAGGATCGAGCGTACGTAAATCCGTGTCGGCATCAGAATCATTTCTCCCAGGCTCAGGACTTCCTCAAATGCCACGCGGCTCTCATAGGTGTAGTCCGAATTTGATTTGATCAATTTACGCACCAGTGAAAACCCGTTGGAATGCAAACCGTTGGAGGCCAGGCCGAGGATCACATCCCCTTCGGCAATGCTCTCCCCCGTGATCATATTTTCGCGCTCTACAGCGCCGACTGTAAAACCCGCCAGATCGTAATCGCCGATCGCATACATTCCCGGCATTTCGGCCGTCTCTCCCCCGATCAGGGCGCATCCGGCCTGCTCACAGCCTTCCGCCACACCCGCAATGACTTTCTCGGCCACATCATTGACCAGCTTCCCGCAGGCGAAGTAATCCAGGAAAAAGAGCGGCTCAGCACCCTGGACAATCAGATCATTCACGCACATCGCAACCGCGTCGATTCCGATCGTGTCATGGCGGTCCATTTCAATAGCGACCTTAATCTTTGTGCCTACACCGTCGGTTGCCGAAACCAGTACCGGGTCTTTGTATCCGGTTTCCTTCAGGTCGAACAGGGCGCCAAATCCGCCAATGCCGCTCATGACGCCGCTGCGGTTTGTGCGCTTGATATGGGGTTTGATCCGCTCCACCAGATCGGCGGCGGCTTCGATATCAACACCAGCTTGCTTATACGCGCTTTCTTTCATTTTGAATCTTTCCCGTTTGGCGTTATAACGTTGTCATCACCATATAAAAGGATTTGTTTATGGCTTATTTCTATAGGACTTTTCAGGGCTTTCGTACAGTCTTTTACGCTGTTATTGCAGGATTTTTTATTCTTTCCGCCCCCGCCTACGCCCAAAGTGCGGTCTTTACGGTTTCCGATGTGCAAGTTGATGTCACGGCAGAAAATGCTCTGGCGGCCCGCGATCAGGCCTTTGAAAAAGCCCAGATTGATGCTTTCTCCATTCTGGTTGAACGGATGTTGCCGGAGGATCAGTTTTTGAACTTTACGCCTCCGGATGCCGCTACGATATCCTCACTGGTAAAAGATTTCGAGGTGACGAAGGAAAAGCTCTCCGCCGTCCAATATATCGGTACCTATACATTTCGCTTTAAAGACAAAGAGGTTAAAAACTATTTGGGGCAGAGCGGTGTGGAATATGCCGATGTCGGCAGCCGTGCGAACCTGATTATCCCCTATTACCAGGATAACGGGCAGATGATTCTCTGGTCGCGTTCCAATCCCTGGATGGAGGCCTGGTCGCGGCTGGAGGGGCGCGGCGGGCTGGTGCCTGTGGTTGTCCCTTTGGGGGATCTGGAGGATGTGCGCGATATCGGCGATGATGAAGCCTTGACTTATGATGAACGCGGCTTGGCGCGGCTGGTGAACCGCTATCAGGCCGGGGAGGCCGTGTTGGCGATTGCAGTACCGGATGTGGCTCTTTCGGCGGATTCGCCGCCGGATGCTCCTGTCAACGGCGCGCTCAGTATCAATATTTACCGTACGGACCGGGCGCGCCCGGAACTGACCCAGCAGATTGTTGTGCAGGCCGGCAATGGCGATACGCGCGCGGCTTTTTTTGATAAGGCCGTAGCGCGGGTTCAGCGGGAATTGCAGCGCGACTGGAAGGCGAAGACGCTTGTGCGTGAAGGCCAGAGGGGCCGTTTGCAGGTGAAGGTCAAATACGCATCCCTGCAGGAATGGTCGGAAACGCAGCAGGCGCTGGGCCGTGTATACGGGATTGAGGAAATGGAGATTAAGTCCCTTAATCCGTATGAGGCCGAGTTGGACCTCGTTTTTCAGGGCGATGAGCGGCGGTTGCGTTTGGCGTTGCAGCAGGCGAATTTTATTCTCAGCGAGCCGAATATAAGTGCTCCTGCTTTTGACAACGGCTCTTCTTATACCGGATGGGGGCGGCAGGAGCCGGTCAATAGCGGCCAGCCGCTGGTCTATGAACTGTCCTTGCGCAAATATGACCGCAGCAGCTCTGCCCCGGCTTCGGCGGCGGGTGTGCCGGTCCGGCCTGCACCCGGCTCGGGCTATACCCGGCCGCAATATACGCCGCGCCAGTCCAGTCCGTACTCTAATCAATTTTAATCACAAATATTTGAATTTATGATAGAAAACACCACTGAAAGAAGAGAGTATTCATCCCGTCGCCTTTTGTTCTGGGGTGGTTTTTGCGCGTTGCTTTTCGTGTTTATTGCTGTCTTTAAATCTGCTCTATTGCCCTTTGTCGTTGGCTTTGCGGTGGCGTATCTGCTCAATCCTGCGGTTAATTTGTTGGGGCGCTGGCGGATTTCACGCAGCGTTTCTGCGTTGTTGATCCTGGTGGCTTTTATTATTGTTGTCGGCGGAATTCTGGCGGCCTTGGCGCCTGTGGCGTATTCCGAGTTGCAGGATCTGTCCAAAAATATGCCCCAATATTGGGAGCGGTTCCTCTCCTTCATCGATCCCTGGACAAAAAACTTTTTGGCTATTCTTGGCCAAAAAGTCGAAAATCCCGACTCCTTTGACTTGAAATCCCTGCTTAGTGGCAATTCGGATTCGGCGATCAATGTAGCCAATTATGTCCTGGGAGGGTTGGTCGCTGGCGGTGCGGCCTTTGCCAATTTCCTGTCCTTGATGGTGATTGCCCCGGTGGCCGCTTTTTTTGTATTAAAGGAATGGCCGCGCATTTCGAATTGGGTGGTTGATTTATTACCGCGGGAAAGCGAGAAGACGATTATGGACATGCTAAAAGAAATCGATAAAAAACTCTCTGGTTTTGTACGTGGGCAAATCAGTGTCGCGGCGATCCTTGGAATTGTGTATGCAGTTACGTTGTCCCTGATGGGACTGAAATACGGCTTCCTGATCGGCCTGGGTGCCGGGATTTTAAATGTTATTCCTCTGGTTGGCTCCACCGCCGGGCTTCTGGTCGGGACGGGCGTGGCTTGGTTCCAAAGCGGGGAGCTTGGGTATACGGCCATGATCGCCGGGGTTTTTATAGCCGGACAATTGATGGAGGGCAATTTTCTCACCCCCAAGATTGTCGGCAACAGTGTCGGGCTGCACCCTCTATGGATTTTCTTTGCCCTGATCGCGGGCGGGTCTGTGTTCGGTATTCTGGGGATGCTGCTGGCTGTGCCGGTCGCTGCGGTGGTCAGTGTGCTGGCGGCTTTTGCGATTCATAAATACAAGCAAAGTGAGTATTACAAGGGCAAAAAATCTAAAGCACAAGCATCTCCTGCGAAGAAGGGGAAACCATGAGTGCGCAGACAGAGAGCAAACCGATGCGGCAAATCCCGCTCGACCTCGGCAGCCGTTCGGCCATGGGGCGGGAAGATTTTCTGATCGGTCCATCCAATGTGGGTGCGGTTGCCTGGCTGGACCGCTGGCCGGACTGGCCCGCGCCGGTTCTGGTGATTAACGGTCCGGCAGCCTCCGGAAAATCCCACCTTGCTGCGGTGTGGCGCGAGAGAGCCAAGGCCGAAGCCATTCGGCCGGAAATGCTGCTCTCTCGGAGCGCGGAACAAATCGCGCAGGCCGGCAAACATCTGTTGTTTGACGGGCTGGATCTCTGGTTGGGTGAGCAAGAGGCCGAGCGCACCTTGTTCCATCTTTATAACATCCTAAAGGAAGAAAAGCGCAGCATGCTGCTGACTATGCGCATGACGCCGTCGGAGGTGGATTTTAAAATCGCCGATCTGGCATCGCGTTTCCGCGCCGCGCCGGTGGCCAGTATTCATACGCCGGATGATGATTTGCTCGCCTCTATTTTTGTGAAGCTGTTCCATGACCGCCAGTTGCAGGTGAGCGCGGAGGTTATCCATTATATGCTGCCGCGGATGGAGCGTTCCTTTGCCGCCGCGCGTGATATCGTCGAGCGGGCCGACCGTCTGGCCCTGTCGGAAAAGCGCAGTATCTCGATTCCCCTCATGCGCCGGGTTCTGGCGGAAATGCAAAGTGACTAGGCCGCGTTGTAATCGCGGGACGCCAGAAGATCAATGAGCATATTTTTTCCGGGTTGGAAGAAATTCCATTCTCCCGCCGGACATTCCAAGACGGCCATTGTTGCGGGCCTGAAACCCTCCATCAGGGTTTTCAGCAATGCCGGGGCGCCGTCAACGGCCAGCGTAACGCTGAGTTCATAGATGGTCGGGTTGTGGCCGATCACCAGGATATTGCCGTTTCTGTTGTCCGTTTCCTGAACAAGGTTCAGGACTTCTGCCCGCCCGGCATCATACAAGGTATCAAGCAGATGTGTTTCGATTTCCGGCCCTCCCATGCCCTCCAGCAGGTTTTCCATCGTCTGGCGCGTGCGCGTGGCGGCCGAGCAATAAATGATATCCGGTATATAATGCCTGTGCAGCATGGCGCTGCCCAACGCCTGGGCGTCTCCCGCGCCCTTGGGGCTGAGCCTGCGCTCTTTGTCGGTGGCGCCAACCTCGGTCGGCAGAGCCTGAGCATGGCGGAGAAGAAAAAGTTTTTTCATTGTCTGCAGCCGGTCTTTATCTACAATGTTTGCGAATTTTTTGAAATTTTAAACTTACTGATTTTATTCCCTTTCAGCCCGATTGCCAAATCTCCGTTTTTCAGGGCCAGCGCATCCTTGCCGAACACCTCATAACGCCAGCCGCGCATGGCGGGGATATCGGGCTTGTCCTCCATAGCAAGCTGCTCGATGTCTTCTTTCGAAGCCACCAGCTTTGTCGCCACGTCGTTGCGCAGGCATTGCACCTTAAGCAGCATGCGCAGTATATCTGCGGTGGCGGCAGCCGAGGAGTGAAGGGTCCTCTTTTTTTCCGGCTGTGGCCAGTCTTTTTTATCTGATTCCAGCGTTTGTTTGATGAGGGACAGAATGGTTTTTCCGACATGCCCCGCGGCCATATCCGCCGACATATTGCGGATCTTCTTGAGCTGTTCAACATTTTGAGGAATCTGGGAGGCGATGTCGGCCAGCGTTTCATCGCGCATGATCCAGGTTTTGGGCAGGTCTTTATCCTGTGCCCGTTCTTCGCGCCAGGCGGAAACGGCCCGGAGTACGGCAAGGTTTTTCGGCCGTGCGGAGCGGATTTTAATGCGTTCCCAAGCTTTGTAAGGATCATTTTCATACGTCGCCGGATCACCCAGAATCTCCTCTTCCTGGAACACCCATTCGGTGCGCCCGCGCGCATCCAGCTCCTCGGCAAGCTTCAGGTATATATCCACCAGATGCGTAACATCCCCCAGCGCATAATTGATTTGTTTTTCGCTCAAGGGGCGCTGTGCCCAATTGGTGTATTGCGATGATTTGTCCATTTGCGCACCGGTCAGGTTTTGCACCAACCCCTGATAGCCCACGGAATCGCCGTAGCCACAGACCATGGCGGCGATCTGGGTGTCGAAAAACGGCCCGACAACCTTCCCGGTTTCTTTGAAGAAAATTTCAAGATCCTGCCGTCCGGCATGAAAGATTTTTAGAATGGTTTCGTCGAAAAGAAGGTCGTAAACCGGGGAAAGGTCAAGGCCGGTATTCAGCGGGTCGATCGCTTTGGCCTCTTTATCCGGGCCGCTCATCTGTATCAGGCAGAGTTTGGGGTAGTATGTTTTCTCGCGCAGGAACTCGGTGTCGATGGTGATAAAGGGCGCACCTTTAAGCGAGGCGCAGAAATCATCGAGCTTTTTTTGGTTTTCAATTAAGGGCATGAGAGATGTTTTAACAGGAAGGCGGGGAAGCGCAAAGGAGAAAAAACACTTTAACACCAGCGGTCTTCCTGATAAAAAGCTTGTCAGAAAACAAAGGAACACAAATATGCACCAATATCGCACCCATAAATGTAATGAGCTCCGCAAAGAGAATGTCGGGGAAACCGTCCGCCTGTCCGGCTGGATTGACCGGGTACGCGACCATGGCGGGGTGCTGTTCATTGATCTGCGCGATACTTATGGCCTTACGCAATGTGTGGTGGATGAGGGCTCGCCACTGCTGGAGACGGTCAGTAAATGGCGTAATGAGAGCGTGATTACGGTGGAGGGCAAGGTCAAGGCCCGTACACCTGAAACGATCAATGCGAAGATGCAGACCGGCGAGGTTGAGGTTTATATCGATGTGGCGACCCTGCAATCCGCCGCTGATGTGATCCCGTTTCAGGTGGCCGAGGACGACGGAGCCGGCGAGGATATCCGTCTCAAATACCGCTATCTCGATCTACGCCGTCAGAAGATGCAGCGCAATATCCGCCTGCGCAACAATGTTATTCGCTCCATGCGCACCCGTATGTATGAGCAGGATTTTCAGGAATTCCAAACGCCGATCTTAACGGCTAGCTCGCCAGAAGGCGCGCGCGATTATCTCGTGCCGTCCCGTTTACACCCCGGTAAATTCTACGCGCTGCCCCAAGCGCCGCAGCAATTCAAACAGCTTCTCATGATGAGTGGTTTTGATAGGTATTTCCAAATTGCACCGTGTTTCCGTGATGAGGACGGTCGCGCAGACCGCCTCGCCGAATTTTACCAGCTCGATGTCGAGATGAGCTTCGTGACGCAGGATGATGTGCATAACACCATCCGCCCGGTGATCGAAGGCATCTTTAATGAGTTTGCCGATTTCACGGGAGAGCAACGCAAAGTTGAATGGCTGGCCGATCTGCGCTACGAAGATGCCATGCTCAAATATGGCTCGGACAAGCCGGATCTGCGCAATCCGCTGGAAATTGTGGATGTCACCGAAGTCTTCGCGCGCGATGATGTGGAGTTCAAGGCGTTCAAGGGCGTGATTGAAAAAGGCGGCGTTGTGCGTGCGATTAAAGCGCCAGCCGTTGCCGATCAACCCCGTAGCTTCTTTGATAAGCTCAATGGCTGGGCGCAAGGCGAAGGCGCGCCGGGCTTGGGCTATGTGCTGTTCAAAGACGGCGAAGGCGCAGGGCCTATTGCCAAATTTATTCCTGAAACCGCGCAGGGTATGATCAAAGAGATTGCCGGGATCGAGGAGGGTGATGCGATCTTCTTCGTTTGTAACCAGGAAAAAGAGGCGGCAAAATTCGCTGGCAAAGCGCGCGATGCGATCTGCGATGCATTGCCGGAGGGGCACAAGGCGGTGCGGGAGCAGGGCGTTTACAAATTCTGCTGGGTGGTTGATTTCCCGATGTATGAGCTGACCGATGCCGGAAAAATTGATTTCTCTCACAATCCGTTCTCTATGCCGCAGGGTGGGATGGATGCGCTGGAAAACAAAGACCCGCAGGAGATTTATGCCTTCCAGTATGATTGCGTCTGTAACGGATTTGAGCTGGCCAGTGGCGCGATCCGAAACCACAAGCCGGAGATCATGGAAAAAGCCTTCGCTCTTGCCGGATACGGCAAGGATGTGCTGGAAAAGGAATTTGGCGGGATGCTTAATGCCATGCGCTATGGCGCGCCGCCGCATGGCGGGCTGGCGTTCGGTGTGGACCGCATCATAATGCTGCTGGCCGATGAGCCGAATTTGCGCGAGGTTTACGCCTTTGTGATGAACGGCCAGTACGAGGACGCGATGATGGCCGCCCCATCCCCGGTGAAGGAGGAGCAGCTCAAGGATTTACATTTGAAGCTCAACTTGCCGAAGCCCAAAGCGTCTGAAGAGGCAGCTTAGCCTTAACGATACTGCCCCATCTGGCTTTCAAATGCCGCACAGCGTGCATCTTTGCTCAGGCATAATGTCGGATAGACCAGAAGCTGATAATGCGATAGATCGGGCTTAATCCCCGTTTCTTCCGATACATCAAAGATTGTATTCGAGCATGTCGTAAAGGCACTCACGATCGCGTAGGTCGGCACCTCTATTTCCCGCCCTGCCGTTGAGGCCGCACATTCATTGATAATTTTTCGCGATGCCTCTTTCTTGCCGCTGGTGTCAAGTTTTTCCGCATAGTTGGCGGCCAGAACCAGGTTGGATTCGGACAAAGCTTTAATGCAGGGTTGCTCTTCCCAAAAACTCGGCCCACATTTTCCCGCAATGTTTCTGGCATGCTGGAGTACATAATCTTCCACTTTGCCCTTGGAAGGCGACGGTTTAACGTATTGGGCTGCCGCATCGCCGGCAGTGAAAATGAATAAACACAGGCCGATCATCAAAAGCCGCATCATAGGGTCCTCTCTTCCTTTGTATAATTTAAGCCTAACCAATAACGGCAAACACCTGCAAGTTTGGCAGAGTTCCTAAAAAATAAGCCCGGCTTTGCTGATTGGAGGAAGAGCAAGAGCCGGGCTTTGGGTTTCGCCTGCCAGTGGGGTTGGGTTCACGGTCAGGGGGGCGGCAGGCGTGGGAAATAATTTTAATTCGTTTTGTTCTTTTCTCCTCATATTCCGAGAATGTTTTTGGCTCTGCTTGTGCCGTCAAAAGCCTTGAGACTGACGGAAACATTGATTTGAATTTCCTGTCCGCTCCAGATCAGGGAAAGGTTGTTGAGGCGCAGCGACAGGGCTTGTGCCCGGCTCAGCACGTCGTCAGATTTTGCATTCGAAAACATAATGGCAAAGACATCGGCATCAATTCTCGCCGCCACGTCGGTGGCGCGCATTTCATGACGCAGATGCCGTGCGACCAGCTTCAGGCAAGCCCCTGCAGCAGATAGGCCGTAGCGCTCATTCAGGTTTTTCAGGTTTTCAATTTCCAGTGTCAACATGAGGCCGCCCGCGTGATAACCGCGCTCAATTTTAGCAATTTCACGCTCCAACGACCCTTCCAGCCCCCGAAGGTTGCTTAGGCCGGTTAGCTCGTCAACGGTGCCGAGTTTTTCAAGGTTCTGAATGCGGTTGTATTGGTTTTCCAGCCGGTCATGGGCGGTTCGCATATTGATTTGGGCTTTTTTGAGAAGCTCTATCGTGGCGTTCATGCTGCGCTTGAGCATGGCTTTGTCGAGAGGTTTTTCCTGATCAAATTTGGCCATCATGTCGAAAACATCCTGATAGCCGTTGATGAAATCCTCGTCACGGGTCAATGCCAGACGGTTTTTCTCACTCTCGTTTTCATGTATATCCCTGAACACATGAAGGCTGTCAGGAAACATCTTTTTGCCTTGGAAAATATCTGACGTCATTTTTGTCTACCCGGTAATCTTTTTATTGGTTGCTGTTAGGGATTATTAATGCGAATGGCATGCCAGTTTTAAAACGCCTTATTTTTATTTAAATGCAATATGTTACCTCATATTCTTTGCAGGGGGCGATATGTCACAGTAGGAAAAATATGAAAACCTTGGTGGATTTTGCCGGGCAGACCGGGCAGGGTTTGCCTGCTGCGGGCTTTAATTCCCGAAATAATGCGTTTGTCCCTTTGCCACGATGCTGCTTTGCGGTATGATGGAAGTTGCTGGAAATCATTAGAAATTTGAATGGAATAACGCATTGTCTTCAGGGTTTTTTACACGCATTTTTACGCTCAAAACCGTTTTTGTGAGCGTGTTGGCGGTTGCTGCGCTGGGGGCGCTTTGGCCGGTTTTGCGGGCCGAGGGCGTGGATGCCGTCGAAGCTGCCCCGCAGATGCGGGAGACAAGGCTCGTCCCACATAAGGCTTTGTACGATATCCAGCTTGCCGGGAAGAAGAGCGGTTCACAAGTGGTGAATATCAGCGGACAGATGCTCTATGAATGGCAGCCGTCCTGCGATGCATGGATATCCAATCACCGTTTTAATCTTTTCTATGAATATGCCGACAGCCCGCCTCTACAGGTCACAAGCGATTTCTCTACAGTGGAGAGTTTTGATGGCAAAACCCTGAATTTCACCTCCCAGCGCAAGCGTGACGGCATATTATTTGAGGAATTGCGCGGAAATGCCGAAATCGGCAAGGATGGAGCCGGAGAGGCGGTTTACCGTTTGCCCAAGGGGCTGGAGTTTGATCTGGCTGCGGGGTCTCTCTTTCCCATGGGGCACACGTTGAAAGTTCTCGAAGCTGTTCGCAACAAACAGAAATTCTTTACAGCCACCATCTTTGACGGCAGTGATGCCGAAGGCCCGGTGGAGGTGAACGCCTTTATCGGCAAACCGGTGAATGTGATGGCAAAGATGACTCCCTCGGAAGATCTGGATGCCTCGCTGATCAATACGCCAGCTTGGAATGTACGATTGGCATATTTTCCGCTGAGTCGCGAGGAGGCTTCGTCCGATTACGAAATGGACCTGGTTTTTCATGACAATGGTGTCATAAGTGATATGTTTATCGAATACGATGATTTTAGCGTGACGCAGAAGCTGGTGGCGCTGGAAAAAATGGAATCGACCTGCAAAAGCGAAACGGCAAAATAACGGGAATAGGTGGAGTAACAATGAGTAAAACTGTATTGATTGTGGAAGATAACGCGCTGAATATGAAACTGTTTCATGATTTGCTCGACGCCCACGGGATATCGACGATTCAAACTATGGATGGGCGCGAGGTTCTGGATCTGGCGCGCGAGCATAAACCCGATTTGATCCTGATGGATATCCAGCTCCCCGAAGTGTCCGGTCTGGATGTCACCAAATGGCTAAAGGCCGATGAAGAGCTGGCCCATATTCCTGTGGTTGCGGTTACAGCCTTTGCCATGAAAGGCGATGAGCAGAAAATCCGTGAGGGCGGCTGCGAGGATTATATATCCAAGCCTATCTCCGTGGGTCGCTTTTTGGAGGTGATCGAGAGTTATCTCGGACCGACAGCGGGCACCTCGCAGGAAAAAGAACAGGCATAAGGACCTGAGAAGGAAACAAGCATGTCAGCGCGCGTTTTGGTTGTCGATGATATTTTGCCGAATGTGAAGCTCCTGGAGGCCAAGCTGACCAGCGAGTATTATGATGTCCTGACCGCCACCAGCGGTGCCGAGGCGCTGGAGAAAGTTGCGGCCGAAAGCCCTGATTTGGTTCTGCTGGATGTGATGATGCCGGGGATGGACGGGTTCGAGGTTTGTAAAAGAATCAAAGAGAATAAGGATCTGGCGCATATTCCCGTGGTGATGGTCACGGCTCTGACTGACAGTGAGGACAAGGTGCGCGGGTTGCAGGCCGGGGCTGATGACTTCCTGAGCAAGCCGATCAATGATATCGCCCTGATGGCGCGGGTGCGCTCGCTGGTGCGTCTGAAAATGGCGCTGGATGAATGGCGAGTCCGGGAAAATACGGCCAATCAGCTGGGTGTCGTTGATGAATCCAGCAATTTTATGAATGAATCTGCGGTCAAAGCTAAGGTTCTGATTGTTGAGGACAAGGATTTCGAGCAGCGAAAGATCGAAGATACGCTGGCGCAGGATCATGACCAGATCATTGCGACCAATACTGGCGCGGACGCCATGGCCCTGACCACCCAGCATGATTTTGACCTGATCACGATTAGCCTAAATCTGGCAGCGGAAGACGGCTTGCGGCTGGTGTCGCATCTCAAATCGAATGAACGCACGCGCTCTGTCCCGATTTTGATGGTTGCGAATGAAGAGGATCTGCCACGTGTTGCGCACGGTCTGGAAATCGGCGCGCATGATTATATCTTGCGCCCTGTGGACCGGAACGAATTGGTGGCGCGTGTGCGCACGCAAATCCGGCGCAAGAGGTTTCAGGAACGCCTGCGTTCAACTTATGAGATCAGCCTGTCTATGGCGCTGACCGACAGTTTGACGGGTTTGTATAACCGCCGTTATCTGGATGTCCACCTGGAGAAGCTGCTGCTGAAAAACAAGGACAGCCAGAAGGCGCTGGCAGTTCTTATTCTTGATATCGACCATTTTAAATTGGTGAATGATACCCACGGCCATAATGTTGGAGATGAGATTTTGAAGCTCTTCGCCGACCGGCTCAGCGACAAGTTGCGGAGCTTTGATCTTGTCGCCCGTCTAGGCGGGGAGGAGTTCGTGGTTATTCTGCCGGATGTGTCCGAGGAGCGGGCGCATATGGTGGCCGAACGCCTGCGCGCTTCGATTGCCGATGAGCCGTTTTCCTGTTCGGTTGCGGGCGGGGAGCTGAGCATAACCACGTCGATCGGCGGGGCGTTTATCCTGCCAGAGGAAACAACCACTCACGAGGTTTTGAGCCGGGCTGATAAATGTCTTTATCAGGCCAAGGAAGAGGGTCGCAATTGTACAGTCTTTGAAGGGGTTGGCGTTTTAAAACCTGAAGATTATCTGGAACAGGAACGCAAGCTCGCGGAATAAAAAAAGCGCCTCAACGGGCGCTTTTGTACTCTTGGCGTTATAGAGCCTAGTTTTTCTTGCTTGGCGGCATTTTCTTCTCAACAAACCACACATGCATGCCTTTTTTGCCTGTTTCGGCATTCAGGGCCCAGGGGTCGTATTTCTTTTTGCGGATCTTGTATTCCGCGCGTGTGCTGCGCTGTGCGTAATAGCGGAATCCTGTTTCCGCTTCGCTTTCCAGACGGACCTTAACGGTTGAACCTTTGGCCATTTCTATTCACTCCTTAAAAAAAATCGAATTCGATGCGCTTTATGCGGCATTCCAAGAAAAATGTCAAGCTTATCTGCGCTTGCGTGGTGGTTTTTTAGAACGCTTGTGCTGTGTGCCTGGCTTCTTGGGGGAATTTTTGTAAGATTT
>CAYGSN010000025.1:0-5324 GCA_964352675.1 uncultured Pseudobdellovibrionaceae bacterium
TAGCCTCTTGCATCTGCTCAAATTGGCCGGAGAGTTTCAGGCTATAGCCTGCGGGCAATTCAAGAGTTTTCAAAGCCTCTTTCAGATCCGCAATATAAGAACCAATATCCCGATCCTCAATATCGACAAATACCCAGCCATTCAGACGCGCGTCTTCAGACTTAATCATCGACGGTCCTTCGGCGATGCGGATATCGGCAAGATCGGCCAGAGGAATGTGCACACCATTTGGCGTGCTCACCAGAATATTGTCCAGATCCGTTATGTGCTCTCGAAACGGTCGATCATAGCGTAGCATAATGGGGTAACGCTCTCGCCCTTCCACCGCTTCATCGAGCTGCATGCCGCCCAGTGCCGTTTGAATAACTTGCTGCACGGTTTTTAGCGCAATGCCGTAGCGGGCAAGTTCGCGGCGGTCAGGAATGATCTCTATATATTTTCCGCCAACAACGCGGTCGGCAATGGCGCTGCGCGTGCCTGATACCTCCTTGGCGCGCGCTTCAACGTCCTTTGCAATCCTGTCGATTTCCTGTAAATCCGATCCGGCAATCTTAATCCCGATGGGCGTACGAATACCTGTGGTAAGCATATCAAGCCGTATTTTAATCGGGTAGCCCCAGCTATCCATCATCCCCGGCAGACCAACTCTCATATTAAGGTCTGTAATTAGCTTTTGCGGTGTCATGCCCTCGCGCCATTGATCGCGGGGTTTGAGTTCAATCCACGTTTCGATCATGGCCAGCGGCGCAGGGTCTGTGGCGGTATTGGCACGCCCGGCTTTGGCAAAGACCTGCTCGATTTCCGGCACTTCCATTAACTGGCGGTTTGTAACCTGTAATATTTCACGTACTTTGGCAGGCGAGACACCGGGCAAGGTCATCGGCATATAAAGCAGCCCGCCTTCATAAAGCGGCGGCATGAATTCACTGCCCAGACGCGAGGCCGGAAGCGCCGTGCTAATCAAAGCGATAACGGCCAGCGCCATCGTGGTTTTACGCCATTTCAAAGCGGCGTTCAGGAACGGGCGGTACAGCGCAATGAAAAAGCGGTTGATCGGGTTTTCATCTTCGCGCCGGATTTTACCGCGTATCAACCAGAGCATCAGCACCGGTACCACCGTCACCGATAAGAGTGCAGCTGCCGCCATGGCATAGGTTTTGGTAAAGGCCAGCGGCGTGAACATGCGTTCTGATTGACCCGTTAAGGCAAAAACAGGAAAGAATGACACAGTGATAATCAGGAGAGAGAAAAACAGCCCCGGTCCGACTTCCTTGGCCGCATGAATTAGTGCTTTTTGTTTATCCCCCTTATCGGCATCTGGCGCCATGTCGGAGAGCTTTCTATGCGCGTTCTCCACCATAACAATAGACGCATCCACCATCGCGCCGATGGCAATGGCTATTCCGCCGAGCGACATGATATTGGCTGTAATGCCTTGCGCATTCATGATGATGAACGCTGCTAAAATCCCAAGCGGGATCGTAATAATGGCAACCAAAGCACTGCGGGCATGGAGCAGAAAAAGAAAGGCAATCAGCGCCACCATCAGGCTTTCTTCAATCAGCTTGTCCTTGAGATAATCAACCGAACCTTCAATCAATTCACTGCGGTCATAGACGATTTTTAACTCAACACCCTGCGGCAACCCTTGTTTTACGCTTTCTAGCCGCTCTTTGACATTATGAATGACATCCAGTGCATTGGCACCAGGGCGCATCACAACAATGCCGCCGACCGCTTCACCTTCGCCGTTCAGCTCGGTAATACCCCGCCTGATTGCAGGGCCTTCGACAACTCGGGCAACATCACCCACTGTGATCGGTGTACCGTCCATGCTTTTTAATACGGCTTGCGCGAGGTCTTGGGGCTTGTTCACATAGCCGAACGAGCGGATTAAATACTCCGTTTCCGCCATTTCCAAGGTGCGCCCACCAGTTTCCTGATTGGATGAGCGCACAGCCTCGATCACCATTTGCAGCGGAATGTCATAGGCGCGTAACTTATTCGGATCGACCAGCACCTGATATTCTTTCACAAACCCGCCAACACTGGCGACTTCGGCGACACCGTCAATGGTGGCCAACTCAAAACGTACAAACCAATCCTGCAAAGACCGCAACTTCGCCAGATCATGCTGGCCTGTTTTATCAAACAGTGCATATTGAAAGACCCAGCCCACGCCTGTTGCATCCGGCCCTAGTTCCGGCTCCACGCCGTCCGGCAACATGCCGCGCGCCTGCGAGAGATATTCCAGCGTCCGGCTGCGCGCCCAATACATATCGACGTTATCTTCAAAAATGATATAGACAAAGGATGTACCAAACATCGAAAAACCGCGTACGATTTTAGTTTTTGGCAAGGAGAGCATCTGCGTGGAAAGGGGGTAGGTGATCTGATCTTCAATTACCTGCGGTGCCTGTCCGGGAAAGTCCGTGCGGATAATCACCTGCGTATCGGATAAATCAGGAATAGCATCCAGAGGAATCTTGGTTATGGAGACAATCCCTGCCGCCAACAATACCAGCGCGCCCAGCATGACAAAAAACTGATTTGCCACCGACCAGTCTATAATTTTGGCCGCAAAGCTTTTGGATGGGTCGTGCATATGATCTTGATTAGTGGACATGGCTCTGGCCTCCATCTTGCGATGTTGGCTGGCTTGTCATGCCTTCCATTTGTTCACCGCCATGGTCATGCCCCATCGCCGCCATGCCGCCTTTAAGGTTGCTTTCCGCATCCAGCATAAACTGACCGGATGTAACGATACTCTGTCCGTGGGATAGGCCGCTTGTAATTTCTGTCAGGCCTTGCGATGTAATCCCCGTTTCCACCATGACAGGACGGAAATAGCCGTCTCCGGCATCTTCAATTACATATGCACCCATTTTGCTGTAAAGCACAGCTTCGCTCGGCACAGCCAATCGAGATTGCGTGTCGGCACTAAAAGCAACATCAACATAGGTATCAGGCTTTAAAGAGCCATTCGGATTATCGAGCACAAGACGTACGGTGACGGTACGATTTTTCGGGTCATTAACAGGGTGAATGAAATCAACTAGCGCTTCATTTTTTTTACCTGTTTCGGAAACAGTAATCTTTGCGGGGGTGCCAACTTCTAAAAACTGAACATCACGCAGCGGGACATCCGCATTGATCCACACTTTGGAAAAATCCTGTAATTTTAATACATTTCCGCCTTCATTCACGTGTCCGCCTTTACGCACGTTCAGCATTGTAACCGTGCCATCTTCATGTGCGTAAAACGGTGTTTCTTCAAAAAATTTACCACGCTCTTTTAATTCTGCGATGGCTTTATCGTCCATGCCGTAAAGGCGCAGTCTTTGCGCGGCATTTCCTACGCGCGACCCAATCAAAAAATCTGACTGGGCGTTCATTAAATCCGGGCTGTAATAGGTGAAAAGTAGATCACCTTTTTTGACTGTGTCCCCCACAGCATCAACGGCCAGATCAACAATCCAGCCTTTGGTGCGTACATCCACCGCATATTCCAGCCTTGTGCTGGGCGTGATCTTACCAAAAGCGCGAATGCTTTTTCCAAATTCATGATGGCTAACGCCGGAGGTTTTCACCCCCAGCGTCTGAATATAGGAAGGGTCAATCAAAAAAGCGCCTTCCGGCTTGTCTTCATGTCCTTCATGAGATACGGCACCATCATCTTTTGGCACCAGATTCATCCCGCAAATAGGACAGTTATCTCCGTCTTCTCCTGTAATATGCGGGTGCATCGGGCAGATATAAACCTGCTTGCCATCGGCATCCTTTGCAGATGGAGTGGGCGAATGCATTTCATGATCGTGATTGTCATGACTTTGCTCGGTATCCATATCCATGGCTTTATCTTCCATGGGAACAAGATGCATCCCGCAGATTGGGCAGTTATCGCCCTCCATTCCTGTTTCTTCAGGATGCATCGGACAATGATGGGTGTGTGCCGGTGCCTCGCTTTGTGCGACAGAAGAGCTGTTTTCAGCCGCCATAGCTCCCGGCAGGAAGGCAAACAAAATTAAGGTAAAAAATAAAACACGCATAGCTAAAGCTCCTTTCTTATAAGGCGTGAAAAAACCGTCAAGAAAAGAGCGTGGTTAGATACGCAGACGCTGCGTTGTCAAATAAAGATCGTGATTATTGAGATGGGGCGGACTATCGTCAAAAGGCGGTCCACGAATAAAATGACCGGACGCCGAAAGGAAATCATAGTGCGGTGTTATATCTGCCCATACGAAATCAATATGATCAACGGACAAATCAGGTTGCACTAAATCGGCTGGGATACCTGATTGAAACAAATCAACGCCCATGCAATCCAGAGCGAACATTGGACCACTTTTCTGTCCATCCTTTTGAGCTTCTTCGCTTTGATGACAGGGTATCGGCTCCGCAGCCTGAGCAGATTGCATCGGACAAAACGCCATAACACACGTCAAAACAGGCGTGAGCATCAAAAGCGTCATAAATCCAAGCATTATTCTGCGCATAAAGCTCATAATACATTATTCGCTTTAAAAGTCCATTAAGTTACTAAATACTCTGCCAAATCCAATACAGCACTAGACCAATCACGCCCCATGTCAGGACAAAGAAAAATGCGATACGGATAAATATCCCAAGAGCGCCTAAAATACCGCCAACAATGACTGCCGGAATAATGGTCGAGGCAAACCGCGCCCATTTTGGCCACTCGTCTGGAATAAACTCCTGAATATTGTAGCCGGTGAAGAGCGCAGCAGCGATAAAGACCCAGAAACTCCACACGCCGATCGCGTGGAATTCATATTCCTCTTCATCCATAAAATCATTGCCGACGCGTCTATATGCCATGAATTAGACCTCTTCACGATCCGATAGGGGCTTTAATTCAGACATATTGCGCACAATATTTTCCATGAAGGCATCAAGCCGTGCATTGGCCTCCGCTTCTCGCGGAGCTTTACTGTCTTCTGGAATGGAAGGATGGTGCATAAAAAACTCATGGCTAAATTTCAAGATCAGCTCTTGCATGAAGGCCAGATCACGCGCTGTTTTCTTCCGGTGCATGGCTAAAGAGGCCGAGAACTGATTATAAAGCTTCACCAGATCAGCATCACGGTCATTACGGTGTTCAGGAAACATCGCATAGCGAAGGCCGTCATTCACAATCGCAGAAACATTAGGATTATGAGAGACTTTCATCTGCTTTTCCAATGCCTCCCAGACTTCTGCATCAAAATAAACTGTCTTTTGTACCCGTTTGGTTTTGGCCATGCTTATAGCTCCATTTCATTATCATCATCACGCCCGCGTGAGGATTGCTGCCTGTCTTGCTG
>CAYGSN010000025.1:5424-27933 GCA_964352675.1 uncultured Pseudobdellovibrionaceae bacterium
GCTGGCCCTTTATCCAAAACGCGCCCTTCAATGACCTGCCCCTCACCGGCCTTTAGAGAATAGACTTCCAGATCATCCAAGCCCTCTACGCGCTCATAGAGCTTTTTAATAACATCATTGCGCGTGGCAATACTGGCCAAAACATCTCTGTAACCTTCTTTTAGGGTATAAACGCCCGGAGGATTTTCGATAGCCATACCGCTTGATGCCAGATAGCGTAATCGTCCTTTCAGGACAGATTCATAATGCGCCGATTTACCGAAGTTATTATCTTTGCGGACATCGATTGTCTGATCGTCGCCTACCTGCTTTTCAATAAAACGGTCTAAAGAAGTGACCCGCAGCGCGTCCACTTCCTTCTCCAATCCTTTTTGAATATCCTCTACTGAACGCTCGCCCAATAACTCGGTTGCAATCTCCTGCGCTCTTGCGCGAATGCCAAATGCGATATAATCGCGGGCCATCACAAGATCCTCACCCCGAGCGTCTTTGCCCCGAATAATCACATGCGCATGAACATCATCGGTATCATAATGAACTGCCGCCACCCATGAGAGTTTGGTCTTGAGATCGCCTTCGACCCGCTTCATTACCTCCCGAACATAGCCTCTGAAATCTTCGATCTCATCGCCCCGTTCGGGAGAGATGATCATCCGAAAATGGTGACGGTCATTTTTACATAGCTCGAAAAAATCCTGCCGCTCCAACCCCTCGTTTTTAGCATCA
This sequence comes from uncultured Pseudobdellovibrionaceae bacterium, assembly GCA_964352675.1. Taxonomy (GTDB): domain Bacteria; phylum Pseudomonadota; class Alphaproteobacteria; order Micavibrionales; family Micavibrionaceae; genus CAYGSN01. The sequence continues at coordinate 6,151 of CAYGSN010000025.1, forward strand.
AACAGGATGGCTTTTTCACCATCCTCCCCTGCCCTGTTTCGGCTAATGTAATGGATGTGATGATAGAGATTTTGCCCGCCGGAATTTGCGCCCGATCCAACCCCTTTGGTCTTGTTCTTCACCGGATTGATTTTCACCACCACGCGCTGCGCCGATGCCAAACCTGCAAATGAATTGCCGCGCATCAACCCCGATCTGCGTTTGATTCTCGATGCGCCTGACTTTACCTCACCGTGACGATTGAGCTTTTTAAAAAACGCTTTTCTGGGGCTATCTCTGGTCACGATCAATGGCCGGGAAACGCCGTCGCTCCCCGTAAAACTCTCGCCACTAATCCGATCTAAAAACATAAACTTCGCTTTCCAAGCTCTCACAAAATCGCAATTTTACACCTTCTTACTATACAACTTATTTTAAGTTATAACAAGTATTATAAACGTGCAAATAATACAATTATAACAATATGTTCATATAAATATAATTTATATCTTTTATCTTGTATTAAAATATTTCTCCTAAGCACCCCATACTTTCACACTCATTCGCTATCCTATCTGCTTTCAACTTACCCTGTCTCCAAGCTCTACATCATAGTTAATTGGAAGCACAAAAAACGCCCTCATCATTTCTGACAAGAGCGTATTTCGAACATGAAAAAGCCCCTCTTTGCGAGGGGCTAATTTGAGTTAGTTTTGGCGTGACCAGATTAAAATATACTGGTCGTCTTTTTGAACCAGATTAGCGTAAATCGGATTTGAGAATTCCGGCGCATCAATCTGAACGGAGATATATGGATTTTGATTATCGCTAATCTTATTCCACCCAGCCCCTGCTTCGAAGCTTCCGATTTTGGCTCTGAAATCAGGCTTGTTATCATTCGCTTCAGCATCACCGATGGGCTGTAGTTTAAGATGAAGATTCAAGGTCGCTGTTTTCAGTTTTCCTTCAAAACTTCCATTCTCTTGTTTTTTCATATTCGCTATAATTGACATTGTATTTTCCTTTTCTTGATTATCACCAGAGCAACACCTTATTGCCCTTTCTGATGGCATAAAATTCACTGGCCGGCTTCGACGCGTCACAGAATAAATTTGTCACCGCGAGGAATTTGAGCGAATGCGAAAAGGGGAAATTTATTCTTGAAGCATAGGCGAAGGCAGGTCAGTTAAATTGCCCAATCTTGAAAGGCATAAGGCTGTTTGGTCGATAATTTCCAAAAAAAGGAAATCGTCAGCATTATTGCAACACTGTAAATCTAGGTTTTGAGTTGAGAGGTAAAATCCATGCTACCATGTAATATAGCAATTAAATAAACAGTTCGGTCTTCGATACGATAAATCAGACTGTGTTCGCCAATTTTGTATGCGCGATAAATCTGGGGAATATCTGGGCGCACATGACCATATAATTTCGGGTTTTCTTCGAGTTTTCGTAAACCCTCTTTGAGCATCCCTGTATAAATCCAGACCTGCTTTTCACCATAGGTCTTGAGTGTATATCGCTGAATGGATTTAAAATCTTTTTCCGCGCGTGCTGAAAATTCGATTTGGTAGTTTTCAGACATCTTCTTTTAAAACGTCCTCTGTCATACTATCCAGCATCTTGGGCGAATATTTTTTCGTGCGGCCTGCTTGAATATCGGCCTCCCCTTCCAAAATAGCGCTATGAATAAAAGCCATTTGTTTTGAAGGTGTTTCATTATTCATGTGAAGGCGTAAAGCATCCTTAACCACTTCGGCATAAGTGCTGTATAATCCTGATCCAATTAAACCTTTGACGTAGGATTCATAAGGATCACCTAAATCAATATTGGGCATTTTTACCTCCATAAAACAATTTTAAAGCATAAATAATACAATTATTGTATCATATCTGCTTCAATTAGCATAGAATTTTTCACATCTACGTAAATCCCTGCGCCGTGAAGCGCAGGGATTTTTATGTTTAAGCCGCGATTGCATCCACCTCGTCTTCATCATTTTGAGGTATTTCCTCTTTTATGTCAGGGTCAATGGCAGGAAACTGCATTGCTTCTGGTATCCAGAACATTGCCTTGAATTCATCCGCGCTTGGGGCTTCAAGGGTGAGAACATGTGCAAAATGCTTTGCCATAGCCTCAACCAACTCCCCTTTCTTATAGCCCTGCCCGTTTCCGAACTTTAAAGAACATCCCGCTTGATTGATAATGGCGGAAAGCTGTTCCTTATTACGGCGTTTCAAAAACGCTTCATCTGGTCGCCAATTCTCGCGCATATCAACTCTCAAAGCCTGTGCCACATGATTGGAAACGCTATCCTCAAGAGTATCGAGCGTATCAAGATAGGTTGTTCCAAATTCCAAGGCTTCCAATGTGAGGGCAATGTCTTCTAACTGTTCATCCGACAAGGATTGAACTGCATAATAGGCTTCCTGAACATCGTACTGGAATAGATATTTCACATCTTGCCATGTCGGGCTGTCCTCGGTTTTGCCAAAATATCCAAGAAGAACCCCTGCTTTTGCATTGATAGCGTCCAATGAGGGCGAAAGCGATGCTCCATCATCAAAATAGCGCAAGGCAGGATGCTCGGTAAACGTGGCAAGCTTCTTGGCAACCAAGATTTCTTTGGCTTTTCTGGGATTGCCTATCAAAGCATTTTGAACAGCAACGGCCTTGTGCATATTCATATAGCGTACCAAAGGCCTGCCGTATGTGGCTTTAGATTTTGGTTTTAAAGCCACCACATTGGATTCATCGATTTCGGGCTTGATAAGTCCTTTATGGATTTCAACCTCACCATTGGGGCGAATATTGACGATAACACCGCCTGTTTTTTCATCCTCGGCCTTTTGATACTGCCATGATGAAAAATACCCCTCTTCCAGTTCAGCCCAATCATAGCTTTGAGAAAATTCATCAACCAGTTTTTCAGCCGCTTGTCTTTGCAGTTCTTCAAATTGCTCGACATCGTTGAAATAGGTTGTTTTATCCTCTGCCAAAAGGTCGGAGGTGTAATCGCCGGTGTAAAGGGACGTATCAAAGATTGCCAAAGCGACATTGGGCTTTTCATCCAAAATAGCATCTTTAATATCTTCTGGGCTATTGCACCACCCTCTTAAAACCCGATCTAAAATCGCGTTTTGTTCATCATGCGATGCAAGCGCAAAGCTTTCGGCTTGGGCAAGATTGATTTGACCATCGATTAGGGCTTGGGTGACATCTTCGCTTAATTCCAAAAGCATCAAGCGTCTGCGAATTGTGCTTGTGGTCAGCCCTGTCTGACTTTCAATGACACTGAGTTTTTCACCGTCTTTAATCAGCGTTGCAATGGCCTGGGCTTCTTCCAACGGGCTTAGATTTTCACGTTGGACATTTTCAACTGTTGCCATGCGTAGGATATCGTCTTCGCTTAATCCTTCTTTGATTTCGACATTTACCGGAAAATCGGCTTCAATCTCGCCACGCTCCAATAGCATATTGAGAGCGCGAAAGCGTCTTTCACCGCAAATAATGGTATGTTTTGCGCGTTTGGAAGTGGGCGCGGACACAATCAGGTTTTGAAGCAAGCCATCATTTTTAATGGATTGCGCCAGTCCTTCGATTGATTTTTCATCAAAGCCTTTGCGGGGATTGTCCTTTGAGGTTTTGATTTGGCTAAGTTTAAGAATTTGAGTGCTCATAATATCAGCTCCTTTTTTGCTGTTTTTAAAGTGATGCGGGATTGCATCATCGAAGCCACTCCTCTCGAATGGCTTCTGTGATGCCATCGGCGCTTTAATATTCACTCGGGAGAAACAGGGTTTTATTCTGAAAATAAAAACGGATGGTTTTCAGCGGAAAATCGGTGAAAGGAATTTTCTCACTATAAAGCTCGTTCTCATTGCCATCGGTGCAAATGAGCGTTGCCCCCTCCCCTTCACTATTGAGATTTAAATCCCAAACGCAGAACTCTTCACCTTGAAGTTTGGACATACTGGCATGACAGCCCATGATTTTATCAATCAGCCAATAGGCTTCGGCTTTTTCAGCGACATATTGCGCGCCATCGGTATAGAGAAATTGACGAAACAGGCTATGCCGATACCAAGTTTCACTGCCTGTGAATTGGATTAAATCCTCCTTGCGAAGTGATGATTTTTTGCTGTGGTTTGTTGTTTGGCTCATATCCATTCCTTTCTTTTTAAATATCGCCCCGAAACATACTTTTTTCGGGGCGAGCAGGAACGGCGAGCGAAAAGCGGCATGAGCGGTCAAACCCGAATCCTTCGAAGAAGGACGAAGGGCTAAAAATCGATAAAATTGCGGAAGGTTTGCGAAACGTCAGTTTCGTGAAAGCCGTCATTTTTTCTATTTTTTGGCTTTGGGATTTGACGGATCTTGCCAAGACAAAACAGAACTGACACAAGTTTCATTGTTTGGCATCGCTTGACACTTAAAAGCCTTGAAAGCCCTTGCTATCCTTAGTCTTACAAAGTGTCAAAACGTCAGATGAACCATAACTGACACTTTTGACGCCACTGGATTACGGGTTTTGAATGCTCATCACGTCCGCGTTAAGGAGTGTCACCCGAAGGGCCGAAATGTTTTCACTTGAAAGTGGTTCGGGGAGCTTTAGCGAGTAAAGCCTGACCCGTTTTCAAAAAAACGGGTAACGCCCAAATTAACCTATAGATTAAATTTTTCGGATAAAAATTAACATTTAAGTTAATCGAAAAACCGCTTATGTCGTTCTAAACTTGGATTGTATCAGCACAATATTTTCTGTACTCACGCCATATTGATGCGCTAGCTTATCCCACCCGCTTAATGCAGCTTTGGTCTGATCAATGATTTCATCAACACGCTTCGGTGCCAATTTAGCGGCTTCCCCCAGTTTTTTGAGATCCTCCACTCCAGGATTGCGCCCCTGCCCCATGACCATTGTGCTTTGCTCACCGCCTGGGCCGGAAGAAAACGTGAGATCGTAGGCGGGTGATAATCTCCAATATCCTTCTTCATCCATCAGATAACTGAAATTTTTGGAGTGATCATCACGATTATGCGCCATAACATTGAAAACGGCGATCTGAAACATCTTTTCAGCCTCTCTAACATCACGGGTAAGCATATTTGTCAGCGCAATCAGATCTTCATAATCCAAGGATGGCGATCTGAAATCAGAATGAAGAAGCCCGCAAGCGCTATGCACATGAAAACGCTGTCTGTCTTCACGATCATAGCGTTTAATCGCAAAATATCCCGGCCCGATTTTAGCTTCAAAAAGATGCACATCAGGCATGGATACGCCGGCGGCGCGCGCCATCATTGCATAAGCATATTCAATTGCGCCGGCATCCGGCCCGTCTTGCGTGTTAGGAAACTTTACCATCCAGGGCGCAAAGCCTGCCGGTAAATCTCCTACGCCATGAATAATCGACGTAAAATCCTTATTCACACCAACCAAAGCTTTGGGTCGCGCACCGCCGGATGAGCCGTTGATCCTTAATAGTTCTTGTAAAACCTCGCTTGTTTCACCTTCTAAAATCTCTTGCGCCCCGGCCGCAAGCTCATCCAAGCTGACAGTATCACTTATCGATGTATCGCTGTGATCTGGTTCGTAAACAAGCGCACCCAAAGCCGTATTCCCGATATGAGACAAACGATCAAGCGGCGATACATCGGAAGGTAGAATACCTTGGGAACGGACAAAGCGGTCGAAAAGAAGCCTCCCCCACCCGTCGGGCAGGCTGTCATTAAAAAGCCCGGGCAGACCTTCAAATAAATGCGGATCAAAACTCTGAAGGCCTGATTTAAGGGGCAACCTTAAAGGCGAAAGCTCAAGGCCAGAGCGTATAAAGGTCGCATCATACTCAAAATAAATTTTGCGATCTCTAATAGCCAAACGGCCGACTGGTAGCGCTTTTTTCTGAGAATCAGGACCAAAATCAAGGCCGACTTTGATTTCTTTTACGGATGTTATATTTTTCATGTGTGCCGCGCCCTATGCCTTGTTTGCTTGTCATCGTCTAGAACATCATCAATCGAGGAAAATTCCTCCAAGGCTGGTTCTAAAGTTTCAATGATTTGTTCCAAATTGCCTAAAATCATTTGAAGTTTGAGATAGGATTCAAGAGAAATAGTGCCTTTTTGCTCAAATTTCCGCAATGTGGGCAGCGGCACACCAGAGCGTTTTGCAAGATCACTTTGCGTTAAATTCATCTGCAAACGCTTTGCCCGCGTGAAATCCGCCAGTTTATTTTGAGCTTTTGGTACTGTTATAAGTGATACCATTATATTACTTAAATCCTTTTTTGGTCTGTAACTAATATTATAGTATTATTTATTAAATTTCTCAAGGCAAATATAAACATGATTTAAAGCTCATTCTTGCGCTTTTGATCAAGATTATCATTCAGCTCGATGTCATTGGCGCGGCGGATCATGCCCATAACCGACTTATGAAGCTTCAAATCCCCTGATTTTGCGCGATTAACCATCGTATTGAAGTAAGCGCCGGGCTTCATGACGCGGTTTTCTTCGCGTAAATTGGCCTGATCAGTCAATATCACGCACACGGCGGCCCCAATACGGCTCAGCGTCATACACGCATGCCCCCAGGAATTTTGAGAAATTCCTAATGTCCGGTTCAAACGATAGGCCGCTTCAACAAAGTCATTGGCGTTCATTGGTCTTGGCTCGACTGGAAGCTGGGCTTTTAAACGATCACTCGAAATATTTAAGAGTTGTTTTAAGGTAATGTGCTGAAGACCTGTTGAGAGAATGGTAGACTGTTCTTGTGATGATTCCTCCTCTCGCTCCTGTCTTTTGCTTCTCTCACCTTTTGCACCGATGTCGAATTGACGCTGTGAATGGTCGGCTACTCCTTCTTGAAGGAAACTTGGCGAAGTCCTACTAATACTTAATTTATTAAGTTGTTTTTTATTTGTATATTTGTAGTGAACGTCATTTGAATCGTCCCTGGGTGAATCTTTTTCAGACAATTTAGTGTTATTTGCTGTTTTAAGAACCTTCTGATCATGCTCTAGAACTTTTGCACTCAACATCTCATGAAGATGCTTATGCTTATCAAGAAGCTCTCTAAGGGCAATTAAATCCATATAGGTACGAATGGAAACTGCAATTTTCTCATAGCGGCCGCAAAAATCGATCAGCTCGGCTTCATCAAGGGTAAAAACATCTATCTCCCCTGCCCCGCTTTCAGCTTCCAACAAAATAGCCCGAATTTGACGACGGTAGTATGAAATCTGGCGTTTTGTTTCCATCCACGCTTTATCATAGAGCTGTTTTTCGTGCAGTTTATCTTGCAACTCGGACCGAAGGTAAGCCAGAGGCGTTAATTCAGCGCCATAGGCAAAGAGGATTTGCCCTGTTTCGTCACAGCGCTGACCATAACGGCGATGATTACCGCTATCATGCCATGTTAAGGCGCCGACTTCGAAAAGCTGCTTTTCTAAAATTTGAATCTGGCGTTCAGAGACACCCATATCAAGAGCTGTTTTGGCCAAAGACTGATAAACGATCGGGCGACTGCCCTCCTCCCAGTCAATATCGCGTGTGAAGCTCATATAATAATCAAGCAGCGCGATCATTCTAGGTGAAAAGCCGGCGGCCTTCCCTGCCCTTTTTACCAATAGAAGAAGATCATAACGATTGACGTTTTCTTCTAATCCGGCAAAGTCTTCGCACTGTTCTAAGGATTGTCTGAGTTTTGGGGAAGCTATGCGCCCTCCCCCCGGCGTGGTCATTTCTGGAAAAATTTGAGTCTGCATAATATGATATCGCAAAGTCTATGTATTACTGTGGATAAGGCCGCAAAAAAGGGTTTGCGGAAGTCGATTAAGACTTGCAACCCGATTCGAATAGCGATACCATGTAATTAAGAATTTGAGAGAAGGTATCGCCTTCTAAGTTTAAAGACCGCCGCGCCAACGGCGGTTTTTCCTTATCCGGAGAAATTTAAAAGACTGTTGATGCGCTCCTTCCTAATAGGTTGTGGTTAAGTGAGGATTTTTGATTCCCCAAGGAAGGGAATCGGAATACTTTGAAGTTATCAGAAACACGTAACTTACGCAACCGACACTTTTGACATCCCAAAACGTCAGAATGTAACCTCAACTAAACGCCAATGGCTTGTATAAAGGCTTTGAGGTATATGTAACGTAACTTACGTTTACATTTATGACGCTTATTTACACCATTAGAATGTATAGTGACGTCATATTTTGTAAAGTTACGTCACTTTTGACACTTTTGACGTTATTTTACTGGGTGACACATTAGACGTTATTTGCTATTTTTTATGTGTGTCAGGGATGTTTAAAACCGTAAGGAGTGTCAAATGTCACAAGTCAGCATAACAGAAGCAGCAAAAATGGCCGGTGTCAGCCGTGCTACAATTTATAATGACATCAATGCTGGCACTCTATCCTTTGAAACCGGCTCTAAAGATAAGAAGATGATCAATGTTGCAGAGTTGCAGCGCGTCTACAAAACCCTTAAATCTCCTGACACTATAGATGATTCTAAGGATGTTGAAAAACGTCAGGAGCGTCAATCTAGTGATTCTAATGGGGCAGGGGGGCAATATGCCGTTCTCCAGGAACGTCTTGAAGCTGAGAAAAAGCGTGTCGAGCATTTAGAGGAAATGCTGAAAAAAGAGCAGGACGAGCGAAAGCGCGAACGCGAAACAGCCAAACAATTTGAAGAATATATGAAAGAGCAGTTGGCCAATCAGGGTGACAGCATTAAAAATTTCACACGTCTGCTCGAAGACCAGCGCGGTTCAAAATCGAATGACGACCAATCAGACTTAAAAGAAACGGTTCTGGCTTTGAAAAAGGAGCTCGAAGACCAAAAAGAAGAACAGCGTAAAAAAGAAGAAGCGCGCCGCGAGGCACTAAAAAAACGTCAGGAAATGGAAAAAAGGCGCCAAGAGCAAGAAGAAGCTGAAAAGAGCAAAGGGATTTTCAAAAAACTATTTGGATAAGCGAGTAGGGCAGGGGGCTTATTTTCGTCTCTTATAGTGCCATGGAAATTCAAATTCCATAGACCACAAGCCGCGATGTTCATTCTTCGCGGCTTTTTGCTGTTCGGCGTAGGTGCCGTTGCTATAGCGGGGGTAATCAAACGCAAATCCCGCACGCACCATCTGGGCCGCAACATCTTCGCCTTCGACAGTGCAGCGTGCAATCGTCCTTTGATAGCGGTCGGTCGTAATGCGCTCACATCCAAGTTTTTTACCTGAGATCAAATTTTCGAGGCGTTGACGGGCATATTTGCCACAAGGGACGGATTTATCATCCTTCAAGCAATATTGGCGATATTTTGGGGCATCAATGCCCCATAAACGAAGTTCTTTGCCATTCATGGTAAAGCTATCGCCATCGCGGATAAATAAATCACTGGATAGGGCAGGGACACTGCTCAAAGTCAAAAAGGCTGTAATCAGTAAAAAGTGCATAATCCAATATCCCCCAAAACATACTCATTTTCTATAAATTTTCTAAAAAAGAGAGAAGGGGGCTTATGCCCCCTTAAGCTTCAAGCGTGCTATAGAGATAATCAACGGCCTTTTGCGCTTGTGAGGCGGCCGAGAAAATGAATTTTTTATCATCTTGTAAAGCTTTCAACCAACATTCGATATATTTGGCATGATCAGCGCGGGGCAGGGGGGTTACGCCTATAGATGCACACGCCATTGCAGCCCCTAATTCAGCGACTAATTCCTCAAATGCATAATCACTTTTAGAAAATTTCTCGATAGCGAAGCGGTCGAGACGGTGCTTTGCGCCTGTCCAGTGGGTTAGTTCATGAAACATGGTGCTGTAATAATTTTCTGTGGCCGTTGAATCTGCCGTGTCTTTAAAGCGAAGGGCAGGGGGCATATTGATAAAGTCCTCAGAAGGGCAGTAGAACGCTTTTACTTCTTTGTGGCGTATATCTGCGCCAGAGCCTTCAATAATGGCATCGGCGCTCTCAAAAGAACCTATCTCGGCAGGAACAAAATCATCATCTGGATTAAACCCATCCACCTGATCGGCATTAAAAACGCGTGACCATTTAGCAAACATTCGCATAGATTTTTCTTCATTATCTTGGGCGGGTTCTTGCTCAATCATTTTCCAAAAAACGATATGGGCTGATTTTTCACCTTTTCGCACTTGTGCGCCGCGCTCTTGCCATTGCTTATATGTTGCCCAGATTCCTGATTGATAGCCTTCACACATTTGATAAACCCAGAGCAGGGGAACATTCACCCCTTTATATTTTTTGCCTGTATGTGCATTTTCTGGAATTTGAGAAATGCCATGCCACGGCAATTCAAAAGATCCCTCTAAGCCCTTTTCAAGAGCCTCTATAATTCGATTTGTTACATCCTGATAAACATCAACTTTACTCATTTTTAAATCCTCCAATTTGGAATAGGGTTGCGTTATGCAACCTCGTCTCCGGCGAGGATCGGGTAGCAACGATCAAGCGATGCAGGTTTTCATCAAAACCCTTGTCGAAAAAATCGACGAAATATTATTGGCTTTTTCAAGCACGCGATGAAAAAGCAGGAATATATTCGGCACTATTTTTTGGATGAAGCGCTTGAACGGCGCGAGGCGGACAGCCTTAGAAAGTCTAATAATTTAAGTTCACAAATAACAATAAATAACTGAAATACAATTTAAATATCTTATTTAAATTTACAATACTAATCGTATTGCAAATTTAATAACCCACCTAACTTAAAGTAAAAAATGAAGAAAAATTTTCTTAAAGTAACTTGTTAATTATAAGATTTATATACTTGTTAAACACCACATGATGTGTATATATAAATTATTCACTACTACATATCGTAGGTAAGCAATCATAGAATTTAATGCTGAGGCTCGTTTGGGCGCGCAGACCGCTAGAATTATTGAAGATGACAAAAGAACATGTAAACCATAAGACCATTGCCACTTTCGCAGATGAGCGCATAAATTTGCCGCGCGACATTGCAGCCGAGTATAGGGCACAAGTTAATCGGCTTCGTGATAGATTGGAGACGTACCTAAATGAGCACCCTGATTTTGGATTAGCAAAAATGCTATTATCCGGAAGCTTGGCAAAAGGAACAGCTCTAAGATCGATAAATGATATTGACGTTGCGGTTTATATTAAGGGAAGCAATGCTCCAAGTGATATTGCAGAACTTATAAGATGGCTTGCAGAAAAACTACGTATGGCATTTCCAAATATGAGTGCCGATCAAATTACGCCGCAAACATATTCCGTTACAATTTCATTCCGCGGAACTGGTCTCGACGTGGATGTTGTGCCGGTAATTTATGAGGGTGATCCGCAGGGGAGGGGTTACTTAATTTCGCAAAGAGATGGTTCAAAGCTAATGACCAGCATACCTATGCATTTAGAGTTTATAAGAAAGCGCAAACAGGCAAACAATATTCATTTTGCGCAAACAGTCCGGCTTGTAAAATATTGGGCGCGAAACAAGAAATCAGAAATTGATGGATTTCGTTTTAAATCTTTCATGATTGAAATGATTCTGTCTCACCTTGCCGACGAGGGCATGAATTTTAATGATTATACTGAGTCTTTAGCCGGTTTCTTTAATTATATACCGACTGATGATTTTCGTTCGCGTATTGTGTTCCCTGATTATTATAAGGCAAATGAAGTTAATATTGATAGCGCGCCAATCGAAGTGATTGATCCAGTGAATCCAGAAAACAATGTGGGCATTCATTACACAAAACAAGAAGCAGATTTAATTGTCGATCAGGCCTTGGCTGCAGGAGATGCAATAGATGCGGCACAATATGCCACGACAAAGGGAGAAACTGTTAGACACTGGCAAAAAATATTAGGATCAAGTTTTGGAGCGTAGATAATGAGCGGATCGTATACTTATTCAGAAACACAGACTTTTACAGTAACAAATGCAAAACACATTGCATCAAAGGTGGCGGCTGATTTAAAGCGTATTCAACGACTCTATAATGGAAAGCCTTCAGATACGCAGATCTCCGAGTATCAAGAAGAATTGATTGAGATGTTGCCTAAAGGATATATTGATACCGTCACATATGGGTTTAGAAGAAACGGTAATTGGGTACTTGCGCTCAAATATCATGCAACAGAGAGTGGAGATATGATAACAGGTGATGACCCAGGGAAAATACGCCCTGGAATAGATATTTCCGGCGCAAGTTTTTATAGTTTTTTAAGCTATTCCTCGAATTGGTTTAATTTGATGGATATTGAAAGAGATGTTGTTAGCCGCCGACTTCCCTTTAGTAGAACAAGTGCTGAAACCCCAGGCATTGAAAATGGCTATTGGGAAGAGGATCACACATATTCATCTGGCGGCCGATCACTACAACGCGCAACAATTAAACGGTATTAATTATGGACCAACAAATTGCTACAGAAAACTTATTTGATAGGCGATTAAGCTTTCCTGACCCTTATGCTCAGGGCAGGTTAGGAAGACTTATCGGCATAGACGAACAAAAAAACAGGTTAGCCAAAACGCTAGGTATGCTTATAAACCCTGATGGTTTAAAAAACTGGTCAGCCAAATATCACCCAAAGGCTAATAATCTCATTGAAACAGTTTTACGTAAGCCACCGCTGATTATTCTTGCGGGAGATGTTGGCACTGGCAAAACTGAACTTGCCGAAACAATATCTGATGCGGTTGCACGACAAGAAAAAGTGGACATAGCTCTTTTTCCTTTAAGTTTAGCAACTAGAGGCTCTGGAAGAGTAGGGGAGATGACATCTCTTGTATCTGCCGCTTTCAATTACACATTTGATGAAGCCAAAAAGCTCCATAACCCTTCAGGGAAAGCTCGTGGCGGTGTCGTTTTATTGATTGATGAGGCTGATGCATTAGTACAATCACGTGAAACCGATCAAATGCACCACGAAGATCGAGCAGGTGTTAATGCTTTCATACGAGGTGTTGATAAAATTGCGGAGGCAAAGCTTCCTGCAGCTGTCATTATGTGTACCAACCGATTATCAGCTATTGATCCTGCTGTCAAAAGACGAGCTGCAGATATTTTGAAATTTAATCGGCCTAACGATGCGCAAAGAAAATTGGTTTTAGAACCAGCTCTTACAGAATTAGGATTATCCGGAGAGCAGGTAAAAGAAGTCATAAATGCGACAGGTAACACTAAAGGCCGTCAATATGGTTGCACTTTTTCTGATTTGACCCAAAGGCTTTTACCCAACATCGTAATAAATGCTTACCCAAATGGTGCTGTGACTTTTGAAGGCGTGATGAAAATTGCAAATGATACAGAACCTACGCCACCATTTAGGGATGAATAAAATGGAAGTGATAGCTGATATTTTTAAAAGTGATGTTTTTGCAATAATAGGGGGCATACTTGCAATTATAGCTATTGTGGGTATTCTTATCTCATTCTTCACGACAGTATGGGGGACTTTACCAATACTGATCCGGCTTGGTAGCGCAAGGGCAAACAAACAGATCGCCCTATTTGAACAAAACAATGACCTTTACCTGCTTCTTTCGCATTCAAAATTAGTGAAAACAAAGAATATTACCCGCATTGAGCATGCTGACAGTATTTCTTCGTCCGAAAACAAAGATATTTTTGTTATTCATTGGGATTATTTCGGAGATCATATTGATGAAATTCTAAGCCGAGTAGGTGATTTAAAATCAGTAATTATTTACGCCAAGCCAGGAGCAATAAAAGATTTTTCCGAAATTAGTAAGCATAGGAACGCTGTTGTTGTGAATTTTAGGGGTCGACTTTTGGGTGATTTGCTTGCATCCATGATGACGACGGGGCACTAGTTTCAAAGACGCTTTTAAATACGAGAATGACAAAAAAACAAAAAAAGGAATTTTCTACTTGTGCAGTATGTTCAGTGGAAATAACCCCTGAAAACGATTCAGCAGAACATATTATTCCAAATGCAATTGGCGGAAGGCTTAAAGTAAAGGGGTTTATATGTGAAAGCTGTAATAATACTTCCGGACAAAACTGGGAATCTAAGCTTACCAGCGCTTTAAACCCATTATCAGTTCATTTTAGAATCAAAAGACAAAAAGGTATATCGCCGCCCTTGAAATTCGCACTATCAGATGGCACCGAGTATCTCCTTAAACATGATGGCAGTATTTCGCCAGCTAGAATAAATGTTACTGAAAGCAAAATATCAGAAACACAAACTGAAATTCATATTTCTGCTCCTAACACTAAGAATTTGCGAAAGCATTTAGCAGGCTTAAAGCGCAAACATCCTAACCTTGATATTGAAAAACTTCTCGAAAAACCAACATTGTCTTCTCAAGATCTAAACGAACCTATTCATTTTCAACTACAATTTGGAGGCGTCGAATTTGGAAAATCTCTTGTAAAAAGCGCATTAGCCTGGGCTTCATACAACCAAATAGATGTAGGTGAGTGTAAAACGGCTCTTAACTTCTTGCAGAATGATAATATTCCAGCATGTTATGATTATATTTTCAACAATGACGTCATTATTGACCGACCACGTAATAAGATTTTTCATTGTGTAGCTGTTTCCAATGATAACCCCGATAATCAACTTTTAGCTTATATTGAATACTATAACGTATACAGACTCGTTATTATTTTAAGTGAGGACTACAAAAGCGATGATATTCACAAAATTTATGCCATCAATCCTTTGCAGGGTGAAAGGATAAATATTGAATTCAATCTACAATATTCCGCTAATGAACTGAAAAATATCTTTGATACTAAGCAACCCAAATTTAATGAGCTCAAAACGGCATTAGAAGACACACTAAATAGGCATAACTTCATACTGCAAAATGACAAGTTTCATGAAAAAATAATTTCATTTGAAAATATTTTAGATGAGACACTGTATGAAATGGGCTATGATCCTAATAAAATTCTTGATGAAGAAGAACAACTTGCTTTATCAAAACGTTTTGCTGAAGAATTTATAAAAAAAATCCAAAAGCAAAATTAGATACTATTAGTAATTTAATTCTATACAACCACATTATTTCCCATAAGATACATTATCACACTAAAACTTAAGGCTGAATTGCTGTTCCCTATCAATGAGTTAATTATATATAATATTGTGTCTTATGAGAAATAATGGCTTTTGTTAGGGATATTAAACTAATATAAGGCTTCTACATACAACTTTTATTTTCAAACTCCAGCGTCGAATGTTCAATGTCATACTGATCATGCAACTTCTTTTTTATGCGGACTTTCAAATCATCCATATTAGAACCTTCGTATAAAACCACATGAGCTTCTAAAGCATTGCGGTGTTCGTCCAGTTGCCAAATGTGGACATGGTGAACGTCAGCCACACCGTTTTCATCCTTCATGGCGGCGATAATATCGTCAATACTCATTCCCTCCGGTGTCCCTTCCATCAAAAGATGAATAACTTTCGGGATTTGGGTAAAGCCCTGCCATAACACATAGCTGGAAATAATGAGCGTCATGGCCGCATCCGTCCAAATCCAGCCATATAGCAGAATAAGCGTTCCGGTGATAATCACACCGACTGAGGCCATCGCATCCGTTACATTATGCAGGAAGGCAGCCTTAATATTCATGCTGGTTTTGGACTGGCTGTAGGTGAGCAATGCGGTAAAAACATCAACGGCAAGCGCGATTCCGGCCACAATAACGACCGTCCAGCCCGCCACCGGCTCCGGCGTGATGAAACGCATTATCGCCTCATAGCACAGATACAGGCCTATAATAATAAGCGTGGTTAAATTGATGAGCGCCGCCACAGTTTCGGCGCGTTTATAGCCGAATGTTTTGAACTGATCGGGTGGTTTACGACCAATGCGAATTGCCACCAATGCTATAAGGAGCGAAGCCGCATCACTGAAATTATGCAGTGCATCGGCTACAAGTGAGAGGGAACCAGAAAGGATTCCTCCAATCACCTGTGCAACCGTCAGCACTATATTGGCAGAAACGGCCCACCAAAGACGGCGTTCGCCTATCTCAGAGGGATCTCCGTGATGATGTCCATGTCCCATTATATCTCGCTTCGCTTCTTACGTTTTATACTAAACCGGCTCGGAAACCATTTATAGAGTGCTGGCAATACCAGCAATGTCAAAATGGTAGAAGATATAATCCCGCCAATTACAACTGTCGCCAACGGTCTTTGCACTTCCGATCCTGCGCCGATATTAAAGGCCATCGGCACAAAACCAAGGCTGGCCACAAGTGCAGTCATCAGAACAGGGCGCAGACGGGTTAACGCACCCTCAATGATTGCTTC
The DNA here is from genome assembly GCA_964352675.1 of uncultured Pseudobdellovibrionaceae bacterium. Lineage (GTDB taxonomy): Bacteria > Pseudomonadota > Alphaproteobacteria > Micavibrionales > Micavibrionaceae > CAYGSN01. Next base: position 22,430 of record CAYGSN010000025.1, read on the forward strand.
TTCCTGCGGCTTTCCTTTGGATTCCAAATCGCGAATGAAGGACAGCATCACCACGCCGTTCAGCACCGCCACACCGGACAGGGCGATAAAGCCGACACCTGCGGAAATGGAAAGCGGAATATCGCGCAGCATCAACGCCGCAATCCCACCCGTTAAGGCCAACGGCACACCAGAGAACACCAGCAATGCCGCCCTTGCAGAATTAAAGGCCATAAACAGCAAGCCAAATATCAACAGCAGCGCCACAGGCACAACAATCATAAGACGCTGCTTGGCAGATATAAGTTGCTCAAACGTCCCTCCATAATCCACCCAATACCCGGCAGGAATATCAACCTGCTCGCGCACGACTTTTTGCACATCTTCAACAAAGCTGGCCAAATCACGCCCCCTGACATTCGCGGTCACAAACAAACGCCGCTTGCCATTCTCGCGGCTGATTTGTGCATGTCCATAGGCGATATCCAGATTAGCCACCTCTTTCAAAGGCACATAATCCGGCGTTTCATCTGCGCCTTCCTGCTCTACATTCGGCAAAGGAATGGGCAGCATTTCTAGGCTCTTGATATCGGTGCGAAGCTTTTCCGGCAAACGCACAACAAGATCAAAGCGGCGGTCGCCTTCAAAAACTTTTCCGGCTTCACGCCCGCCCATGGCCACCTGCACCACGTCCTGCACATCAGCAATATTCAGACCGTAAAGATCAAGACGTTTACGATCAGGTATAATGCTTAAGGTCGGAAGACCGGAGGCTTGCTCCATCCGCACATCGGCTGCGCCGTCCACTTTCTTGACAGCTGCCTCAATTTCTTGCGCGGTTTTCAGCAGGACTTCCAGATCATCGCCATACAACTTAACGGCAAGATCGCTGCGCACTCCGGAGATCAGCTCGTTAAAGCGCATCTGGATTGGCTGGGTAAATTCGTAGTTATTACCAGGCAATTTTTCCAAAGCCTGTTCCATACGTTCAACGAGTTCGGCCTTGGGCAGAGATGGATCAGGCCATTCTTTGCGCGGCTTTAAAATGACGAATGTATCAGCCACGTTCGGCGGCATGGGATCGGTCGCCACTTCCGGTGTCCCGATTTTACTGAACACCGTTTTGACCTCGGCAAAGGTCAGCACCGTTTTTTCAACTTCATGCTGCATTTCCGTTGATTGCGTCATACTGGTGCCGGGAATACGCATGGCATGAAGGGCAATGTCGCCTTCATCTAGACTTGGAATAAATTCCGCGCCCATGCGGGACGCCCCGAACAGGCTAACCACAACCAGAACCAACGCCGTTATTATCACAATCGCGGGATTGCGAAGGCTCCATTTCAAAAGCGGCTCATAGCCTTTACGCGCACCGCGCATGACCACGTTTTCTTTCTCGTCCACTTTGCCTGTAATGAAAGTGGCTACAGCCGCCGGAACAAAGGTCAGCGATAAGGCAAGCGCACTCAGCAAAGCCACCACAACGGTGAAGGCCATGGGATGGAACATCTTGCCTTCAACGCCAGTCAGCGAGAAGATCGGAATATACACAATCGTAATAATCAAAATCCCGAAAATGCTAGGTTTGATAACTTCCGTCGTTGCCTTGGCAGCCAGAGAAAAACGCTCCTCTTTCTTGAGCAATCGGCCCAACCTATGTTGTTCCATGCCAAAACGTCGCAAACAGTTTTCAATGATAATCACCGCGCCATCAACAATCAGGCCGAAATCCAGCGCGCCAAGGCTCATCAAATTTCCTGACACCTTGTTTTCCACCATGCCCGTAATGGTCATGAGCATGGCAATCGGAATAACCAGCGCGGTAATCAATGCCGCCCTTAAATTTCCCAAAAGCAGGAACAGAATGACAATGACCAGCAAAGCGCCTTCGACAAGGTTTTTCTCAACGGTTTTGATCGTGCGCTCAACAAGTGACGTGCGGTCATAAACAGGCGTAGCATGAACACCTTCCGGCAAAGAGTCATTGACGATTTCCAGCTTGGCGGCAACACGCTGCGCAACTTCCTGAGAGTTTTCCCCCATCAGCATCATTGCGGTACCAAGAACGACTTCTTCGCCGTTCTGGGTTGCCGCGCCTGTACGCAAGGGTGAACCCAACGCCACATCGGCAACATCACCGACACGGATTGTCACCTCATCGCGTTTGGCGATAATGATATTTTGAATATCGGGAATATCCTTGACCTGTCCGGGAACGCGCACCAGATACTGCTCCCCGTATTTCTCAATATAGCCTGCGCCGACATTGTCATTGTTGCGTTCTAACGCCTCAATCAAATCGGCAATGGTCAGGTCATAGGCCAGCAACTGCTCAGGATATGGCATAACATGATATTGCTGTTCATACCCGCCAATGGTGTTGATCTCAATCACGCCCTTCAGATTGCGGAGCTGTGGGACGATTACCCATTCCTGAATGGTTAATAAATCCATCGGCGTGTAGGCAGTACCGTCTTCCTTCACAGCGCCATCTTCGGCCTCAACCGTGTACATGTAAATTTCACCAAGTCCGGTCGCAATCGGCCCCATCATAGGCTCTATGCCTTCTGGTAATTCGCCTTTGATTTCAGACAGGCGTTCGGCCAGAAGCTGACGCGCGAAATAAATATCCGTTCCTTCTTCAAAAACAACAGTGACCTGCGATAGTCCGTAACGTGAAATGGAGCGGGTGTAATCCAGCTTTGGAATTCCCGCCAGCGCCGTTTCAATCGGGAAGGTAATGCGCTGCTCTGCTTCCAGAGGCGTATAGCCCGGCGCTTCGGTGTTGATTTGCACCTGCACATTGGTAATGTCCGGCACCGCATCAATAGACAAGCGTTTAAAATTATAGATGCCAAGGATGCACACACCCAAAACCGCAATCAGGACGAGCCAGCGGTGGCGGATGGATGATTCAATTATTTTTTCTAACATATTATGTTCTCTCTATTTTAATGTTCGTGCGCCGCGCCGGATTTCAGAATATCGGCCTTGATGATGAAACTGTTTTCGCTGACATAATCCTGTCCGGGTTGAAGGCCGCTCAGGATTTGAACGTATTTTCCGTCTGAAATGCCTGTTTTGACAGGCTTCATTTCATAGCTGTCGCCGCTCTTTACAAAGACAACCGTCTGATCTTCCATTGTTTGCAAGGCAGAAGCGCGAACGGCCAATGGAACCTGCTTTTCGGCAATTGTGACATCACCCTCAACTGTCATGCCGGGCCGCCACATATTTTTCTCATTCGCCAGTGGGGCAATCGCCACCAGCGTTTGGCTTAAGGCATCGGCAGTGGGGAAAAGCATTTCAATTCTGGCATCATTCTCTTTGCCTTCATCCAGCGTATGAACGCGCACACTTTGGCCAGAGGCGACCATATCCGCATCCTTGGGGAAAACATGAAACTTCGCCCAGACCTCTGATAAATCGGCAATAATGAATAATGGCTCACCATTTGCGACATCACCAATATTGGTGTTTCTCTCCAGAATAACGCCGCTGATGGGGGCGGTGACATTGTAATCCTGCAGGCTCTCATTGGCTTCGACCACAACCAGAACCTGACCTTTTTCAACTTTTTCGCCCAGATTGGCTTTAACGCTGCGAATAATACCCGCAAAACGTGCCCTAACATCGGCCTTTGTATTCTGGTTGATGGTAATGCGGCCTGTTAAAGGGATTACAGTTGCTATTGTAGCAGGAGCACTTTTCTCGATTTTGATGCCCGCTGTCTTTGCGGCATCCGGCGCAATCTCCGTTTTTCCTTCTTCATGCTCATCCCCGTGTTCACCGCCATGACCATGATCGTCATGCTCATCTTTTTGCTCATGACTTTCATGGCCGTGGTCATCGTGATTGTTCCCTGCTTCGCCATGGTCGTTATGCTCACCCTCATGCGCATGGCCTTCGGCCTCATCATGTGTTTCGGGGGACTCTTCATGGGCGTGGCCTTCATGTTCCTGCGCATAAACCGGAATAGTCGCGGCGGGTGCTATCAGCCACATAAGCAATGCAGCCATTAATATTGGATATTTCATTTCGTATCTCCTTGGATGATGTTTTGTATAAGGGGCGCGTGGACGTTCATGAGAAAGTCGGTTTGCGCTTTGGCTTCATAAAGGGACAAAAGGCTATCCAGTCTTGATTCCTGCACCTCATAAAGCGTGCGCTGCGCATCGAGCAGATCAAGGAATGAGAACCGCCCTGCGCTGTAACCATCCGATGCTTGGGCGTATGCACGCTCGGCACTTGGCACCATATCACTCTGATAGGCCTCGGCCTCTTTATGAGCGGCAGCCAGCTTTTCCCACGCTGCTATGGCGCTTGCCGTAAGGTCTAAATCCTGCTGGCGCGCCAGGGCATCGGCCTCAATGATTCCAGCCTTGGCTGCTTTCACTGAGCCTTGATTGCGGTTAAACACAGGCAGCGGGAAGGAAACACCCGCAATCAAAGCGGTGCTGTCATTTTCGTTAAAACGGCGGACCCCCAAACCGAATGTGGGGTTTGGAACGCCTTGCGCCCTTGCCAGATCAAGTTGGCTTGTGGCACGCATCCTGGCAAATTCAGCGGCGCGCGCTTGGGGTGTGTTTTTGACCGCATCCAATAAAGTCGCGCGATCAGGAAGGGCTGGTAATGCCTCAAGTCCGGCCTGCACTTGCATATCGTCCCCGGATATTGAAGGCGCTCCCAAAAGCGAAGCCAGAATGCTTTGCGCCTCTGCCAATTCCGCCTCTGCCTTGCTTTTCTCCAGTTTAGCGGCGGATTGTTCAATATCGGCTTTGGTATGTTGAATGTCGGATGCTGCCGCCGCACTGACACGTTTTTTTACGGTTTCATGCGTTTCATCGGCCAACGATACTCTTTTCTCGGCAAGGGTAAGGCGTTCTTTTGCGATAGCCACGCGCATAAAGGCATATTCCGTTTCGGCCAATAAACTTAAAGATTCCGCAATGGCCTGCTGCTGCGTAATTTGAAGCCCGTAATCCGCGACTTCCGTACGCTTGCCACGCTTTCCGGCAATCTCGATTTCCTGCTCCAGACCGAGCGTTGCTTCTGCCCCATCAAAACCTTCTTGTTCATCCTCGCCACCGAAATTTTCAATCTCCAGCATGGCTTGCGGGTTTGGCATGAGAGATGCCTGCAAACGCTCACCTTCTGCGCCCTCAATCCGGGCTAACGCCGCGCTCAGGCGGGGGTTGTTTTTCAGAGTCAGCGACAAAGCGGTCTCTTTATCAAGCGGCTCGGCAAAGGCCATTGGCGCAAACGACAGCGATAATACGAGCGCCGCTATTCCTATCCATAATTTCATCTTTTTTCCTTTAAGTTTTATTGAAAGCACAAAAAAACCGCATGAAATTCATGCAGTTCAGGGAGCACAGGTCATAGATATCGCGGGACGCTTAGCCTTTAAGCGGACGCACTACGCCTGTGGAGATTAAGCTTTCGGAGGGCGTTTAAGACCGTAAATAAAGTCGGAGATATAGATCAGCTGCCGATCCAGACTGCGCTGATCCTTGCCTGACACG
>CAYGSN010000026.1:0-27534 GCA_964352675.1 uncultured Pseudobdellovibrionaceae bacterium
TTCGGAGGGGCGGACCGGTTGGGTTGGGTGATTTCATCAATATCCACCAATTCGACGGCAATCGGCGGGCTTATGAATGTCCTGTCTGGAATCATGTAAGGCAAGCCAACCGTACTAAGAATAAACAGGCTCAGGTGAAATACGGCCGATGCGATCAACGGCCATTTCATACCAGGCTCAAAGCCTAAAAAATCATCGGGATTTGCGGTTTGGCTCATGACACTTCACCGCTATTTCTTCTCCGAGACAAGCGCAACCTTGGTGAATCCGGCACCGTTTACCGCGCCCAGAACCGCCATTACCGCGCCATATTCCAAACCCTGATCGGCGCGAATGTATATACGGCGATCAAACTGCCCTTCCGTCATAGCTGATAAAAGCGGCACCAGGCGCTTGTTCTCGACTTCCGTTTCACCGATATAAAGCCCACCATCCTTGGCCACTGTGATTTCAATCGGTTTATTTTCTTCCTCGCTTAGCGACTTCGCATCTGAATTCGGCAGATCCACCGGAACGCCCGCGGTTAAAAGCGGGGCGGCGACCATAAACACAATCAGCAGTACCAGCATGACATCCACAAACGGCGTGACGTTAATTTCCGCCATCGGCCTGTATGTCCCGCCTGTACGCCGTCCTCTGGATTTTGTTTTTGTTGCGAGCGTTGCGCCCATAATGGTTGCTCCTGTTAAACCTTAAGCAGCACGTTTTGAACTGGCGCCATTGCCATTCTTATCCTGGCTGTCCAGATGCCGGGAAAGGATGGCTGAAAACTCATCGGCAAACGCTTCCAGCCTGTCAGCATAGCGGTTCAAGCCCGTTGAAAATACGTTATAGGCCACAACCGCCGGAATGGCCGCCACAAGACCAAGGGCGGTCGCAAAGAGGGCCTCGGCAATACCGGGGGCGACAACAGCCAGGGATGTGTTGTTGGTAGCGGCGATAGATGAGAATGAATTCATGATCCCCCAGACCGTTCCAAAAAGGCCAATAAAGGGCGCAGTTGAACCCACGCTGGCCAGAAAGGTCATGCCGCGCTCCAGCGTGCTAACTTCCCGGCCAATGGTTACGCCCATGGCACGCTCAACGCGCTGACGCAGACTGGCTTGCAAACTCTCACGGGCAGGCACGCCATCGGCAACACCGGCTTGCCATTCCTCCATTCCGGCAGAGAAGGTGGAAAGCAGCGGATCGGATTTTGAGTTTTTTACACGAGCGTAAATTTTATCAAGCGGCTCCCCCGACCAGAACGAATCCTCAAAAATATTAGCTTTACGGTTGAGGGATTTCAGCTTGCTGCGCTTGGCAAAAATAATCGACCAACTCCAGATTGAGGCCATGACCAACATAATCATCACGCCTTTCACAATGGGATCAGCCTGAAAAAACAAACCCCACATGCTTAAATCATGGGCGTAACTCCCAAGGTCTACAGTCTCAATTGTACCGGCCATATTTTTATCCTATATCGCATTCAAATTTATCTTTAAGAGCTGGCGGCAGACGAACAGGCCGCACAGATTTCATGTCTACACATACCAGAGCGACCATCATCTCACAAATTAATTCATTTCTTTGGTTGGTAAAGCTGTGGGACATGATAAAGCTCGTATTCTTTAATTCGCACACGCGCGTTAAAAGTTTCAATTCATCATCAAGGACAGCGGGTTTGAGATAGTTGATATCGATGTGACGCACGACAAACCCCACACCAATTTCCTTTTCCAGTTCACTGTTTTGAAACCCCAGCGCGCGAAGATATTCGGTGCGCCCACGCTCTCCAAAATTCAGATAGCGCGAGTGGTAAACGATGCCGCCAGCATCGGTATCTTCGTAATATATGCGGATTGGAATCGTGTGGGTCATTCGTCTTCAGTAAATAAATCATTCTGATTAATATTTTGCGCAGGCTTCAAGCCAAGATATTCAAACCCTTTCACAGACAGGCAGCGCCCGCGGGGGGTGCGCTGAACAAGGCCTTGTTGAAGGAGATAAGGCTCAATCACATCCTCGATCATATCGCGTTGTTCGGATAAGGCCGCGGCGAGCGTTTCCACGCCAACGGGCCCGCCGCCGTAATTGTCGGCAATGCAGGACAGGTAGCGCCGATCCATGGAATCGAGACCTGAGCCATCCACATCGAGGCGCTGAAGCGCAGCATCCACGAGGCTGGCATCAATGGTTTTGGCATCGCCCGCATGGGCAAAGTCGCGGACGCGGCGGGTCAAGCGCCCGGCAATACGCGGTGTTCCTCGGGAGCGATTGGCAATCTCAAGCGCGCCCTCCTCGTTCAGGGGCATTTTCAAAAGTTTTGCAGCACGGCGCACAATAAAGGCCAGCTCCTCTGCACTATAAAATTCCAGACGCAGGGGAATACCAAACCGGTCGCGCAACGGGTTGGTGAGCAAGCCAGAGCGCGTTGTCGCGCCCACAAGCGTAAACGGCACAAGGTCAATCTGTACCGAGCGCGCGGCCGGCCCCTCCCCGATAATCAGGTCGAGTTTTCGGTCTTCCATCGCTGGGTAGAGAATTTCCTCTACCGCCGGGTTAAGACGGTGGATTTCATCAATGAAGAGTACATCATTCGGCTCAAGATTGGTCAAGATGGCCGCAAGGTCTCCAGATTTCGCAATGACAGGGCCGGAGGTCGCCCGAAAGCCGACACCGAGTTCCTTGGCCACAATTTGTGCCAATGTTGTCTTCCCAAGCCCCGGCGGGCCGAAAAGCAGCACATGGTCCATGGCATCGGAGCGAGACTTCGCCGCATTCACAAAAACGCGCAAATTATCGCAGAGCGGTTTTTGGCCGATAAATTCTTCAAGAGAGAGTGGGCGCAAGGGGCCATCCGTGTCGGTCTCTAATGCATTGCGCTCTAATTCCTGGTTTTTTTCAAGAGGCTGGCTCATGCGCTCAGCTCCTTCAGCGCCAGACGGATAAGATCCTGAAGATTATCATTGGCTTGTCCCTTGGCGCGCATGACGGCGGTGTAAGCGTCACTTCTGGCATAGCCAAGATTTATGAGAGCAGAAACAGCATCTTGATCAATAGAGCTTACGGCTTGTTCTGCTGCTCCTGTTATCGGTTTAAAGGATTTTGAAACCTGAGCTACAGGCGCGAGATCCATATTCGCCGCCTTATCCTTGAGTTCTGTAATAATGCGGGTGGCGAGTTTTGGGCCAACGCCATCTGCTGCCTGCACCGCCGCTTTATCCTGCGCGGCGATGGCGATGCCCAGCTTTTCCGGCGGACAGGTGGCAAGGATAGCAAGCCCAACCTTCGCCCCAACGCCCTGCACGGAAGTTAGCAGACGAAACCAGTTTTGTTCCGCCGCATCGGCAAAACCGTAAAGATGAATATGGTCTTCGCGCACATGCGTATCAATCAGCAACGTTGTGGGATCGCCCTTCTGGCCAATTCTGGTCAATGTGCGGTTCGAGGCGAACACCAGATAGCCAACCCCATTCACGTCCAAAATTACATGGTCGGTGGAAAAAGAGTCTATAATTCCTGTTAATTTTCCTATCAAGGTGCCTCACACAGTATTGATATTAAATAGAAATCCAGCTTCGTCAGTTCGTTTGTCATTTTAGCCTACCCCCTGGCCCATGAGGCGGGCATCAACCCTTTGATAATGCGCGTGACAAATAGCCACGGCAAGCGCGTCCGCCTCATCCTCACCAATCTGCCCACAGGTGGGAAGAAGCGCTTTGACCATCATGCCGATCTGATTTTTGTCTGCATGCCCCGTCCCGACAATGGATTTTTTAACCTTGTTGGCGGCATATTCCGCGACCTCTATCCCATACAGCCCGGGAATAGCGAGAATAACGCCCCGTGCCTGCCCCAATTTCAGCGCCGAAGCCGGGTTTTTATTCACGAAGGTCTCCTCCAAAGCGGCTGTATCAGGCCGATGTTTTTCAATGACGTCGATAAGTCCGCGATGCAGCGCGGAAAGCCGCACGCCCATCGGGTCTTTAGGATTGGTTTTGATCAAGCCAGAGGCCAGAAAGCGCAAGGCGCTGCCTTCCGTTCCAATCAATCCCCATCCGGTTTTTTGCAAGCCTGGATCCAGGCCAAGAATAATCATGGATAAAGTGTACCACAAAAACAGAACAAATAAAGAACAAAATAGGTGATTTCAAGAAGCCGCGAGAAGCTTCTCCATCACCTCGTCACTGACTTCGAAATTCGTATAGACGTTTTGCACATCGTCGTTGTCTTCCAGTGCATCAACGAGTTTCAGTGTGCCAGCCGCAGTTTCTTCGTCCACATCGGCGTTGGTGTTCGCCCGCCAGGCCAGCCCGGCGCGCTCCGCCTCACCGAATTTTTTCTCCAGAGCCTCGTTCACAGCGGCGAAATCATCGGGAGCGCATAAGATGGCATGAGATTCGGAATCGCTCTGCACATCGCTGGCACCCGCCTCAACACCGGCTTCGAACATCTCATCCGCCCCGGCCTTATCCGCCGGATAGATGATTTCCCCCACCCGGTCGAACATAAAGCCGACAGAGCCAGTCTCACCCATATTGCCACCATGCTTGGTGAAGGCGGCGCGCACATCCCCGGCCGTACGGTTTTTGTTATCCGTCAGACATTCAACAATAATGGCCACGCCGCCGGGGCCGTAGCCTTCATAGCGAATCTCAACATAATCTTCGCCCTCGCCGCCGCCCACGCCTTTGGCAATTGCGTTCTCAATGTTGTTTTTTGGCATGGATTGGCCGCGCGCGGTTGCAATTGCCAGACGCAAACGCGGGTTCATATCCGGATCGCCGCCGCCGATTTTAGCCGCCACGGTGATTTCGCGTGCTAATTTGGAAAAAGCTTTGGCGCGCTGGGCGTCTGCGCGGCCCTTTTTGTGTTTGATATTCGCCCATTTGGAATGACCGGCCATGGTAAAAACTCTTTTTAGTCTGTTATTTTTTAAAACTGTTCTTTAAACTATACAAAGGAAGCCTTTACAGGCAACAGGGTTTGAGTTGTTTTGTTTCATTTTTAAGTCAGATTTTTTCAATGTCCTATGATTTTTCCGATATTTCCGTCCTGATAGTTGAAGACAACCAGCCGATGATGGACCTGGCGAAATCGATCATGCAGACATTCGGTGTGAAGGACGTTATTACCGCCAAGCATGGTGAGGAAGGGTTTCAAAGATTTTGCGCCCACAAACCGGATTTGGTGATTGCGGACTGGATGATGAAACCGATGGACGGTATATCCCTGACGCGCCTGATTCGTACCAATCCGAAAAGCCCGAACCAGTTTGCACCGATTATCCTGATGACCGGGTTTAGTGAGAAACGGCGTGTATTACAGGCCCGTGATGCGGGGGTAACGGAATTTCTGGTTAAGCCGTTTAACGCGCGCGATTTATACCGCCGCATTTCGCAGGTCATCGAAAGGCCCCGGCAGTTCGTACGATCGGAGGATTTCTTTGGACCGGACCGCCGCCGTAAAAAGATGCAGGATTATATGGGCGCCTTACGCCGCGATACGGATGTCCGCCCCGAAGATTATGACCGGGCCACAGCAAAAAGAGAGATTTAGAGCTTTTACGAAAGAGATTATTTATGACGGAGCATTTTAACCAGAAACCAAGGCGTAGAGCTGAGTTTATCAAGCCACCGAACCTGCTGAAAGGCAAGGTCGGATCCGGCGGATTGAGTGAGGATATCCTTGATAAAGCTCAGGAATTGCTGGAGAACAACACCGTTGATTTTGAACCGCTGGGCGAAATGTATCTGGACTCGCTGATGCGCGGCATTGAAATGGCCAAAAGCAGCGATACAAAACATGACGATGAATATGTTATTTCCTGTATGTTATATCCCGGGATGCAGCTCAAGGCCAATGGCGGTATGTTTCATTACCCTCTGGTGACACAGATTGCGGATAGGTTGATCCATTTTCTGGAAGTGATTGAGGAGCCGGATATTGAATCGGTCGAAATCGTCCTGGCTTTTCACTCCACAATTCGCGCGGTTATCAGAGGCAAAATTCAGGGTGGCGGCGGAACTCACGGACAGGCACTGCTTGATGCGCTGAACAAAGCGTGTCTACGCTATTTTGAAAAGCATCCAGACAATCTGGAAGACGATCTTTAATCAGGAAATCGTGTCATCGGATACATTTTTGGTGTTGTTGAGCAACGCGCCGATACGCACAGGCTCGATACTTTGCGCCAGCCCGGTTTTATCATTGGTAATCACCAAAGCGCCGCACAAACATGCCTTGCCATTCGCCGGACGCATTCTTTCACTAGGTGTTTTTTTGACAAAACGATGAATGGGAATTTCTTTGGACACGCCGATCACGGAGTTATAATCCCCGGTCATGCCCGCATCACTCATATACGCCGTGCCGTTTTCCATGACATGCGCATCGGCGGTTGGGATATGGGTATGCGTTCCGATGACAGCAGAGACTAACCCGTCGCAATAATGTGCAAAGGCCATTTTTTCAGATGTGGCCTCGCCGTGGAAATCAATAAAAATGGCGTCTGCGGTTTTACCAAGCTTTTCTTCTTTCAGAACCCCGCGGATTTTGGCAAACGGATCATCCAGCGCATCCATGAACAGCCGCGCCATCATATTGATGACCAGGACGATCTGGCCGTCTTTGGTTTTAAATTTTACCAGGCCGCTACCCGGCGCATCAGAAGGGTAATTCAACGGCCGCAGCAGGTTTTTATCCCGCCCGATATAGGGGATGATTTCGCGCTGATCCCACACATGATTGCCAGTGGTAACAACATCCACACCCCATTCATAGAAGTCTTTAACAATTTTCTCTGTAATCCCGGCGCCGTTCGCCGCGTTCTCTCCGTTCACGATAACAATATCCGGAGCAAGTTTTTCCCGGAGCTTCGGCAGGTATTTCTGGAGAGCCTCGCGGCCGGAGCGGCCAAACACATCGCCGATAAACAAAATTCTCATATTCAATTCCTATTCGTTATGCGCCAAAGTAATGTGCTTCTTGCGGCGTGACAACCCAGTCGAGCTTTTCGTCATGCTCTTCTACCGGCAGGGGAAACAGGCAGGCTTGCTGCGCAAATCCAATTCCGACAGCCATGACAGGTTTTTTGTTTCGCAAAGCGCGCAGCGTTGCATCATAGTAACCTCCACCCTGTCCCAACCGGTACCCGCGCCGATCAAAAGCCAGCAAGGGCACGATTACGATATCCGGCTCCACCCAGGCGGCCTGCGCATTTTGCGCCGGAGCCAATATCCCGTAGGCGCCTTTTTCAAGTTCCTGCACGCCGTCCCACAAGGCAAACCCAAGCTCCAAAGAGGATTCTTTAACCACCGGCAAGGCGCAGGCAATTTGACGCTCCAGCAGCATATCGATCAGCGGATAAACATCGAACTCCCGCCCGTGCGGAACATAGGCCGCAACAATTTGCCCGGAATGCGGATTGATTTTTTCAAAGAACAGATCAAAGGCGCTATCGAGTTTTTCGGCGCGAACATCCATCCGCGCTCTGTGGCGGCGGGCTTCGAGCCTCAATATTTCTTTTTGATTGGTCATCAGGCGATCACATTCAAGGGTGAAAGGGCGCCGCATGAGCCGTTAACGTTCGATATCCGCGTGTGGCCCGGTATAACCAGGTGGGCGCCGTAATAACCAAACCCCCAATGCAAAGAGAGTGGGTAAGATCAGGGACAGCTCCCTATGCGAATAAGCATCGGCCTCCGGGATAAAAGATGTATCACGAACTCCGCAGCAAACCCTTTCGCATCTTTATATAGGAGTTATAAGCGATTTGTATAGTTTTTTGATGATCTATGCTTTTTGAATACGATTGGCAATCAGGTCGATACGTTCGGCCAGGGAGTCGATGGCTTGGGCGATTACGGCCTCTTCCTGGCGGAAGGATTCGCTCTCATGCGCCTGGCTGTCTGCCTGCTGGCTAAGACCCGCGATATTCTCGCGCAATTCAAAGACTTCATCACTCAGCATGAGAGCCGTCAAAACCAGCAGATGATTTTCGCTACCCGCAGCGCCGGTTTTTGATATTTCCTTCAGTCGCTGATCCACGTAATGGCCCAAATCAATCACGCGCTGCTCCTGCCCGTCATCGCAGGCCATACCGTAACTGCGTCCATTAATCGTGAGTGTAACTTCGCCCATAAATAATCTTTACCCTTCCGCGAGCAGCTGTTCAACCTTTTCTATCGCATGATCGAGTCTTTTCGCAACAATCGCTGCCTGCGCTCCGTTTCCGTTAACCACGCCATTACCCGATCCGTTGGAATTGGCAGGTCCGCCAAACATATCGCGCTGCTGGCCGGCCAGAGCCTCTTCGAGAGAGCCAAGGGATCCCTCAAGATTTCCTACAGACTGACCCAGATTACGCACGGCATTTTTAATGGCAACTGACACGACTTGTCCTCTCTTTGTAAAGTAATGAAGATGGGCAAAAGTATCAAAACCCTTGGAAAAGGGTCAAGGAGGATTCCGCCTTTTTCACAAGTAAGTCACAAAAATCTGAACCAAAGGCCCTTCAGGCATCTTGACCTGACCTGCCTCAGTGGGCATTGTACGGGGGCGAATTAACCGTCAAACATTGAGTTACAGATAGATGTCACAGAGCCAAGCCATGCCAGACCCTGCCCCGAACCGAGATCATGATTTAAAACAAATGGCCAATGCGATCCGCGCCCTTTCGATGGATGCGGTTGAGGCCGCGCAGTCCGGGCATCCCGGCGCGCCGATGGGGCTGGCGGATGTGGCCACAGTGCTCTATGCCAAATTCTTGAAATTCGATCCGAAAAACCCAGAATGGGCGGACCGCGACCGGTTTGTGCTGTCGGGCGGGCATGGCTCGATGTTGCTTTATGCGCTGAATTACCTGACCGGCTATGAGAAAATGACGATCGATCAGATCAAGAATTTCCGTCAGCTGGGCTATATCACTGCTGGGCACCCGGAAGTTGAGCAGGATGCGGGCATTGAGACCACCACCGGACCATTGGGCCAAGGCATTGCCAATGGTGTTGGCATGGCACTGGCCGAACGGATTTTGAATGGCCGCTATGGTGATGCGCTGGTTGATCATTACACCTACGTTATGTGCGGCGACGGGGATTTGATGGAGGGGATTAGCCACGAAGCATGCTCTCTGGCCGGCCATTTAAAGCTCGGCAAGCTGATTATGCTCTATGATGATAACGGCATTTGTATCGACGGGAAGACGGACCTGACCTTCATAGACGATACGCCGAAGCGCTTTGAGGCCTATGGCTGGGACGTGCAAGAGATTGACGGACATGATTATGCCGCAATTGAAGCGGCGATTGCCAAGGCGCAAACGACCGATACACCGAGCTTGATCTGCTGCAAGACCAAAATCGGTTTTGGCGCGCCGACCAAGGAAGGCAGCAATTCTTCACACGGCGCACCGTTGGGCGCAGATGAAATTAAAGGCGCGCGCGAAAATCTGGATTGGCCGCATGCGCCATTTGAGGTGCCGGATGATATTTTAGGCGCCTGGCGCGTGGTTGGTGAAAAATCCTACCAGAAATATCTGGACTGGGCGGAGCGTTTGGAGGAGCACCCACGCCGCAAGGACTTCAGAGATGGCCAGAAGGGTGATTTATCATCGCAGATCAAGCCGATCATTGCCGCGCTGAAGAAAGATTTTGCGAACGAAAAGCCAAAGATGGCCACGCGGGCGACATCGGGCAAGGTGCTGGAGAAATTGATCCCGGAGATTTCGATGCTGGTTGGTGGTTCGGCGGATTTGACAGGGTCAAACAATACAAAAGTCGCCGCGTCCGTTGTTATTGATCAGAAAGATTACAGCGGCAACTACATCAATTACGGCGTGCGTGAACATGCAATGGCCGCAGCGATGAACGGCATCGCGCTGCATGGCGGCTTGATCCCCTATGCCGGGACGTTCCTGCAGTTCGCTGATTATTCACGGCCTGCCATTCGTCTGGCGGCGCTGATGGAGCAGCGGGTTATTCATGTGATGACTCATGATTCGATCGGTCTGGGCGAAGACGGCCCGACGCACCAGCCGGTGGAACATCTGGCCGCCCTGCGCGCTATTCCGAATTTGAATGTCTATCGCCCGTGTGATGGGATTGAGACGGCGGAGGCTTGGGCGCTGGCGATGAACAGCAAAAAAACGCCGAGCATTTTGTCGCTGACCCGTCAGGGTGTTGCGACGCTCTGTGAAGACCGCGAAGAAAATATGGTCGCCAAGGGCGCGTATATATTGCGCGAAAATGATGACACGCCGGAGGTGACAATCTTTGCCTCGGGCTCTGAAGTTGAAATCGCGCTGGAGGCCTATGAAACGCTAACCGGTGAAGGCATAAACGTACGTCTGGTGTCCGTGCCCTGTATGGAGCTGTTCTGGCAACAGGATGGGAAATATATCGAGAATTTGCTGTGCAACAACTCGGTTAAGATTGCGGTTGAGGCAGGCATTCGACAAAGCTGGGACCGCATTCTGGGCGGTCACAGCCCCTTCATCGGCATGACAGGTTTCGGCGCTTCGGCCCCGGCTGGTGATTTGTATAAGCATTTTGGTATCACAGCTGAGGCGGTTGTTGAGGCAGTAAAGAAGAAGCTCAAAAAATAGAAATTAAGAGTATTTAAGAGAATGCTCAAAACACACTATATCGGTTGAAAAATGATTTACGTTGCGGTTATGCCCGTTTGGGCTTGGATTGCCCTCATAATTTTATCAACATGGTTTCTCACCCATAGCTTGTGGAAAAAAACACAGGAGCCCAAGAGCGCCATTCTTCAAATTATATATTTTACGACGCTTACTTATCTCTTCTCTGCTTTTTTGCCCTTATTCTTAACGGCTCAAGAAAGTATTTCAAAAGAAGCCTGCAATACAGGCTTCTTCGGCACTTATTATTTAACACCTGCTTTCATGAGTTTAGCGTTCATTCTGTTTTTATGTTTATGCTTTAAAGTCTCGCCGAAAATCCAGCATATATGGATTGAGTTTAAAAAATACAAACTCTTCATTCTTGCTGTTATTTTATCGCAGTTGCTTGCCTCTGCGGCTTATTTGCGGTCTGTATTATTGTGTACTGTTTAAAATTATGAACTATGTTTAAGGCACAAATAAAATGAAAAACTGGAGAAATAGAGGATGACACTAAAAGTAGGCATTAACGGGTTTGGGCGAATTGGCCGTTTGGCGGCGCGGGCGATCTTTGAGCTGGATCATGATGATATTGAACTGGCCGCGATTAATGATCCGGGCGGGAATTTCTTTCCGCTGCTGAAATATGACTCCATCCATGGCCGTGCGCCGTTTGATGTGGTGCGTGAAAGTGATGAGTGGATCATTATTGCCGGAAAGCGCGTGCATCGCTTCCGCGACCGTGACCCGGCCAATCTGCATTGGGACCGCGAGGGCGTGGATATTGTGTTCGAATGCACCGGCAAATTCCGTGACCGTGAGGGCGCGCAAATGCATCTGGATGCGGGCGCGAAGAAAATCCTGATCTCCGCCCCGGCGAAGGATGAAGACCTGACTGTTGTTTATGGCGTCAATCATGACAAGCTGAAGAAAGAGCACAAAATCGTCTCCAATGCCTCCTGCACCACCAACTGCCTCGCGCCGATGGCCTGGGCGCTGAACAACGAGATTGGTATTGAGAAAGGGTTCATGACGACTATTCACGCCTATACGGGCGATCAGAATATCGTCGATTCCTCACACAAGGACCCCTACCGCGCGCGCGCCGCGGCGATGAATTTGATCCCGACCTCAACCGGCGCCGCAAAGGCTGTGTCCCTTGTTTTGCCGGAACTGGAAGGCAAGTTAGATGGCGTATCCGTGCGTGTGCCGGTGCCGAATGTTTCGATGGTTGATCTGACCTTCACATCTGCAAAACCAACCACAGTGGAAGAGGTCAACGCCGCCGTGACCAAATATGCAAACGGCAAGCTCAAGGGCATTTTGAGCGTTTATGACGACCCGTGCGTGTCCGGTGATTTCAACCATGACCCGCATTCCTGCATCTTCAGCCTGAATGATACCAAAGTCGTCGATGGCAATTTCGTCCGCGTCGCGGCCTGGTACGACAATGAATGGGGTTTTTCCTGCCGCATGCTCGACACCGCGCTCGCGATGCATAAGGTCGGGTATTAAATTCAAAAAATTATTTGACAGTTAAAAATTAGAGGAGCAAGGTTAAGGTCTAAACCGTTCTCCGTGGCAAAGCTGGTCTGAATTCGTTTCAGACCAGCTTTTTAATTGTAGAGTAGATTCACAAATTTTACGCATTTTTTATGCTAGAATGGAATGGTTATGATTGTTTCCGGCGGAGCATCCCTGGTTGTATCCGTTCAACTTGGCGCAACAAAAGCCAGCGCCAAGGCGGTTCCGAATGTCCTGGATTCTTCTAACCCGAATGAGCTAACCCCCGAAGAACAAAAACAGGTTGATGAGCTGAAGAAGACGGATCAGGAGGTGCGTTCGCACGAGCAGGCGCACAAAACCGTCGGTGGGCCGTATGCCGGAGCCATACAGTTGGAAACCGTGACCGGACCGGACGGCCGGGAATATGCCGTTGCCGGGGAGGTTCCGATTGATGCGTCGCCGATTCCGAATAACCCGGAGGCCACGATACGCAAGCTTGACATCGTTATTCGCGCCGCCCTGGCCCCGGCCCAGCCGTCCCCGCAGGATTTTTCGGTTGCCCGCGCCGCACAACAGGCCCGTATCCAGGCGCAAAGAGAACTTCTGGAGCTGCAGGACGCCGAACGCAGAGAGCAAGCACAACAAAACCAACCTTTATCAGAAGAAGGTCAGGACGCTGCAGGAACGGAGGCCGGAAAGACCCGCCCCACCCCGCTGGAGATTGCACAGGAAACAGCAGAAAAGAATGCTGAAGAATCGGATCAAGGCGTTGAAAAGGCTAGTAGCTTTCAATCTGAGCTGGCTACAGAAGCCCTGAGCCGCGCCGAACAAACCACAAAATCCATACGCGGATCTCTACTTTCCATCATCGGATAAGATAAGATTTCCACAATCCCCACGCCGGTTTCTGCTATATAATTTGCAAAATAATCATAATTTTAGTATTTTAAAGGCATGGTTAGGAATTTAGCGAAGAAAGCGATGACTACACGCAGCCAAAAGGCGTGTTACGTGCTGGATCATCTTGTTGAGGCGTTGGGCGGCGATCCTTCGTCCTCGCTACGCCGTGCTGAAATTTTGATAGATATTGCTGCCAATCCAGGCACCACACAGGCCGAGATCATGGAGCGGCTGGATATTCACAAATCTGCGGCATTCCGCGAGATTGACTGGCTGTTTAATCAGGGCTGCATCCGCCGCTCCAATTGCAGCAACGATGCGCGCGCCGTACGCCTTGAAATCTGGGGCTATTCGAAAACCGCGCTTGAAAATGCTTTGGAGTATTTCGCAGGGGACTATGACGACGTAAAAGCCTTTATTTCCGGGTTTGCGCCGATCCTGAAACAGCAAAAGCCTACACTGCGCGATGCTAAAATCTTCAGCACTGTGTTTGAAAAGGGTGAGGTAGAGAAGCGCGAAATCATGCAGAGCCTGTATAACGGCCCTGCCAGCACGGATGCACGGGCACTGAGCAAATTACTGGAAGACGGAGTATTGGAAGACCATGGCCATTAGAGCATCCCACAGCGCCGGAGAGGCTTTTAACAGGCACCTGATGACCCTGGATGGTTGTGCAAGCCGGTTCCCCACGCGCAACGCTCCTGACATATTCAGCGCATTCAGCAGACGATCGGGTATGGAGCCTGTATCCACCCCGGAACTGCTCTGGACAAACGCGCACGCCCCCAGCTAACAGCCTTGAGATTGCTGCAATCCTGCGCTATACACTCTTTATAAGAGATTCATAGCAAGGATGTAGAATTATGAGCAATCAGGACCAACGCACCAAAATCGCCACCGGCAAAGGCTTTATCGCCGCCCTCGATCAAAGCGGCGGATCAACGCCCAAGGCGCTTAAAAATTATGGTGTAGATGAAAGCGCCTATTCCAACGAAGATGAGATGTTCGCTCTCGTTCACCAAATGCGCACGCGAATTATTACGTCTCCGGCCTTTGCGGGCGATAAAATTCTCGGCGCGATTTTGTTTGAGCGCACAATGGATAGCGAAATTGAAGGCAAGCCCACCGCAACCTATTTGTGGGAAGAGCTTGGGATTGTGCCGTTTCTGAAAATCGATAAGGGCCTGGCCAATATTGAGGATGGCGTACAGATGATGAAGCCGATGCCGACGCTTGAGGCGCTGCTGCAAAAGGCTGTGAAGGCCGGGATTTTCGGCACCAAGATGCGCTCCGCTGTGCATGAGCCGAATACGGATGCTATTGCCGCCGTAGTTGCACAACAATTTGAAATTGGGAAGATCGTGCTCGATCACGGGATGGTGCCGATCATTGAGCCGGAGGTAGATATCAACGCCACCAAAAAGGCCGAGTGCGAAACAATTTTAAAGGCTGAAATTCTTAAACATCTCAATGCAATGGATGCGGATAAGAAAATCATGCTCAAACTCACATTGCCTGAGCAAGCCGGGTTTTATAAAGAACTGATTGATCACCCAAATGTGCTCCGCGTTGTGGCGCTATCCGGCGGCTATAGCCAGGATGAGTCTTGCACGCGCCTGGCACAAAATGACGGCATGATAGCGAGTTTTTCCCGCGCATTGACGAGCAGCTTGAATGCGAGCCAAAGCGATGAAGCGTTCAACACCGCACTACAAAACGCGATTGATCGGATTTATAAGGCGTCAATGGGGGATGATGCGGCAACGCAGGCAGCTTGAAATTTGACAATATGAAGCACTTTTATCTATAAAACATAGTATGACTGTAGACGTACCAACATTGCCAAAGACCGAGACCGAACCTTCCCGTGGGGGTGCAGGCGGCGGTGGAGGCAATAAGTTCACTGGCGCTGGCGCTGGAGGAAGTTCAGGAGGACGAGGCTTTACCCCAACTCCGATCAAAAATGACTATGGCGGGGGTCGAAAACCACCAGATACGAAACGGCCCGTTCTTGCAGGATATGAACCTAGTCCGTGGCCTAAGCGCATTGGAATGGCAGCCGCAGCATTTGGTATAGCTGCTTTTGTTGCATGGCAGCAGGGCGTGTTTGATCAATCTCCACCCCCTAAGCAAGACAATACAGCACCGTTAGTTAGTCCATAGAACCTCATTAATATCATCCACCCCGCAGGCAAGCATCGCCAGCCTGTCGATACCCAGCGCGATACCGCCTGACTCAGGCAGGCCGTGTTCCAGGGCTTTGATAAAATCTTGATCAATCGGGTATCGCTCGCCGTAGAGTTGCTCTTTCAAGTCCATTTCTTCTTTAAATCGTTTAAGCTGTTCAGCCGCATCGGTGAGCTCGCCGAAGGCATTGGCGAGCTCTAGGCCGCAAACATAGAGCTCAAACCGTTCAGCAAAGCGCGGATCGCTTGGTTTTTTGCGCGACAAGGAAGCCATAGAGGCGGGGTAGTCATAGAGGATGGTGGGAACGCCCATACCCAGATGCTGCTCAATCTTCGCATCCATAACAGCAAAAAAGATATCATCCCAGCGATCTTGAGCGGTCACACGCACGCCCTGCTCTTCCGCCTTTCTAGCAAACCCCTGTAGATCATCCAAAACAGGCATGAGCTCAATATCAGCGTACTGCATAAACGCTTCTGTGACGCTCAATCTCTGCCAAGGCTGAAACGGATCGGCGCTATGGCCTTGATAACGATAGGTCTTTATATCCAGAACTTTAGCCACATACCGTAAAAGCCCCTCACAATCGTTCATAATGTCCTCATAGCCCGCTTGGGCACGATACCATTCGATCATCGTGAATTCGGCGCTATGGCGCGAGGAGCGTTCGCCGTTCCTAAACACATGGCAAATCTGATAAAGCTTCGGCAGCCCCGCCACCATTAGCTTTTTCATCGCAAACTCCGGGCTGGTATGAAGATAAATACCTCCCTCACTCTGCAATGCAGGGCCGAGAATTTCTGTTTTGAAGGCATGAATATGAGCATCCATAACCGGACAGACCTGCAGAATCGGCGTTTCGACTTCATCAAAGCCCTGCCCGTCAAAAAAGGCGCGCACAGCCTTGATCAGCGCCATGCGCGCCTTTAAATGCGGGAGCTTTTGTTCGAATTTGTGCGGCTGCCACCAAGTCATGGCCTTAACATACAAAAAATCCTTGCAATTCACAGCGATAAACGTTAAAAATCCACTCTAATTTGAAAAGGACCAAAGCGATGAAAGCTGATACACACCCGGAATACCACGAAATTACAGTCGTGATGACCGATGGAACAGAATACAAAACCCGCAGCACATGGGGCAAAGAAGGCGATGTGCTGAAGCTGGACGTTGATCCGTTGAGCCACCCAGCATGGCAGGGCGGCACAGGCAAGGTGATCGAGAAAGGCCAGCTGGACAAGTTCGAAAACCGCTATGGATCTTTCCTGTCTTCCTCCGCTGGAGACAAAAAAGACGAGAAAAAATAAGAGCCTGTAGTGCTTTTTTATAAAACCAGATCAAAAGCCGTCTCATCAGAGGGGGCTTTTTCTTTTGGAGATTCCGCCGTAGGCGGTGTCATCGCCAGCAGACTGCTGATTACGCGGGGTAGAACATCTTCTGCTGTTCCATGAAGCGGCCCTTTGGGCCTGGCCCATTCAAACATGCTATAATTGGCGCTTAAAAACTTGCTCCCCTGCGGCGTCACAGCGCGGCCGGTAACAGGGTCAAAGTCCACAGCCCCCAAGCTGCTTTTTTTCCAGGTCGGAGAAAGCGCAGTGGTGAGATTGCCCGTCCAGGCGGTAAGGTATTCGGAGACAACCTCTTCGCCGCGCGGGGTGAAGCTGGTCTTGCGGCCCAGAACCCTTGCCGCGGCTTTGGCCATTTGCTGTGCCGGAGAAAGGGGTATTTTTCGTGGCTGTACACCCTTATTGATTGGCTTTTTGCCGTTTGCAGCACCCATTTTACTCAGCCTTCCCTAACGCAGTTATTTTAATTTAAACCCTGTATATAATGCTTTTATAATACATAAATATGAAAATCAATAAAATTATGCAGCATCGAGCTGTTTCAAAGCTTGGGACAATTTATTGATTGCTGTCTCCGCCTCCGCCCGCCGTGATTTTTGCTCCGCCACGACTTCTTCAGGGGCGTTGAAAACAAAATCTTTATTATCAAGCATTTCGCTAATTTTTTTAATATCTTGCTTTAATTTTTCCAGCTGCTTTTTCAGGCGCTCACGTTCGGCATCCAGATCAATAATATCGGCCATAGGCAGGATCAAAGTGGTTTTATCGACAATGGTCTGGATAGAGCCTCTCGGCGCTTCCTCGGTCAAGGCAATACTCTCCAGCCGCGCCATGCGTTTGAGAATCTCCTCATAGGCTTTTAAGCCCTCCTGCACGGATTCACAGACATCTTTCACAAGAAGTTCAATCTTTGCACCGGCCGGCACGTTCATATCAGCGCGGACCGAGCGGATTTCAGAAATCATGCGGATCAGCCAGTTCATCTTTTCTGCCGCATCCTTGCTCTCCGCCACTTTATAATCCGGCCATGAAGCCTGTATCAGCATGTCAGTATTGCCGCGCGCGCGCGATTCGTGCAGCTCTTCGGTGATAAATGGCATAAACGGGTTGAGAAGGAGCAAAATCTGGTCCAGAACCCAGCCGGTGGTATTACGAATTTCCGTGCTCTGCGCGCTCTCTTCCTGTAACAAGGGTTTGGTGAATTCAAGATACCAGTCACAGAAGGTGCCCCAGGTGAAATGGTAGATAGCATCGGCAGCATCATTAAAACGAAACTCATTCATTGATTTTTCAATCATGGCCTTGGCAGAGGCCAGCTCGCCCAGAATCCACTGATTGGTGGTGTGTGTTATGCTCAATGGGTCAAATCCGGCTTCAGCGAAACATTCATTCATCTCGCAATAGCGCGCCGCATTCCAGAGCTTGGTGGCAAAGTTACGATATCCCTGGATACGCTCCTCGGACAGCTTGATATCACGCCCCTGCGCAGCCATGGCGATGAGGGTAAAACGCACGGCATCCGTGCCGTATTTATCCATCAGATCCAGCGGGTCCATCACATTGCCCTTGGATTTAGACATTTTTTGCCCCTTCGCATCACGGACAAGCGCGTGCATATAGACAGTATGGAACGGAACTTCGCCCATGAAATGCAGGCTCATCATCATCATCCGGGCCACCCAGAAGAAGATAATATCAAAGCCGGTCACCAAAACATCGGTGGGATAATAACGTTCCAGCTCCGGCGTTTTATCCGGCCACCCGAGTGTCGAGAAGGGCCAAAGCGCCGAAGAAAACCAGGTATCAAGAACATCTTCATCCCGGCGCAGCGCCGTGTCCTCGGTGTAATATTCTTTCGCAGCCTTCAGCGCGTCTTCCTCGCTCTCCTCAACAAAGACCTTGCCGTCCGGGCCAAACCAGGCCGGAATTTGGTGCCCCCACCAAAGTTGCCGCGAGATACACCAGGGCTGGATATCTTCCATCCAGCGGAAATAGGTGTTTTCCCAGTTTTGCGGAACAAATTTCATTTTACCGGATTTTACCGCTTCCAAAGCCGGGCCGGCCAATGTGGCCGCATCGCAATACCACTGATCGGTCAGCATCGGCTCAATCACCACGCCGGAGCGATCACCGTAAGGAATTGAGTTTTTGATGTCCTCGACCTCAACCAGAAGGTCCATTTCCTCCAGTTCCGACAGGATTTTCTTGCGCGCTTCGTAGCGGTCCAGCCCATGATAACTCTTCGGAATACTCTCCAGAGCTGCGATTTTTGCGCTGAAGTCCAGCATGCTGATCATCGGCAGATCATGGCGCTTTCCGACCTCGAAGTCATTGAAGTCATGCGCAGGGGTAATTTTCACCGCGCCGCTTCCCTGCTCCGGATCTGCGTATTCATCGGCGATAATCGGAACCAGGCGGTTGACTATGGGTACATTTACAGACTTTCCGATCATGTGCTTATAACGCTCATCCTCTGGATGGACGGCCACAGCGGTATCGCCGAGCAACGTTTCCGGACGCGTGGTGGCAATTGTGATGGTTTCGGCTTCGGTGCCCTCCACATTATAACGGATATGCCACATTTTTCCTTTTTGATCGCGCTGCTCCACCTCCAGATCGGAAATAGAGGTGCCCAACTTCGGATCCCAGTTCACCAGACGCTTGTCCCGATAAATCACACCGGATTTATGGAGGCTGACAAAAGCTTTGACAACAGCCCGTGAAAGCCCTTCATCCATCGTGAAGCGCTCACGCGCCCAGTCCGGCGTGGTGCCCAGGCGCTTGAGCTGGCCGATAATCGTTCCGCCGGATTTTTCTTTCCATTCCCATACGCGTTTTAAAAACGCCTCGCGCCCCAAATCATGGCGGGAGGTTTTTTCCTGATCCAGCATGCGTTCCACCACCATTTGCGTGGCAATTCCGGCATGGTCGGTTCCTGGCTGCCAGAGGGTATCGCGGCCCTGCATGCGGTGGTAGCGGGTTAATACATCCTGAAGTGTATGGTTAAAGGCGTGGCCGATATGAAGGGAGCCGGTAACGTTCGGCGGCGGCATTAAGATGGTAAACGGCTTTTTATCCGATTGGGGATCGCAGGCAAAGGCACCGGAAGATTGCATTTTCCGATAGTGCTTTTCCTCAATATTTTTGGGATCAAAAGTTTTTTCAAGCATCTGCAGGTTTTAAAGCCATTCGTTTTAAGTTCTATGCCTTGGTACTTATAGCTTATCTCTTAGAACTTACAACCCTTTTGCTTGGAGCCTTATTCTTCGCGGGCGCGCTTTGCAACGCGGTCCAGCTCGTCCTGGAGCAGACGCTCGACGATAGACGGCAGATGTTTATCAATCCACTGACGCAGCAGCGGACGAAGCTCATCACGCACGATTTCTTCAACCGTTACGCCGCCAGAACGGTTAACAGCCGCCTTTTGTGCAAGCGTAGAGAATGCAGAAAGGGCCGCATCTTCAGCCTTTTCCGTCAAAAGCCCATCATCGGAGGCAGGCGCAGGCTTCGCTATAGGCTCCGGCTCAGGCTCCGGCTCTTCGACAACAGGTTCCGGCGCGGCCTCTGGCTCTGTATCCATCATATCTACTTCAATCGGGGCTTCCTCGACGTCCTCTTCAGGTTCGTATTCGGGTTCAGGGGCAGCTTCCTCAACTTTTTCCGTGAGCTCTATAATGTCTTCAGGCTCCGGTTCTGGCTCCGGCTCAGCGACGACCTCTTCAGGAATTTCAGGTTCTGGCGCTTTAGCCACAGGCTCGGGATCGGCAGCAGCCTCGTCGCCTGCGCCTTCTTCATCATCGTCATCGGAGATAATCTGCCGGATCGAATCAAGAATTTCTTCAATCGACGGCTCTTCCTGATCTGTGTCTTCTTCTTTTGCCATGTACTGATGCTAAATTACAAGGGAACTACCAATCGTTTCAGTTTGTTATATTGGCGGTCCATTGTCAAAGAGGGGTCACTCGCTTTTTTCAACCCTATCCACATGCAAATCAAATATTTTTCCACTGACCTCTTTCAAATTGCGGTCATAATCGTAACGCCGCGTCTCAATACCGAGGGTTTCCGGGCGCAACAGCCCGATTGTCGACAGCAGGGCAAATTGTGCCACGATTTCATTACGCTGTGCCGTTACAAGCGCAACGCGGGCATCAAGAAGCTCTTGATCCGCATCCAATGTATCTAAAACCGTACGAGAACCGAATTCTGCCTCGGCACGAACACCTTCCTGTGCAACGCTTGCGGCCTTCACCTGCGCCTGGCGGGAGCGGATTTCAGCCTCGCTGGCCTGCAGATTCTCCCAGTTGCTGATCGCCTCCTGACGCACCTGGCGCCGAGCCTCTAAAATTTCAAGATAACGTTGATTCGCTGTGTGTTTGGCCTGTCGAACGCGGGAGCGCACGGATCCTGCTTCATAAAGCGGTATAGTTGCAGAAATCCCTATTGCCTTGGCTGTTTGCTCATCACTTAGGCCGGGGGACGGATCATAGGTTTTATTCCACGAACCGAATACACCGACGGCAGGAAGAAGCTCCCCAAACACATCATCCACATCATCTTCGGAAGCACGATGAGCATTGATCGCCGAAAGAACGCGGGGGTTTTGGGCTTCGCTCTGCAAAACAGCGGCTTCCAATGTATCGGGCAGAAGAGATGAAATCATTTGCGGCGGCTTCAGGTTCCCGGGAACAGTCCCGACAACCTTTTCAAAAATAGCACGACTGGAATTCAAGTTCCCCAGGGCACGAACAATATTAGCGTCGGCATTGGCCTGACGCGCCTCAGCCTGGCTCACATCGGTTTTGGTCAACTCACCGACGTCAAAACGATCGCGCGTCGCCTCCAGCTCACGGGAGATCACATCGCGGTTGTTGCGGGCAAGCTGTAACAGCGCCTCATCGCGTAACACATCCATATAGGCGGTGACGGCATCCAGCATCACATCCTGTTCCCGCGCACGCAGAACGTAGGTTTGTGAGGCAATCACGTTGCGCGCACTCGCCACCTCCGCAAAGGTTGATCCGCCGCGGAATAGCGGCTGGCTGACCGAGAGCAGATAATCCTTTTCTGTGGAGCCGTCCGCGTTGCCGAAATTGCTTCCCTCAATGTCTGTCACAGTTAAGCCTGCCTCCCCAGTTACTGTTGGTTTCCATCCTGCAAAAGCTTGGGGCAGCCTTTCATGCACGGCCAAGAGCTCCGCGCGCGCAGCCCGCAGGGAGGGGTTGTTTTCAAAAGATATCAAAAGAGCATCATAAAGCGAGAAGACCGATACATCCTGGGCCGCGCCTTCTGTCATCTCTTCTGCAGCGGGCTCCGGCACTGTTTGTGATTTGGCAACGGAGGGCGGCAAAGAAAAAGCGATGGCTGCAATCACTGCAAAGAGTATAGGACGTTTTCGCATAGCAATATCCAATGGGTTATTAAAGGGTTTGTGTTTTAGAATTTAAAAGATGTTTCAGGCTCAAATCCCGGCAAGTAGTGCCCGCCAGCGTCGAATAAACTGTAGGAAGAAAAGCCGCTTCTGGAATTCATGCGGGCTATTTGCACTGTGCCCATGGTTTTGCCCGGCTCTTTAACAATACAGATAAGCCGCCCTTGCGGGGAAAGCTGCGCAGTGAGGTTTACAGGGATCTCGGGCACCGCACCATTCAGGATAATCAGGTCGTAAGGCGCATGTTCCGGCGCACCATTATCGAGCCTTCCCTTCAGGCCAACAACATTTAGAACATCAAGCCGCCCCCAGATCTCCGACGCTTTATCAATATATTTCTGCTTTTGCTCTAGCGCGATAACCGTTGTCACCAAACCTGACAGAACGGCAGAGGAATATCCAAACAAACACCCAATATCCAGAGCAACTTCACCCATCTTTGGCTCTATGGCCTGCAGCATGCGGGCATGAACCGTGGGGTCCGGCATGTAGCGCCCCTCACCCAAAGGAAGATCGTCATCATTATAGGAGATTCCGCGCAAGGATTCGGGAACGAATTCCTCGCGTGGTACGGTTTGAAAGCTTTGTAGCACAGCTGGCGATACAACGCCCGATGTGTGGATCTGGCAATCAACCATGTTTTCTCTTGCGGCTGAATAACTTGTCATGTGGATAAGATAAATCAAAATGCTCTGATATGGTAGGGGGTTCATCTTTTTAATGGCTGATTAAGGCGTATATGTATGCAAATTGGCCACACATATACGGGCTTGATTGCGATTACGTCATCCACTATGATCGCATCATTCTTACAGCCCAAGGCGCGGTGGCAGAGTGGCTATGCAGCGGATTGCAAATCCGTGTACACCGGTTCGACTCCGGTCCGTGCCTCCAACTTTTTGCAAGATCAGATGACAAAACCGGTGACCAGTCCTGTTGTAAGCACAAAAGAGCTCTTCGAGTTGTTGAAAAGCGCGCCTCATACCATGAAAATTTTGGATGCGAGTTATGCTTTACCGGGAAAGAGCGAAGACCCCAAAGAGATGTTTGCAGGCAAACGGATTGCCGGAACGCAGTTTTTTGATATCAAGGAGGCTGCCGATCATGGAAACTCCCTACCCCACATGCTGCCCCTGTCCGAAGAATTTGCCACCTATGCGTCTTCGCTCGGCCTCAGCAATTCCGACCGTATCGTCATATACGGCCAGTCCGGCATGGTGATGGGCCCGGCCCGTGCCTGGTGGATGTTCCGGGTTTTCGGGCACGACAATGTCCAGGTGCTCGATGGCGGGCTCCCTGCTTGGGAGGTCGCGGGTTACCCACTGGAAACGAGCACACCGACGCCAGCCGTGCCGGGCACATTCTCCGTAGAATTCAGGCCAGAGCTGGTCGTTGATATGCAAGCCGTACGCGACGCATCCAAGACCGGCAAAACCCAGATTCTTGATGCCCGCGCGGAGGAGCGCTTTTCAGGGGCCGTTCCTGAGCCCCGCCCCGGCCTACGTAGCGGTCACATCCCCAGCAGCAAAAACGTACCCTGCGCCTCACTCGTGGATAGTGACGGTAGGTTGAAAAGCGATTCGGATCTTGAAAGTATCTTTAAAACCGCCGGATTTGATAAGAGCAAGGGGGTTTTATCCTCTTGCGGCAGCGGCGTCACAGCCTGTATGACCGTTTTGGCTCTGCACAAACTTGGAATTCATGACGTTCCCGTCTATGACGGGTCATGGAGCGAATGGGGACTCGCAGAAAATGCAAATGAAATTGGAATAAAATAAGTAAAAAACAATATTTTAAAACAAAGAAAAAGAAAAAGAAAAGAAAACACACGCAATAAAAGCAACAAATAAAAACAAAACAATTTTCAATAATTAAAAAATATACTTATATTTTTACATTTTTTACTTATAAAGTGTATTTTATTACAGATAGTTCCGGTTTTGATAAAATTTTAGATAAATTTTCGCTTTTTTTCTTGCAATCGTTCCGGTATTTGCGTATAACAATAACTACACACCCTCTATTACCGCCGTTTGTCCGGAGCATCTTTAAAAGGTCTCCGGACCTTTTTTTGTGCAAACCAAAAAATTTGACATATTTATATGGTTCAGTTATAACTCCTCACGAACAAGGAGACTGAACTATGAGAAATATAAGCGCCATCCAAAGAAAAGACCGCTACACTGTCATTAAGCTGGAAACAGCTCAACAGTTGCACGCCGCTATACGCGCGTACGCAATTCACGGCAGCTGTGCCGCAGAGAGGCAAAGCACAAGGCACCTCGTTGACGATCATGGAGCCGCAGCCATGGCCATGGTCGCGCCCGTGTTCGCACTTACTGCAGTTTCTGAAACGCCCGAGTCTTTTGCGGAACGTATCGTTGATGAAATTGGCGATTTTTCATCCGGAAAATTTCAGGATTCCTGGGATCGTGAAGGACCGGGCCCTTTTCACAAAGCTATGATATTCGCAAAACGCACAGATGACGGCACAATAGAAATGCATATAAATGCCGCTTACTCAGAAGGCGCAGGTGAAAAGAAAGTAGCAGATGCCATTGGCGTACCCATTCTATACAATGGAAGCTGTATAGAAAGGCATTACGAAACCACAGGGAATCGTTTCTGCATACCTCTGGCCGATATCAAAGCCGCATATGAGACATTAGGAGCAAGTTTCGATGCCCGCGATGTTCTTCGTCAACTC
The DNA here is from genome assembly GCA_964352675.1 of uncultured Pseudobdellovibrionaceae bacterium. Taxonomy (GTDB): domain Bacteria; phylum Pseudomonadota; class Alphaproteobacteria; order Micavibrionales; family Micavibrionaceae; genus CAYGSN01. The sequence goes on from CAYGSN010000026.1 coordinate 24,690, forward strand.
AAACCGCTGGATGTTGATTCCGGCTGGAGTGACCCCGGAAGAACGACTGTTATTGAAAATGACCATCTAAAAGCCACATTAACAATCCCGGCCCATACCGTTGCGCCGCAGCACGAAGAACAACGGAACAGACACAGAGATTTTGAATATCGTATTGAGGATGATTACCTCACAGGGCCCGCAAAGATTGGCCGCCACGGTGCCAGGGAATCTGTTGCCTTGAGCATCAGTATTGCACCTGCTGGAAACCGCCCTACATATGATGGGGCTGTTCAAGCCGGGATTTTAGAGGTTGCAGATAGGATTGAGAACATCTGGCAGAAATCTGGCCAAGTAGCTCCGAGCATCGGCCTGCATAGCAACACCTTATAGTTTTAGGCATGGTTTATTCAACAAAAAGGCCCCTTGCGGGGCGTTTTTTATTCAATGGTGATCCCGGCAGGACTCGAACCTGCAACCCCCTGCTTAGAAGGCAGGTGCTCTATCCGGTTGAGCTACGGGACCAATGTTGAACGCGCGGATCATAAAGAAGAGCAATTAGAATTGCAAAGAAATCCGGCACAGGGTCACCCCCCCTCTTCGCCGGCGGGGATATATTTGAAGTTATCGCCGTAATTGCGGGGTTTGATGCGGGCTTTGCGCTCCGGCTGGATGGTGAATTCAAGGCCGCTTTTCTCAGCATATGAGACGGCCTCTTCCATCGTTGGGAATTTCAGGCGCAGCTGGTTCATCGTATCGCCGGATGCGGTCCAACCCATAAGCGGTTCGGGCATGCGCGCGGTTTCAGATTCATATTCTAAAACCCAGCCGGCGGTTTTTGACCGTCCAGACTGCATTGCGCTTTTGCTGGGTTTGTATATCCGTGCTTTCATAGGTTTACGGTACCTGAAGTGCATAAAAATGCAAGAGTGGGCGTATGAAAATCACCAGCGGTAAACCCGCCGTGCAAGCAGTCCCAAAACGGCTCCGAAAAGGACAAAGGGCACAAGGTGATAGATGGTGGCATGGCCGATCGTATCCATCATGCAGGTGAAACGCAGGCCGATATAACCAAAGGCGCTGACCGAAAGGGCCGTCATCAGCGCGGTTAAAATAGGCCGCGTGGTTGCGCCGCGCGTGGTTATAAAGACAAGCAGAGCTGCCGGAATAACCGCCATCCAGAACCCATCGGCCATACAGTGGTCGATATGCATGGACGGGAGATTAACCCCCTCAACCAATCCACGCAGCCCGACCCATGTCAAAAATACAAACAAAAAAGAAAAGGGGGCGGATATCAGCCATTTCTGGCCACGCATATCCGGAACGCACATCCACGAGGCAGACAAAGCAGCCGAAACTGCAACCAGGGCCATCATCGCATTTTCAAACAAAAAGCTGAGGTCTTCGAATTTTTTATAGAAATCCGGACGCAATCCAATGTAGTGCACGATTGCAACAACATACATCACAACACCAACCAGCCACGGCACAACACGCCGTAGCGGATGCACCATGCATTTCACAGGCTCCAACTCCTGCGTTAATTCATCAATTAGATTGTCGGTGTTTTTCTCACTCATCCCAGTTTCTTTTTCAGTTTGTTCATTGTCCTGTGTGCGGAAACCTTGACCGCGCTTACGCTCATCCCCATTTCATCGGCAGTTTCCTGGGCGGTATAGCCCTTAATTTTCATCATTTCAAAGACTTTACGCTGTGGCTCCGGCAAAGCATGTAAAGCATTCTCTATATCTTTATATTCGCCCGCATGATCCGGATTGGTTACATGATCGCGCAGGAAACCCGGGTTGTCCAATGAGGTATGTTTGTCACGCTTGCGACTATAATGCTTGCGCAGAAAGTCCGTGCGGCGAAAACTCACGATCGCCATCAACCAAGGACGGAAAGGACGATCAGGACTATAGGTCTTGAGGGATTTATGTACGGAGATCAATACCTCCTGCGTGATATCATCGGCCCAATCAGGGTTGGCAAGGCCGCCCATAATCACGTTACGGATAAAGGGTGTTATATCGCGCAATAATTTGGAATAAGCGGATTTATCACCGGCCTGCGCCGCTGCGGCCCAGATACTCCACTGTTTACCCTGATTGGCAGGTTCGCGGCCTTTTGCTGTTTTATTGTCTGCAGCCATGTATGGTCCTTTAGGCTGAATTCGTGCGAAGGATGGTCGGAGTGGAGGGATTCGAACCCCCGGCCCTCTGCTCCCAAAGCAGATGCGCTACCAGGCTGCGCTACACTCCGTTTTGCCTTTCGGGATGAATAGATACACCAAAGCCAGAGCCAGGGCAAGTTTTATTGCAACACCATGTTATGAAGGGCGGGATGATATACTTTATCCCCGACAGTGAGTCCAAGTTTTGCCGCCATACCGCCGTTGATCTCAAACACTGCCGCCGAGGGGGTGGGCGAGCTGATAAGGCTGGTATCCAGAGGCGTGGCGTTGGAGTGAATATGATTTATAACTCCATTGGGGGAAATAAAAAGTATATCAAGGGGTATCAGCGTGTTCTTCATCCAGAATCTGCGGATTGCAATATCATCAAAAATAAACAACATGCCGGCATCATCATTCATGGATTTGCGGTTCATCAATCCGGTTGCGCGCGTTTCATCCGTGTTGGCTAGCTCGATTTTAAAGAAATGCTGCTCACCGCCTTGCGTCCGGATCTGCACCACATCTACAGAAAAAGATCCGTCTTCCTGTGCCTGCAAGAAAGATACAGCGGCAAAACCGGCCAGAACGACCGCTATAAAAACCGGCAAAACAAATTTGCGGCCTATTCGTTTCATCAGTAATACTTCACTCGCAACAACTCATCCAGGGCGGAACTATCAGCAAACA
>CAYGSN010000027.1:0-27218 GCA_964352675.1 uncultured Pseudobdellovibrionaceae bacterium
ACCTGGCCGTAGCGCATTTGCCGCACACGGCCTACATCGCGCACAACCGCGCGGGCCTGCAGCTTACGGAAGGTAATGATCTGCGCCACGCGGTTATAGCCGTATTTTTCCTGTACGTAACGGATGACCTCTTCGCGCCGCTCCTGACAGAAATCGATATCAAAGTCGGGCATGGACACGCGCTCGGGGTTCAAAAAGCGCTCGAACAGCAGGTTCAGCTCCAGCGGATCAAGGTCGGTGATCTTCAGCGCCCAGGCCACAACCGAGCCCGCGCCCGATCCCCTACCCGGCCCAACCGGAATATTCTGGTCTTTGGCCCATTTGATGAAATCCGAAACGATCAGGAAGTACCCCGGAAACCCCATGCCGTTGATCACGTCCAGCTCGAATTCTAGGCGCTCGAAATAGGGTTTCGGGTCAATCTTTTCAGCATACTGCGCCAGCCGCCATCTCAACCCCTCTTCCGCCTGTGCCTTTAATTCCTCCACTTCCGTGCGCCCGCCCGTGGTTTCATAGGCAGGCAGAATGGGATTGATCGGCTCCAGCAGATAGGAGCAACGCTGCGCAATGACAAGCGTATTGGCAATGGCTTCAGGCAGATCAGAGAAAAGCGCGGCCATCTCGGCGCTGGATTTAAAATAATGCTCCGGCGTGACCTTGCGGCGGTCAGCTTCAGTGATGTAGCGCCCCTCGGCAATACAGAGTAACGCGTCATGCGCCTCATAAGCTTTCTTATCGGGGAAATAACAATCATTGGTGGCGACGAGCGGGATATCGTGTTTATAGGCCAGATCAATCAACGCTTCTTCGACCTGCTCTTCCTCTACCCAGCCATGACGTTGGAGCTCGATATAGAGACGGTCGCCGAACGCAGCTTTCAGGCGCAGCAGCTCTTCTTCAGCCTTATCATTCTGGTTGTGAAGCAGATCATGGTTAATCTGTCCCTTCGGCCCACCGGTCAGGCAGATAAGGCCTCCAGCATGGCTGGAGAGTTCTTCGGAATCTATCGTCGCCTGACTCTGGGAATCACCCTCCAGATAAGCTGTGCTCATGAGTTTGGAGAGGTTGCGGAAGCCCTGCTCTGTTTGCACCAGCAGCACGAGTTGATAGGCCGCCTCACCAATCAAAACCTGCGCACCGATAATCGGCTGAATACCGCTCTGCTTTGCCTCCATGGCGAACTCAAGGGCGCCGAACATGTTATTACTGTCCGTCACCGCCACAGCTGGCATGTTATTGGCTTTGCACAGCGCGATCAGATCCTTGACCTTGATCGCCCCTTCCGCAAGTGAATAGGCACTATGGACGTGCAGGTGAACAAATTGTTGAGACATGAATCAGACTATAGCAACTCCAACCCGATGGGGCGAGCCTATAAAACCTCAGAGCGCAGGTTCGCCCCCGGCTTCAGGATCAACAATCTGCGTTCTCTCAGGGGGAATGAAAACGCTGTTATATTCCAGTGCAGAATGGGAAAGCTGCATAAAACCTAAAACGGTAAAAATCACAGAAAGATGCTGCATTGCTACTCCTCAGTATACTCTTGCCACGGACAGGGCCGCAGATCCTTCAAACCTAATACCGGAAAAAAGATATGTCAAAAATAAAATCTAAACCAAGACAATCTTGCCGTATTTAAGCTCCAGTACCCGGTCCATCTGATCGGCCAGCGCAAGGTTATGCGTCGCCACAAGTGCGCCGATATTGCGCACGCGCACCTGATCCAGCAACAGCTCGAACACCTCGGCGGAGGTTTCAGGATCGAGATTGCCCGTCGGCTCATCCGCGAACAGCAATTGCGGGTCATTGGCCAGTGCGCGGGCGATGGCCACGCGCTGTTGCTCCCCGCCGGAAAGCATTCCGGGCCGGTGCGCCACGCGCGCTGAAAGCCCGAGAGAACCAAGGAGTTTCTCAGCCTTGTCGCGCGCCTCGGTCTTGTTCTTTCCAGCAATGATCAGAGGCATGGCGACATTTTCCAGCGCCGTGAATTCCGGCAGGAGATGATGGAACTGATACACAAAACCGATCTTTTCGCGGCGCAGTTTCGTGCGCTCGAAATCCCCCAGCTTCTGCACCGCCTGCTGGCCAATGCGGATACTGCCGGCCGTGGGGCTGTCCAATAATCCGGCCAGTTGCAACAGCGTTGATTTTCCTGCCCCGCTCGGCCCCACAAGGGCAACAATTTCGCCGCCCTCCAGCTTCATATTCAGGTTCTTGAAAATCGTCAGGCTGCGCCCACCCTGAACGAAAGTTTTCTCCAAACCATCAATTTTCAGCAAAACATTATCGTCCAGCGGATTACTCATAACCGTCACTTTCGTGTCATAAAGAAAATGGAAATACAGGCCAGGACAATCCCGAACATTTTCTGGGGGGAAAGCTGCTCTTTAAAGACAAGAAGACCAACAGTTACTGCAACCAGAACTGCGCCCATACGCACGATCGGCACGGCGATGGTCAGCGGCGCATTGGCGTTATACATGAAGAACACGCAAAAATGGGTAATGGATATAAAGAAACCGGTGGCCAGAGCCATATAAATCGCCTTGGACGGCAGCACAGATAACGTGCCGACCGATTGCCCGGATCCAAAAAACAAAAGCGCTGAGAATGCAAAGAACGCAAAGCTCCCGACAAACATCGCGGGAATGGGCAATATCTCCAAGCTTTGGCTTTTGGCAAAAATATGGATGCACGCCGCGCCGATGGTAATGCCAAATGCGTAAACGAGCCAATGCATTATTCGTACCTCAACGCTTCGACAGGATCGAGCCGCGCAGCCCTCCACGCCGGATACACCGTAGCCAGAATAGACAGACCAAAAGCCATACCAATGACCGTAATTACTTCGTTCCAATCAATCACCGCAGGCAATTGTGAGAGAAAATAAATCTCATCGGAAAACAGCTCCGTGCCCGTCAGCCCCTCCAGCCATTGGCGGATACTCTCGATATTCAGCGCGAAAGCAATCCCAAGAGCCGCCCCGACAAACGTCCCGGCAATACCGATAGAGGCGCCCGTCAGCATAAAAATCTTCATCATGCTTGATCGCCCCGCCCCCATCGTACGCATAATGGCGATATCGTGGGATTTGTCCTTCACCAGCATGATCATCGAGGAAATAATGTTAAAAGCGGCCACAAGGATAATCATGGTCAGGATCAGGAACATGACATTGCGTTCGGTCTTCAGCGCGTTATAAAAGCTCTGGTTGCTGTCTCGCCAGTCATAAACCCCCGCCTGCCCCTCCACGGCCAGCTCAACGCTCCTGCGAATTTGATCGAGAGCATCAGGCTTGTCCAGCATAATCTCCAGCGTGGTCACGGCCCCCGGAAGCTTAAAGAAAATCTGCGCAGCCTTTAGAGGCATAAAGATAAAGCCGCTATTATACTCATACATACCAACATCGAAGATCATACCCACCGTGTAGGAGCGCTGACGCGGAAGCGAGCCAAAAGGGGTTGATTTCACCTGCGGCGAGGTCAGGACCACCTGGTCGCCCGGGCGTATATTCATCTTCTTGGCCAATACCGCACCAATGGCAATACTGTCCTCGTTGAAATCCTCAATGCTGCCAGCCACCGCAGAATCCCGAAGCAGAGGCCGGTTGGCAAAATCTTCCCAGGCAATGCCGCGCACCATAACGCCGCTGGATACGCCGCCTTTCGACAAAAGCCCCTGGCTTTCAACGATCGGGGTTACCTCCGACACACCGTCAACCGGCACGATCAGGCTGCGCACATAATCGTAATCATACAAAGGCCCACTCAGGGAATAGATATTCATATGACCGTTCAGGCCCAGAATACGGTTAAATAATTCCTGCCGGAAACCGTTCATCACACTCATCACAATAATCAGCGTGGCCACGCCCAGCATAATCCCCGTAAAGGAAAACCCCGCAATGACACTAACAAAGCCCTCCGCTTTCTTGGAGCGAAGATACCGCCAGGCGACCATGCGTTCAAACGGTGAGAACATTAATACGCCTTTCCGATAACCACCGTCTTGCCATCTTCATCAAGCGGCATGCAGCGCGTCGTGAGGCTGTGCTCTTTGATCACAGCGGCCAAAGCGTCATCCTTAAGCACGCTGAGCGGCGCTTTTACAAACCCCACATCATTGCCCTTAAAGAACGCATCAATTGAGGCAACATCCTTAACCTCGTGCACATTCTGGTCACGAAACGCCAGCGCGCGCGCATAGAGTGTGTTGTGAATATCATCAAGGATATCCTGTACGCACGCCACAAACGCATCAACACTTTGCGTAGTTTTGGATTCCCGCCCCAGATCGCGGCGCACATGTGTAACGGTTCCTTCATCTACTTCCCGCGCGCCGATTTCAATACGCAAAGGAATTCCTTTCTTCACGGCATCCCACATCTTGTCCGGGGCGCGCATATCACGATCATCGATATGGACGCGGATATTAAGCGCTTTGAGTTTATCCTTGATATCCACCGCAAACGCCAGGACCTTCGCATCATTCTCATCTCCCTTGGTAAAAGGCAACAAGACCAAAGGATACGGCGCAATGCGCGGCGGCATGATCATACCGTCATCATCGCCATGGGTCATGATCATCGCGCCAATCATGCGGGTGGTAAATGCCCAGGATGTCGTATGCGCGTATTGCTCCGTCCCGTCCTTATCCTGAAATTTAATGCCACAGCTTTTGGAGAAATTCTGGCCCAAATTATGCGTGGTCGCGGCCTGAATGGCTTTACCGTCCTGCATCATCATTTCAATCGTGTAGGTCTCATCGGCGCCAGGAAAGCGCTCTTCGGCTGTTTTAATGCCCCTAATGCCCGGCATCGCCAATATGTTCTCAAAGAAATCATTATACATGTCCAGAATGGTCAGGCAGTCCTGTCTCGCATCCTCATGCGTGGCAAAGGCGTTATGTCCCTCATGCCAGAAAAACTCAGCCGTGCGCAGAAATATCCGCGTACGCATTTCCCAGCGCATCACGCTGCACCACTGGTTCAGCTTCATCGGCAAATCGCGGTAGGATTGTACCCAGCGGCTCATCGCCTCGCCGATAATCGTTTCCGAGGTTGGACGAACCACATAGGGCTCTTCCAGCTTCGCTGACTCAGCAGGCACTAACCCGCCATCTTTGCCGGCCTCAAGCCTATGATGGGTGACAACCGCGCATTCTTTGGCAAAGCCTTCGACATGCTCGGCCTCTTTTTCAAGAAAGCTGAGTGGAATAAGCAGCGGAAAGGAGCAATTCTGCACACCGTAATCTTTCAGGCGCTCATCAAAAATGCGCTGCATATTTTCCCAAATGGCAAAGCCATAGGGTTTGATTGTCATGCACCCGCGCACAGGCGCATTCTCCGCCATATCTGCAGCTTTGATGACCTGCTGGTACCATTCGGGAAAGTTTTCCTCTCTGGTTGGGGTAATGGCGGTTTTATTCTGTTTACTCACGGCCTGCCTCTGATTGTGTGGTTGTATCCAGCTCTTGTTCAGGCGGCAAATATTCGCCTTGAATCTCTGTATCAGGCGCAGAATTTAAGACATCCGCAGCCCCCTGTCCAGCAGCAGCTTTCGGAGCCTCCAGACTTTCCACCTCAATCCTGCGCTTCTCCTCCGCACTCGGCGCTACGGTAGCGGTACTTTCAGACCTGGAACACAGCGTCACAAATTCCTGCGTCAAATCCTGTCCATTAAACTCAACACGCCCGTCCTGATAGATACGGATATTGGCTGCATCAAAATCCAGATCCACCCCTTCGGGCACATCAACATCAAACTCATCAAGAATCTCAAATTGGATTGGAATATCAATTGCCTTTACATCTACATTAACAGATTGGTTGAGATCGGCAGGAGCCACCAAATTGCCGTTCACGTCCACACCGGGCTGATATTCAGCACCCCTCTTTTCATCAGGAATGTAATTGGCGCGCACCTGACACACAACCTCAAGAGGCACGGCATCAGCAGCCATTGACGAGATAGGCAAAAAGAAAAGAGCAACAAGCACAAGTAATCTCATAATACACCATCCTGCTCGGCCATGGTTTTGGCCAGTTCACGGAAATCGATAATATCGGCCTCTATCAAAGCATAGACAACGATCCAGAGTACGGCGCTCAAGATCGTTGTGGCAATCAGCTTTTTTTTCATTTTTGGATTTTTAGGGGCAGCCTTAATCCCCTCTTCGACGCAAACGTTGCTGCGCTCCACACCCCAGGGCAGAACGGTAAAAAGCGCAGTCCACCAGATCAGCAAATATACAATTATACCTGTAAACCAATCCATATCACTCCCCCCTAAAGTCTTATTACATGCACGGTGGTTTTGGGCTTTATCCCCAAAACATGATGTCCAAAACGGCGAATACCAATCCGCAGTTCCTCCGAAACAAAATGGTCGTCAAGCCGCTCTTCAAATGTCATATCATCCAGAATATCCAGGATTTCATCGTGCAGCCTGTCTTCAATCTGTCCTTCCGCCTCGATATCGATCAGCCCGACCGTGTCCAACTTCGGCTCGCCCATGAGCTTGCCCCGCGCATCCATGGCCAGCGAGACATGTACAGCGCCGGAGAATTGCAGCTTACGGCGTTCGCTGATGGAAACATGATCAATTCTAATGATCCGTTTTTGATCCACCGCCAAAATTCCGGCCGGAACGTGATCCACAACCTCGGCTTCTCCGGGCGCAAGCCTGATCACAGACCCGTTTGATGGAACGATCGAGCGCTGAACCTGACATTCCTTTGCCAGCGCCGCATGGGCCTGGAGCTGTACCCGCTCGCCATGCACGGGGATAACCACGGCTGGTTTGACCCAGCCCAGCATATCGACAATTTCATCGCGGCAGGGATGACCGGATACATGAATGATATTTTTGGTGTCATCCGGCGTGATAATATTTACATTGGCGGCCACCAGATTGTTTTTCACCACATTGATGTGCCGCTCATTCCCCGGAATGGCGCGGGCGGAAAAGATCACCGCATCCCCCTTGTTCAGGGTAATTGACGGGTGCTCTGCGCGCGCAATTTTTGCCAGGGCGGCTCGGCTTTCCCCCTGCGATCCTGTAACGATCATGACAGTCTTATCATCAGGCAGATAGCCCAACTCCTCTTCCGAGACGAATTCCGGCACGTCGTTCAGATACCCGCATTCCCGGGCACAGCCTATCATCCGGTGCAGTGAACGGCCGATAATCCCGACATCGCGCCCAGCAGCCTTGGCCGCGCGGGCAATGGAGCGGATACGCCCGATATTGGAAGAAAAAATTGTTACGGCAATTTTACCGTTACATTTCTCGAATTCCTTTTCCAGGCCGCACTCAACTTCACTTTCCGATCCCGCACGCCCCGGAATCTGGGCATTGGTGGAGTCCCCAACATAAGCCAAAACCCCCTTTTTTGCTGCTGACTGAAACGGCGCAGATTCCGTTTTTGGCCCTATCACAGGGGCCGGATCAAGGTTCCAGTCCCCACTGTGCAACACATTGCCGCGCGGGGTCTGGATAAACAGAGCGGAGGTATCCGGAACCGAATGCGCGACAGGAATAAACTGAACCTGAAATGCCCCAATCTGCGCCTCATCCAATGGGTCAATGATGTGGACCTTGGCATTCTTGATATTATATTCCTTGAATTTTTCCCGCAACACAGTGGCGGTAAAACGCGTGGTATAGATCGGGCATTTGAAGCGCTTCCACAAATGCGGAACTGCGCCGATATGATCCTCATGCGCATGGGTGATGATAAGCCCTTGAAGATTGTCCTGAAATTCTTCCAGAAGGGCCGGATCGGGCAGAAGCAAATCAATCCCTGGAAAGCGCTCATCGGCAAAACCAATCCCGCAATCCACTGCCAGCATCTGGCCGTCACAGACATACAGATTGAGATTCACACCGAATTGCTCACTTCCGCCGAGCGGAGTAAAATACAGCCCGCCCTCCTCGAATGCGTATTTAGCCTGGCTTTTACTCATTTTTGGTCCTGATAGATTTTGAGAAGCCCTTTGAGGGTCAGATCATGATCAACATGCTCAATTATATCAATACTTTCCGAGAATAAAGGGGCCAGGCCGCCTGTGGCGATGACAGTCAGCTTTTCACCCAATTCATCGGTCAACCCCTTGATAATTCCTTCAATCAGGCCGACATAGCCCCAGAAAATACCGGACTGGATGGCTTTAACCGTGCTTTTCCCAATTACCCTTTCCGGTTTTTGGATACTGACTTTGGGTAGCTTGGCCGCCGCGCGGTTCAGCGCCTCAACCGATAGATTGATGCCCGGCGCAATCACGCCGCCCGCATATTGCCCTTTGGAATCAATAACATCAAAGGTTGTCGCCGTCCCAAAATCAATCACAACCGCAGGTGTGCGATACACCTCACAAACCGCCACAGCATTCACCAGCCTGTCCGCGCCTACATCCTCCGGCCGCTCCAGATCAATCGCAATATCGACTAGGTCTTTTGTTACAAAAACCGGCTCCAAACCTAGAAATTTATGAGTGAATTCAGTAAGGTGGAAATTCGACTCAGGCACCACGGAGCTGCAAATCACATCGGTAATCTCACCGAAACCGAGATCGGCAATACGAAATACCTCGTGCAAAAAAGCAGCATATTCATCAGCCGTACGCGCCGTCACCGTCCGGCAACGCCAGGAGTTCAGGATCTCCGCCCCCTTGCACACCGCAAAAACAGTGTTGGTATTCCCGATATCGATAGCCAGTAGCATATTGTTATTCCTTACAAAAACACATCGCCCGTGGTGATTTTAACGTGCCCGCTGCCGTCTTCCCTGCATAAAATCAAATGGCCGTTTTCATCAACAGACTCGAACGTTCCCACTTCAATTTTTCCGCCGATGTTCACGGAAAGCGGCGTTCCCGCACGATGCGCCTCATTAAGCCATAAATCCCGGATCGGCGCAAAACCTTCTTCCTGCCAGAGAGAATATAATTGGCCATTTACGGCCAAGATAGAATCGCGCAACGCGGCAAGCTCCGCATTTTTTTTTACATAGCGTGAAACAGCGCTGCCCTCCGGGGGGGAGGTGGATATATTAAGCCCAAGCCCAACAATTACAAAATTTTCTCCCGCAATAGAATCTGCCTCGATTAAAATGCCTGCGATTTTTCTTCCCTCAATCAAAACATCATTCGGCCATTTTAAGCTCAGGAGCGAGGGCACCTTCAAGAGCGGCTTGACGGCCTGTGCCAGCGCCAGTCCACAGACAAAAGCAAGTTGTGGGGTTTCATGAATTGGTTTTGAGGGGCAGAGTAAAAAAGATAAATACAGATTGCCTTTCCCTGACACCCATTGCCGGCCGTGGCGGCCACGCCCGCTGCTCTGGCTTTCCGCCTGAACCGCTATGCCCTCATGCACCCTGCCATCACGCAGCAAGCCCTTCAGGACGTCCTGGGTTGAATCCACCGCGCCGTATTGTCGGATATCCCACTGCAAGACTTTAGACCTATCCTGCGGCAGGATTCAGCTTGAAAGGCGCATATTGCTGTATTTCCGGCACCTCGACTGCAACCGCGGGCACGGCGGCAAAGAGCGGCGCAGCAGCGTTTTGTGCACTGATGATAATCACGCTCGGCTTGACAGCAAACAGAATAATAAAAAAGACGCTGACGAACAGGATCGCCCGGCGAGCAAAAGGCTGGTCACTATCGAACGCATCAGCCGGCTCGTCAAAGAACATGACCTTAATAACACGCAGATAGTAATAGGCCGCAACAACCGATGTCACAAGGCCCAGCACAGCCAGTATATAATATCCTTCAGCAACAGCCGCCTCGAAGATAAAAAGCTTCGAAAAGAACCCGGCCAGCGGCGGAATTCCACTCATGGAAAACATTAAAATCGCCATGCAATAGGCCATGTAAGGATGATTGGCGGCCATGCCGCTCAGATCCGAAATCTTATACACGGCAATGCCGTTGCGGCGCATGGACAGGACAATCGCGAACACACCTGCACTCATCAGCATGTATATGATCAGATAAAACACCACCGCGCCCACGCCCAACTTCGTGCCCACTACAAGCCCGACAAGCGCGTACCCCATATGGCCGATTGAGCTATAGGCCAGCAGGCGTTTGATATCCTCCTGCGCTATAGCCGCGAACGCCCCGAGCGCCATGGACATGACAGAGAGGAAATACAAAATCTGCCCCCATTGCTCGGTCGCCGCAGCGAATGGTTCGAACAACAGCCGGATCAAAAGCCCCAGTGCAGCGACTTTTGGAACAATAGCAAAGAAAGCCGTCACGCTGGTCGGTGCGCCCTGATACACATCTGGCGTCCACATGTGGAACGGTACGGCGGAAATTTTAAAGGCCAGACCCGCCAAAACAAAAACCAGCCCGAAGATAAATCCGACGGACGGGGTTTCCAAAGCCTCCAAAGCGCCGTGAACAACGATAAAATCGAGTGATCCGGTAAAGCCATATATCATGGAAATTCCGAATAGAAGCATCCCGGAAGACAGTGCGCCCAGAATGAAATACTTGATCCCCGCCTCGGCAGCTTTTGGTGAATTGCGGTGAATTGAAGCCAACACATACAGGCTCAGCGATTGCAGTTCCAGCCCCATATACAGCGCCAGAAAATTATGCGCCGAGACCATCAGCATCATGCCTGTCCCCGCCAGCAGCATCAGAACGGGATACTCGAAACGCAGGATATTTTCATCCTTCAGGTAACGCACGGACAGAGCCAATGAGACGATAAGCCCAAAGAGAATGAGCATCTTCATAAAGCCAGCGAATTTATCAAACACGAACATGCTGTTCAGCACATCTATCGTCGTCCAGGGCAGGCTGAAAAGGATAAGGATAGTGATAAGAAGAGCACCAGCGGCGCTCCAACAGATTACTTCTGTTGATTCGTTGCCGCGCGACACCCCCACGATCAAAAGGCCCATAGCGCAGATAACCATGAAAATTTCGGGTAGAAGCGGCACAAGGTTGAAATCAATCATGGCGCATACTCCCGTTGCTCGCTCTCTCTCCCGGCAGCAGGCTCTGCCGCTGGCAGCACTTCATTATTAATCTTGGCGTTATAATCCGCCACAAGGCGCTGTACACTGGGTGAAACCTTATCCATCACCACCCCGGGAAAGACCCCGATATAGATCACGAGAAACGCCAAAGGCACCAGCAGGCCAAGCTCACGCATATTCAGATCCGGCATGGCGGCGGCGTCTTTGTGAATTTGCGGACCAAACACCACGCGGCGGTAAAGCATCAGCATATACGCCGCGCCAAGCACAAGACCGCTGGCGGCCAGGATGGCGATCGTCGTATCAACCTGGAACGCACCCAGAAGCGCAAGAAACTCCCCGACAAACCCGCTGGTTCCCGGCAAACCGACAGACCCCAACATAAATATCATAAACAATGTTGCATATTTCGGCATGTTCTTAACAATCCCGCCATAGCGCTCAATCTCGCGGGTGTGCAGCCGGTCATAGACCACGCCCACGCACAGGAACAACGCCCCGGATATCAAACCGTGGGAAATCATCTGAAAGATCCCCCCTTCGATCCCCTGGGTGGTGGCGGTAAAAATTCCGAGTGTTACAAACCCCATATGTGCAACAGAGGAATAGGCAATCAGCTTTTTCATGTCTTCCTGCACCAACGCTACAAGCGAGGTGTAAATAATGGCCATGATACTGAGCCAGTAAACCATTGGCGCAAAAAACTCCGTCGCATCCGGCAGCATGGGCAGAGAGAACCGCAGGAACCCGTAGCCACCCATCTTCAGCAAGACCCCGGCCAGGATGACCGAACCGGCCGTCGGCGCCTCCACATGCGCATCCGGCAACCAGGTATGAACCGGCCACATCGGCATCTTCACGGCAAAACTGGCAAATACCGCCAGCCACAGCCAGTATTGCAGGCCGATATCAACGGGGTTGGCCATCAGGGTCGGGATATCTGTAGTCCCGGCCTTGGCGTAGAGCGTCAGCAACGCAACCAGCATCAACACCGAGCCGAGCAGCGTATAGAGAAAAAACTTATAGGCGGCATACACCCGGCGCGGGCCGCCCCAAATGCCGATAATCAGGAACATCGGAATCAGCACGCCTTCGAAAAACACGTAAAACAAAACACTGTCCAACGCGCAGAACGTCCCGATCATGAACGTCTCAAGGATCAGGAACGCCACCATGAATTCCCGCACGCGGGTTTTGATTGAATCCCACGCCGCTAAAATACAAACCGGGGTCAGCAAAGCGGAAAGCATGACAAAGAACATTGAAATGCCGTCCACGCCCATATGATAACCAATCCCCAGCCCCTTAAACCATGTACTTTTTTCCACGAACTGGAACCCTGCATCAGCCGGATCAAAGCGCGTATACATGAACAGGGCAAAAGCCAACGTAAACAAAGAGGCAAACAGCGCAGCATGTTTGGAATTGCGGGCCACAGCCTCCTCCTCTCCACGCACCGTCAGGATAAAGAAGACACCGACGAGCGGCATAAAGGTGATCAGCGATAAGAGCGGAAAATCAACCATGACGTACTTTTACATCCCCTGCCCGTATTTGAAGAAAAACCATGAAACAATACCGATCAGGGCACCCATCATGACAAAAGCGTATTGATAGACAAATCCGCTCTGGAGCCTGCTCAGCGTTCGGGCGATCATGCGAGAAGCACCGGCACTTCCATCCGGGCCAAAGCGGTCCACCACATGCTGATCCCCATGCCAGAACAGATACCCCAAAGCCTTCGCGTTTTTAACAAACAGAGCGTTATAGAGCTCATCGAAATACCATTTGTTATAGAACAGCTGGTAGAGATATTTGAAATGCTTACGCACCACACTGGTCAGACCTGGCTTCCACATATAGCCCAGATAGGCCAGAAGAATGCCCAGAACGCCCATTGCGATCGGCAATTTCTTGACCCAGAAGGGTACGCCATGCGCGGCTTCTACCGTATCATTTTCCGGCAATACGCGCAAAGCACCGCCCCAGAACTCTTCTTTCGTCCAGGCGATTGTCGGTTCCGCCGCTTCTTCGACGACCTCATCTTCGATGTCCTGAAGCTCGTCCTCAAGAGCCACTTCGCCGTCTTCCGCAATATGAATTGCGAGTTCCTCGACCTTATAAATCTCTTCCTTTATCTCTTCCGCCGCATCGTGATGAGCAACAACCTCTTCGTGATGCGCCTTTTCCCCATGATGCCCGGCAGACCCTACAAACCCGCCGTAAAACACAAATCCGGCCAAAATCGCGCCGGTCGCCAGAACCATCAACGGTCCGAGCATCACCGCCGGACTCTCATGCACGTGATCCATAACCTCCTGCGATGCGCGCGGCTGACCGTGGAAGGTCATCAATATCAGGCGCCAGGAATAGAACGCGGTCATCAGCGCCGCCGCAATCCCCAGCCAGAAGGCCATATGGCCAAACCAAGTCTGATCGGCATAGGCGGCTTCAAGGATCATGTCCTTGGAATAATACCCGGCGAAAAACGGCAGCCCAGCAAGCGCAAGCGAGCCGATCCACATCATCGCATAAGTGATCGGGATTTTCTTCCAGATACCGCCCATGTGGCGCATATCCTGCTCATCGCTCATGGCATGAATGACTGAGCCCGCACCAAGGAATAGCAGCGCCTTGAAAAACGCATGGGTCATCAAATGGAACATCGCCGCGCCATAGGCCGACACACCAAGGGCAAAGAACATATAGCCCAGCTGGGACATTGTGGAATAGGCAATCACGCGCTTGATATCATATTGCGTCATGCCGATTGTGGCGGCGACAAATGCGGTCAATCCGCCAAAGACAGTTACGACCATCAACGCATCAGGCGCATATTCGTATAGCGGCGACATACGCGCCACCAGAAACACCCCTGCCGTCACCATTGTTGCCGCATGGATCAAAGCCGATACAGGCGTCGGCCCCTCCATCGCATCGGGCAACCAGGTATGCAGACCGAGCTGCGCGGATTTTCCAACCGCGCCCATAAACAGCAGCAGGCCGATAACAGTCATCGCATGTAACTCGTACCCTGCGAATTCAAAATACGTCCCAGCCTGAAGCTCCGCATTTTCAAAAATCGTGGTGAAATCAACCGCGCCGAACACAACAAAGATCGCCATGATCCCAAGCGCCAGGCCGAAATCTCCCACTCGGTTTACAACGAAAGCTTTTTGCGCGGCGGCGTTGGCGGACGGTTTGTGGTTCCAGAACCCTATCAGAAGATAGGATGCAAGCCCCACCCCCTCCCAGCCGAAGAACAGCTGGATCAAATTATCCGCCGTCACCAGCATCAGCATGGCAAAGGTGAACAGTGAGAGATAGGCCATGAAGCGGCCCTTGGCTTCGTCATGGCTCATATACCCGATGGAATAGACATGCACACAGGCCGAAACGATATTGATCACGCACATCATCACGACCGAAAGTTGGTCCACCCGCAGCGCCCATTCCACCGCGAAATCGCCGGAGATAATCCAGGGCGCGAGGCTGAGCACATAAGGTTCGTCTTTTAGGATAACATCAAAGAACAGAGTAATAGAGGCAAAAGCCGCAATGATCAGCGCCGCGCAGGTGACGAACTGGCAGCCCTTATCGCCCAGCTGCTTTCCGAACAGGAAGGCCAGGGCAAAGGCGAACAAAGGGGCGAAGACGGCAATCAGTTCCATTTACACCATCCTCATATGCGGGTGCAGGGCGAATGTGGTGCCGGGGTTTTGTTCCTCCAGCAGGCATAACAAAGGATGCGCAAGTTCGCGGTCAAGACAGGGAAGCTCGCCTTCATATAGTTTTTCGGGAACCCCGATATTAACCAGAATATCCGCATCCCCATGATAATCCGCAGCCGTTCTTGCGGAAAAAAATTCGACACTGAGGTCCACGCCGTAGCGATGCTGCCCCGCACGCTCAAAATCTTCTTTGCCGATAGACAGCCTCCGGGCCACTGCCACCATTGTAAGATCGCGTATCTGAGGCGTTAAACCAACCATCATTACCCCCTCAAACTCGAAATATCTTCCACGGCAATCGAGCCTTTATTGCGGAAGAACACAACCAGAATGGCCAAGCCGATGGCCGCTTCGGCCGCCGCAACGGTCAAAATAAACATCGCAAAGACCTGCCCGGACAAATCGCCAAGATAAGCGGAAAATGCTACAAAATTGATATTCACAGCCAGCAGCATCAGTTCGATCGACATCAAAATAACGATCACGTTTTTACGGTTTAAGAACATGCCAAACACGCCGATGGTGAAGAGCAGCGCAGCAAGGATGAGATAATGTTCTAGACCAACTTCCATGTCCTAGGCCCCCGTTCCCGGTGTGACCTTGCGCACCTCAAAAGCATCTTCGGGACGGCGCGCAAATTGTTCAGAGACCTTCTGCCGCCGCACGCCGGGGCGCACGCGGTGTGTCAGCACAATAGCACCGATCATCGCGACAAACAGGATCAGCCCGGCAACCTGAAACGCAAAAATATAATCCGTATAAATAATGGCGCCCAGGGCCTTGGTATTTGAAAGCTCTCCGGCCGGCGCCGCCAAATTCGCAGCATAGCCTGGCGCGAAATCCCACACACTATAAAGCACGGCCAGCTCCACCAGCAACACCCCGCCCAGCGCCAGCCCAAGCGGCACAAACTGCATCGCGCCTTTGCGCAGATCGGCAAAGCTGATATCCAGCATCATCACCACAAAGAGGAAGAGCACCGCCACCGCGCCGACATAGACGATAACCATCAGCATCGCGATGAACTCCGCACCCAACAGGACAAACAATCCGGCGGCGTTAAAGAATGCCAGAATCAGAAATAACACGGAATGCACGGGATTGCGTGCGTTGATGACACACAGGGCGCTGAGCGTTAACAATCCGGCGAAAAGGTAAAAGGCGAGAGCCTGTATCATGAGTAGATATCTTTTATTGCGGTTAGGCGCGATTCGAAATCCTGTCAAAAAGCGCACCCTCTTTTTCTAATATTTTCTGAGGTTTACCGCAAGGCTTGTCAGACAAAAAAGCAATTAAAAGTCACAGTATTCTTTCATATTGATTTTTTACTTGCATGCGTCATTATAAGTTGGTCTAAAGTCCTGATATCTAACCACAAATAAAAAGGGATTTATATGGTGAACAAAGCTCTTCTTTCAGTTCTGGCCTTGAGTGTAACCTCAACAGCTTCCCCCGCTCTGGCACAGAATACGGGGCATGATCTCATCAGCGTCTCGGTTGGGTACTATGATATTCTGGATGATGATGGAGCAGCCGATTTCCGTGTAGAATACCGCCCTGATCATACGTATTTCTGGCAAGTGAAGCCATGGGTCGGCCTGGAAGCAACGTCCGATGCCTCTGTCTGGGCCGGCGGTGGGTTCCTGATTGATTATGAATTCTCACCCAGCTGGTATGTCATCCCCAGCGTTGGCGTAGGCTTTTACGCACAAGGTTCCAGCGATCTGGATCTCGGCTATCCAGTTGAATTTCGCTCCCAGCTGGAAGTGGCCTATGAATATGACAGCGGCCACCGTGCCGGCATGTCGTTCGGGCACCTTTCAAATGCCTCACTCGATGATGATAATCCGGGTACAGAGGTGCTGAGCCTGTACTGGCATATTCCTTACTAGGCTTTAGTAAGCGCCAGCATCCATCACGTAGATAATTTCGCTGGAGCCCGACCCCGAGTCGTCACGCCGCTTGGAGCTTCTCCATCTTAAATCGCCACCGATCTGGCGGATATCCGCAAGCTTGCCTGTAAGGTGAATACGCTGGTTTTCACGGATGGATTTCAAGCGCTCTGCAACGGCTTCATCATTCGGAATAAGATGAAAGATTCCGATACTGCGCCGTATGACGCAATCGGGAATAAACACTTTATCATAGAGATAATTATACATCCGCGCCCTGTGGGCGATTGAAAAGTTTTTTATGACCTCGGCGCTATCCAGTTGATCCCAGACCATGACAACATCCATGGGAGAAATTGCAGAGGCCTCATCAGCGGAATCATCTTCTTCAGCATAGCGCTGAACAGAAACAACACGCCCACGAATTTCAAAATCATGCGTGCGTTTTATATCAAAACCGTTTCTGGTGATTGTATCAATATTTTCGGCCTCAGCCTGATAAGGCTCATAGGAAATAGGTTCGGCGCAATATGGTGCCTCTGCCTGCCTTGCTTTTTCCCGCGCCGTCAGAATTTCGGCGAGCGCCCCTTCCGGAGGTTTGGTTGAAAAATGAAATTGCACCGGGCCGAACGAATAATACATAAGAGCCGCAGCGCCTAGCCCGAAAGCAATGATCAGAAACAGAGATTTGCGCGGATCCATGGCATTTACCTGTACGGTGCATCCGCAGCCAGATTAGAGACCAGCTGCGCTTCCCAGCGATCACCGTTGGCCAGAAGCTTGTCTTTGTTGTAATAGAGCTCTTCACGCGTTTCGGTAGCGAATTCGAAATTCGGCCCCTCCACAATAGCATCGACCGGGCAGGCTTCCTGGCACAGCCCGCAATAAATGCATTTGGTCATATCAATGTCATAGCGTGTGGTACGGCGTGATCCATCTTCACGCGGCTCGGCCTCAATCGTGATCGCCAGCGCGGGGCAAATCGCCTCACACAGCTTGCAGGCAATACAGCGCTCCTCCCCGTTAGGATAACGGCGCAAAGCGTGCTCACCCCGAAAACGCGGCGAAATTGGACCCTTCTCATGCGGATAATTGATGGTCACGCGCGGCACGAAAAACATATATTTCAGCGTCAGGGCAAAGCCCTTCACCAATTCCGTCAGAAAAAACGAACGTGCAAAATTATCCATGAGTCCCTCAAAAATTATTTTAAAAAAATCCTAAGACGGCAGCGCATCAAAGCTCAACAACACCCCGGCCGTCAACACGACCCAAATTAAAGTCAACGGCAGAAAAACCTTCCAGCCCAGACGCATCAGTTGATCATAGCGGAAGCGCGGCAATGTCGCACGCGCCCAGAGATAGAAAAACAGAACAGCAGCGGTTTTCACTGCAAACCATATAATACCGGGGACAAAGGCCAGAGCAGCAATACCGAATGGCGGCAACCACCCGCCCAGGAACAAAACCGTTGTCATCGCGCTCATCAGAATCATGAAGGCATATTCACCCAGGAAGAACAGCGCGAAGGTCATCGCCGAATATTCCACCATAAACCCGCCGGTAATTTCGGATTCGCCTTCGGGCAAATCAAACGGGGCGCGGTTGCTTTCCGCCAGAATGGAAATCAGGAAGACAACCAGCATGGGGAAAAGTAAAATCTGCATCCAGACCGGGCGCGGTGCCTCAACAATTTCGGTGAGGTTGAGCGAGCCGGTGCACAGGATAACGCAGACGATAATCAAGCCCATGGACACTTCGTAAGACACCATTTGCGAGGCTGAACGCAGCCCGCCCAGAAACGCATAGCGGGAGTTTGAGGCCCAGCCCGCCATAATCACGCCGTAAACGGCCATCGACGAAATCGCCATAAGGTATAGAATCCCGACATTGATATTGGCCAGAACCCAGCCCTTATCAAACGGGATCACCGCCCAGGCAACCAGGGACAGCGCAAACAGGATCATCGGCGCCAGAATAAAGACAGGCTTGTTGGCTTGCGATGGGATAATGGTCTCTTTAGAAAAAAGCTTAATACCATCGGCAATCGGCTGGAGCAGCCCGAACGGGCCCACGGTCATTGGCCCCTGCCGACGCTGCATTCCGCCCAAAACCTTGCGCTCGGCATAGGTCAGATACGCCACGGACAGCAAAACGCCGCCAACAATCAAAATGATATAAAGCAACGTCCAGGCGGTCCAAATTCCGTATGTGGTCCAGAGTTCTAGCATGCCCCCCCCTTATCATTTCGAACGCATGTGAGAAATCTCATAGCTTGTCTTGAGATTTCTCGTCGCTTCGCTCTCTCGGAATGACAATAAAATAAATTCATGCCGCTTCCTTCTTTCCCTTCACAAACTGCGCGATGTCGGGCTTGAAATAATTCGGACCCTTGAGGATTTTGCCGTCTTCTTCACGGCGGATCGGCTTGCCATCCTCGCCCAGCTTGGACATGTTGGAGCTATGCACCTCATCAAACGCCGCCTGCTTCACCCCGTGCAGACCAAAGGACAGATACGCCCCGTCCAGCACATATTGCAGATCGGTCAGCGCATCGAGCACCTCAACCATATCATTATTCTCCAGCGCTTCTTTCAGCTCCTCCAGCTCCTCGGCGATCAAATTAATCCGCAGCGCCTTGGTCTGCTCGCAGGATAAATCCGGCGCGCCGCATACGGGCAAACCATAAGTCTCATGAAATTCCTGAACTTGTTCCAATGTGGTTTTTTTGGTCATCACTCAGCAGCCTCCAGCATTTTATTTTCCGTTTTTGCGAAACTTTCCGAACATTTACGCATGGTGTCAGATGCGCGGCAGATGGCGTTCGTCAGATAGAAATTCTTCACAGGCGAGCGCATGGGCGCGTCTCCTGTTTTACCTTTTGTGCCAATCGCTTGACCTGATTTTGCGGGCTGTATCACATCCAGCTCACCAATATGCGGGAACTCGCCAAAGATGCGGTCATAGAGCTGATGCGCTGTATCATAGGAGAGCTTTGCACCAAGAAATTCAGACAGAGCGCGCAGGATTTTCCAGTCTTCGCGCGCCTCTCCGGGCGGTGAGGATGCTTTTTTACCCAGCTGCGGGCGCCCCTCTGTATTCACGTAAATGCCATCTTTTTCGGTGTAAGCCGCACCGGGCAGAACCACATCGGCCCGCGCCGCGCCATGATCCCCGTGATGACCCTGATAGATTGTAAAACATTGCCAGCCAATCTGGCTGCGCGCATCAAATTCATCCGCGCCAAGCAGATACAGCGCCTTGATCGACCCATCCTTGGTGCCGGCGATAATTTCGGCGAAATCCCTGCCGTCCTTGCCCGGCGCAAACCCGACATCCAGCGCACCAACGCGGCTCGCCGCGCGGTGTAGGATAGATAAAGGCGCAGAATATTTATTCGCAAATTCCGATAAAGCCGCATGCACCGCCAGCCCGTCCTCGCGCTGGAATGCGCCTGTCCCGGCAATGATGACAGGATTTTTTGCTTCTTTTAGAATTTTGCCAAACCCGTCCAGATCGGCAAGCGTTTCACCAACATGGATATACGGATAGGTCAGATCGACGGCTTCGCCGACCAAACCGATCTGAACGCGCCGCTCCAGCCATGCACGGCGAATACGGGCATTCAGCACAGCAGCCTCATGGCGTGGGTTGGTTCCGATCAGCAAAATCGCATCAGCCTGATCAATGCCGGCAATCGTCGAATTAAACAGATAGCCGGCGCGGTTGGCTGGATCAAAACGCGCACCATCGGTACGGCAATCAAGGTTGGGGGAACCGAAACTCTCCATCAAATCCTTCAGCGCGACAATTTCCTCTACGGCGGCCAGATCGCCCACCAAAGCGGCCATCTCCTCGCCCTTCACGCCTTTCAAATTCTGCGCGATAAAGGCAAAGGCCTCTTCCCAGCTTGCCTCGCGCAGCTTGCCCTTCTTCTTATCTCTTATATAGGGGCGGTCCAGACGCGCCTTATTCAGCCCGTCATAGGAAAAGCGCGTGCGGTCATCAATCCATTCCTCATTAATATCCTCATGCAGGCGCGGGAGGATACGCATCACCTCGCGCCCGCGCACATCCACGCGTATGTTCGCGCCCAGCGCGTCATGCACGTCGATTGATTCGGTCTTCTTCAGCTCCCAGCTCCGCGCCTTAAAGGCATAGGGCTTGGAGGTCAGCGCGCCAACGGGGCAAATATCGATCAAATTGCCGGACAGCTCCGTAGCCACCAGCTCATCAATAAACGTGCCAATCTCCGCATCTTCGCCGCGATTCATCTGGCCCAGCACGGGCGTACCGGCGACTTCCTCGGCAAAGCGCACGCAGCGCGTACAGTTGATACAGCGCGTCATAATGGTTTTAATTAAAGGCCCCAGCTCTTTATCCTTCACCGCGCGTTTATTCTCATGATAGCGCGAGCGGTCCATGCCATAGGCCACGGCCTGGTCCTGCAAATCACACTCCCCGCCCTGATCACAGATCGGGCAATCAAGCGGGTGATTGATGAGCAGCATTTCCATCACGCCCTTGCGCGCCTTTTGCACCATCTCGGAATCGGTCTTCACCACCATCCCCTCCCCGCACGCCATCGCGCAGGACGCGGCAGGCTTCGGCGGGCCGCCCTCAACCTCCACCAGACACATGCGGCAATTGGCCGGCACGCTCAAACGGTCATGATAACAAAAATGCGGGATCTCCACGCCCAACTGCTTCGCGGCCTGCAAAATGCTGGTCCCCGGCTCGACTTCGATTTCCATGTCATTGATGGTGAGTTTTGGCATAGATTACCCTCTTGAATTCTTAGAGAATAATGTAACGCAGTGTGAAGAGAGAGTACAGAGGGAAAGGGGATTTATGCAGGTCTTGGATCTTTTTCACCAACCGCAGGTACACTCCCGGTACCGAACTGTTCAAGCGCCTTTTCAACAGATAAATCTAAATTTTTTGCCGCGCTTTCAAAATCCGGTGAAATCATTTTCTTCAAAACCGCCAAATATGCAAGAACATCCGCCTCTTTCAAAAAAACGATGTCTCTGGATGGGTGCCCTTTTGAAAACCAGTCCACGTTCTTTCCAAGCTGTTTAGCTTCTGGAATGAATTCTCCACGTCTATCTTTAGCACTAGGCAGCTGCAAGCAAATTTCTTCTCCGCCCTTTGTCTGGCAATTAAACCTCCATAAATCAAAACCGTCTTGATCGGCCCTGCCTTGATTTACCCTAAATCCACTATCAAAAGACTCTATGGTATCCGACACAATTGATATGCCATATGGCCCAACAAGTGATCCTAGAGCACGCCCTGGAGAATATTTCACCGTAAAAACTTTTTGCCCGACCTCAAAGTCGGCAACAATTTGCCTTTCAGCTAAAGGAACAACCTCTCCCTCCGGCTCAGCACCTGGATAGACCTCCAAAAGCGCCTCTCTTACAGCCTCAAGAGTGCTAGCTGCAAAACATTCGCCACTATCACTTCCATCACAGGGTCCAAGCACCTCTTTTATAAAGCAGCTCAAGATTTTGTTCCTAGGGACTTTTATGGTTCTGCCTTCAATTGTGACCTCTTCGGGACCCTCAACAATTTCATCGCCACACACGAATTCTACCTGATAATGGCACCCAAACCTTTCAATAGCCTCTTCCCTTGTGAATTCCATTTTTATTACGCCTTCACTTACGCAGATAAATTTTGTATAAGACTGCTTTATAGAGGGTTTACCACAATTTGTCAAAGATTATGTCATATCGCATCGAAGTCCTGGCCCATGAAAATGACGGGCGTGCTGTTCACATAGAAAAAATGCTCGAAGAGCGCGGAAAGGCTGCCGCTGTGCGGGTTGTGGATGTGTATACGGCGGAGACGGATGCGCTGAATGATCCCCGCTTTACCGGCGCGGTGTGCAACCCGGTGACGCAGCAGCTTAATGCTAATCTCGGGAAATTCACCTACGCCCTCGAAATCGGCTTTCTACCCGGTGTAACGGATAATGTCGGCCATACGGCGCAAGAACTTTTGAGCCTTGCCGGTGCCGAGAACGACAATGAATGCTACTCCTCCCGCCTGTACCTGATTGACGGCGATGTGGATGAGGGCGATGTGCAAGCCCTGTCCGAAGACCTCGCGAACACGCTCATACAGCGCGTCACGGTAAAAGATTTCAAGAGCTTCCAGGCCGATGGCGGCATGGGAATCGTCCTGCCGAAGGTCGCGCTGGACAATAAAGGCACAGTGGCCGATGAGGTTGATCTGGATGTTTCGGATGAGGCGCTGATCGAGATTGGCGATAAGGGAATCGCGAATGACGACGGTTCGCGCCGCGGGCCGCTGGGCATGTCTTTGCTCTATATGCAGGCTGTGCGGGATTACTTTAAATCCGAAGGCCGCCCGGCGAAGGATATAGAGCTGGAAACCATTGCCCAGACCTGGTCGGAGCATTGCAAGCACACCATCTTCGCCTCCCCCATTGATGACATCAAGGACGGCATTTACAAGCATTACATCAAGCGCGCGACCATCGATATCCGCAAAGCACGCGGCGATGGCGATTTCTGCGTCTCCGTCTTTTCCGACAATGCGGGCGGGATTATTTTTGATGAAAACTGGCTGATTACCGACAAGGTGGAAACGCATAACTCCCCGTCTGCGCTCGATCCGTTCGGCGGCGCGATTACCGGCATTGTCGGGGTGAACCGCGACTGCGTCGGCTTTGGCATGGGTGCGAAGCCGGTGATTAACCGCTATGGATTCTGCCTCGCTGATCCACGCACCAGCCCGGAATATTACCGTGATGAGGGCAAAACCATTCCGATCCTGCCGCCGAAAACCATTATGAATGGCGTCGTTGCGGGCGTTGAGGCTGGCGGAAATCAATCCGGCCTCCCCACACCGCAAGGCTTCGGGCATTTCGATGACCGCTATGTCGGCAAGCCGCTGGTGTTTGTGGGCACGATTGGCCTGATCCCGCGGGAGATTAACGGCAAGCCGGGTCATGAGAAAAAGGCCAATCCCGGCGATAAAATCATGATGATTGGCGGGCGTGTCGGGCGCGATGGCATTCACGGCGCGACCTTTAGCTCGGTGGCGCTGGATGAAGGCTCACCGGCCACAGCCGTGCAGATTGGCGATCCGATCACGCAGAAGAAATTCTCCGATGCGATTATCAAGGAGCTTCGTGATAAAGGCTGGTATTCGGCCATTACCGATAACGGCGCTGGTGGATTGTCTTCTTCCGTGGGTGAAATGGCGGAGCAATCCGGCGGCTTCCATGTGGAGCTTGAAAAAGTACCGCTGAAATATCCCGGCATGGCGCCGTGGGAAATCTGGATCTCTGAAAGTCAGGAGCGTATGACGCTCGCCGTGCCGCCGGAAAATACCGGCAAGATTATCGAATTCCTGGCCAAGCGCGGTGTCGAGGCCACGGTGGTCGGCACCTACACCGATAGCGGCCGCGCGCAGATCACCTATGAAGGCGAGACCATCATGGATATGGCGATGGAGTTCCTGCATGACGGCTTGCCGGAAACGCCGCTGAGCACGAAAAAAGTGATTGGTGGGACGGATGAGCCGGACTTGCCGGAGCCATCTGATTATGCCGCGACCTTGCAGGATATGCTCGGTCGCCTGAATATCTGCTCCAAAGAGTTCATCTCCACGCAATATGACCACAACGTGCAAGGCAATGCCGTGCTTGGCCCGCTGCAGGGGAAAGGCCGCGTTTATGCCGAAGCCAGCATTTCCAAACCGGTGCTAAGCTCACCCAAAGGCGTTGTACTGAGCCAAGGTCTCGCGCCGCGCTACAGCGATATTGATACGTTCCATATGGCCGCCAGCGCACTGGATATGGCCGTACGCAACGCGGTTGCCGCCGGTGTGGATTACGACCATCTGGCGCTGCTGGATAATTTCTGCTGGTGCTCTTCGGATGAGCCGGAACGCCTGTACCAGCTCAAACGCTCTGCCGAGGCGATATATGAGCTGGCCGTTCTGTACGGCACACCGTTTATCTCTGGCAAGGACAGCATGTTCAACGACTTCAAGGGCTTTGATGCAAACGGCAAGCCGGTCAAAATCTCCGCTCCGCCGACGCTTCTCGTCTCCTCGATCGGCGTGATTCCACATGTGGAGCAATCGATTTCGCTTGCGCCTAAAGCCGTTGGTGATTTGATTTATGTTCTGGGCGAAACCAGAGATGAGCTTGGCGCATCGGAATATTACGACCATCTGGGTCATTTGGGACGCAACGTGCCGCAAGTCGATGGCGGACGAAATACGGTGCTGTATAAGCGTTACAGCAAAGCTGCGCGCAATCGGTTGATCGCATCTGCACTCGCCGTGAACCATGGAGGACTTGGCGTAACACTGGCGAAGAAGGCGATTGCCGGACAGTTTGGAATGGATATCGACCTCAGCGCAATTGATCTGCGTACCGATAAAGCTTTGTTCTCCGAAAGCAATGGACGAATTGTTGTGACCGTTGCGCCGCAGAATGTGAAAGCGTTTGAGAAAATGTTCAAAGGCTTTGAGCATATTTATCAGATTGGTCATGTTGCTCATGGGAATAAATTTAAAATTAACAATGCTTTGAATGTTGAAGTTGATAAGTTAGATGAATCATATAAATCTCCTTTGCGAGGGTTTTAAATTATGAGCGCCAAGGTCCTGATACTCGCCGGCTATGGGCTAAATTGTGAAGAAGAAACGCTTCACGCCTTTGAGTATGCCGGCCTTTCCGGATCGATCATGCATATCAACGATCTGATCGAAAACCCCAAAACCCTTGACCAGCAACAGATCCTGGCCATCCCCGGCGGGTTCTCCTATGGCGATGATACCGGCTCCGGCAATGCGTTTGCCCAGAAAATGAAACTCGCGCTGTGGGACGCACTCAAAAAATTTGTCGCCCGCGACACGCTGACCATCGGCATTTGCAATGGCTGCCAGATCCTGGCCAATCTCGGCCTTGTGCCCGGCTTCGGCGGCGATTACGAACAACGCTTGGTCACCGCGACCTATAACCTCTCGGACCGCTATCAATGCCGCTGGATCGATTTACAAAAAACCGATGGTCATAGCTCCCCCTGGCTGGAGGGGGTGGGCGGCATGCATATCCCTGTCGCCCATGGTGAAGGCCGCTTTATGATGAGCGATGAAACGCTCAAAACCCTGCAGGAGAATAACCAGATAGCGCTGCAATTCGTGAAGCCAGACGGCGCACCGGCGGGGGGTGAATTCCCCTATAACCCAAGCGGGTCGATCGCCGATATTGCCGGGATCACGGATCAGAGCGGGCGCGTGCTGGCCCTGATGCCCCATCCGGAGCGCGGCATGTTCACCTGGCAACGCGATGATTACGCGGAAGCCAAGGATGCGGCGCAGCGGGCGGGCACCCCCCTGCCGGAGACGTCCGACGGGATGGCGATCTTCCAAAACGCCGCCACGTATTTCGAGGTCGCGAAAAAGAAGCGGGCTTAATTCTTAGTTCGCTATTCCTAAGTCATTCCTTAAAACGACTCTTAAATTATCAAAAGCCAATCGCCTTTCCTCTATATCATCGTTAGAATCAATCATTTCTTGAATAGCTCTATGTACTTTTTCTTTTGATACTAGCTCACATCGCATTTGCCAATACGCAAACTCCTTGGCTGCGTCTTGACTGTTTTCAATAGAAGCTCTTCTTAGGGCGCTAAGCAAACCTATATAAGCCTCTTTTTTTTCAGAAAAAATTCTATTTTTTTCGTAATGTCTATTGTGAAGATATGACTGAACAAAACCAGATATGATAGCTCCAAAACCAAAAGCAGCGATTATATTTAGAATGTCTTGAAACATTACTAAGCCGCGGCTTTGCGGTACTCCATGATCCTATGCTCCAGCTCTGGCCTAAAATGGCGGATCAGGCCCTGCACCGGCCAGGCGGCGGCATCGCCGAGGGCGCAAATCGTGTGGCCCTCAATTTCCTTAGTCACGTCCCAGAGCATGTCAATTTCATCAACCGTGGCGTTGCCCTTGACCATGCGGGTCATGACGCGCCAGAGCCAGCCAGCCCCCTCGCGGCACGGTGTACACTGGCCGCAGCTTTCATGCTTGTAGAAATACGACAGCCGCGCGATGGCGTAAACGATATCCGTGCTTTTATCCATCACGATCACCCCGGCGGTGCCGAGGCCCGTGTTCACTTCGCGCAAGCTATCGAAATCCATATGCACGGTTTCGCAGATGCTTTTGGGGATGAGCGGTGTGGATGAGCCGCCCGGAATGACCGCCAACAAATTATCCCAGCCGCCGCGCACGCCGCCCGCATGTTTTTCCAGCAATTCTTTTAGGGGAATGCCCATTTCCTCCTCCACATTACAGGGTTGGTTCACATGCCCGGAAATGCAGAATAATTTCGTGCCCGCGTTTTTCTCATCCCGTCCCAGCCCGGCAAACCAGCCCGCGCCACGGCGCAGGATGGTGGGTGCGACGGCAATGGTTTCAACGTTGTTGACGGTGGTCGGACAGGAATAAAGCCCGGCCATCGCCGGAAAGGGCGGCTTGTTTCGGGGTTGGCCCTTTTTGCCCTCAAGGCTTTCAATCAGCGCGGTTTCCTCGCCGCAGATATAGG
>CAYGSN010000028.1:0-26472 GCA_964352675.1 uncultured Pseudobdellovibrionaceae bacterium
CCCCCCTTTTCCTGCCGCCTTGCCGTGCTATAGTCTTTTTCCATGAGCAGGAAAAACCCCGATCATGATGATGAACTCATCCGCAAAAACGCCCAGACAGGGCTTTTCGTCCTGCTAATCGTTATTGGCATGGTAATCCTGTCCTTTGCCTCTGTCCCGTTATATTCCTTGTTTTGCCGTGTGACCGGATTTGGCGGAACGACGCAAACAGCAGAATCACTCCCCGACACAGTTCTGGAGCGCGTTGTGACAATTAAATTCAACGCCGATACCGGCCGTAATATGCCCTGGGACTTCACTCCGGAAATGCGGGAAATCGATGTCCATCTGGGTGAACGCGGCTTAACCGCCTATCACGCCTACAACCGTATGAACACAGCCAATAGCGGCACCGCAATTTACAACGTGACGCCTTTGAAGGCGGGCAAGTATTTTCACAAGATTCAGTGCTTCTGCTTTGATGAGCAAACCCTGCAACCAAAGCAGGAGGTTTCCATGCCTGTCCTGTTCTTTGTTGATCCGGCCATGAATGATGACCCAAATATGGATGACGTGCACACCATCACCCTGTCCTATACTTTTTTCCCTGCAGACTCAAAGGAGCTTGAAGAGGGGCTTGAAGCGTTTTACAATGAAAGCCCTGAAGCGGATCGATCCGCAACACATTAATCCTTTTGGGAGCATTTTTATGGCCGAAAAAATCGAATACTCGACAACCGGAAAACCCCATCCTTATCACATCGTACGGCCCAGTATCTGGCCACTTGCTGGCGCTTTCGCAGGCGGTCTATTCACGTTCGGAATTGTGTTATTCATGCACAAGGCCGAATTCGCAGGCATTTCCGTTGGGATGAAAGGTGCGATTGCCGGTCTGATTGCCATACTGCTCGTTATGTTTTTCTGGTGGAAAGATGTGATTTTTGAAAGCACGACCGAAAAAGTACATAACAAAATCACCGAAATCGGCTTGCGTTACGGCATGGCGCTCTTTATCGCCTCGGAAGTTATGTTCTTTGTTGCCTTTTTCTGGGCATTTTTCAACGCCTCTCTGTTTCCCACCGAAGCCATCGGATTTGTCTGGCCTCCCGCAAATATAGAAGTTATCGATCCGTTTGACCTCCCGTTCCTGATGACGATGATCCTTCTGCTTTCCGGCTGTACAGTCACCTGGGCGCATCACGCCGTTCTGCATAACGATCAGAAGAACCTCGTTCGTGCGCTTGGCTTATCGGTCTTTTTGGGCTTTTTCTTTCTATGCTTTCAAGTCTATGAATATGGCCACGCAACTTTTGGTTTTACCGAGGGTATTTATCCCTCAACCTTCTATATGGCCACCGGATTCCACGGCTTTCACGTCTTTGTGGGAACCGTATTCCTGGCTGTGTGCTGGTTCCGCGCGATGAAAGGCCATTTTACTGCCGAGCATCATTTCGGCTTTGAGGCGGCGGCCTGGTACTGGCATTTCGTTGACGTTGTGTGGCTGTTCCTGTTTATTGCCATTTATTGGTGGGGCGGAGAAATTGGCATGGATCACTCGCATCTCGCCGCACCGTAAAGCAATATCATGGTTAACCTTGAGACAATCAAACTCGGCTGGGCCTGCAAATGTCCGAAATGCCGGGAGGGTAAGATATTCAAACCGGGCCTGCTTTCACTGAACCTAGAAGAAAAATGCCCCCGTTGCGGGCTGGATCTGGACAAGAATGACAGCGCCGACGGCCCGGCAGTATTCCTGATTTTTATTCTTGGCTTTGCTCTTGTCCCCATCGCGCTCTGGCTGGATTTTGCCTTCGGCATGCCGCTCTGGGTGCACGCTCTACTCTGGACGGCGGTGGCCCTGGGCATTGTTCTGGGCACGCTCAAGCCTCTGAAGGCCTACATTATTGCCCTGCAATACAAGTACAGACCCAATGACTGGGAGTAAAAATTTTCCACTGCTTGCAACCCTCTTTACCCTGATCGGGATCGGGGTTCTGTGCACCCTCGGCTCCTGGCAGCTCCAGCGCCTGGAATGGAAGCGCGAGCTTCTCTCCGGGCTAGAAGAGGAATACCGGAAAGATGCGGGCCAAACCCTTCTGGGACCAGCGGATATCGATGAAAAATTCCAGTTTCGCCGCGGCACGATCCGCGCGACCTATCTGCCCGGCACACAAATCCTAATCGCCCCGCGCACGCATGATGGCGAAGCCGGGATGCATGTGCTGGCCGCGGCGGCTCTGGCGGATGGATCGACACTGCTGGTGAACCGGGGCTGGGCGCCACAGGGCGCGCAACCCGGGCCGCCTCCGCCAGACCGGGATCTGCTAACCGGGCTATTTCGCCCGCCCCCTGCACGCAATGCTTTTACCCCGAAAAACCTCCCGGAGGAAAACCAGTGGTACCACCCCGATCCGGATGATATTGCGCAACGTTTCGGATTGGAAAATATCCGGCCCTATATCCTCTATCTGGAAACCCAGGATGATGAACTCTTCATCACACAAGCGACCGCACCGAATCTGAATAATAATCACCTGCAATATGCGGCATTCTGGTTCGCCATGGCGGGCGTTCTGGCTGTAATTTATGTGCTGAGGTTTTGGGTCATCAAACGTCCCCTACGATCTTAACGGATACTGCTGGAAGAATCCTCGCCGTCATGCTTCTGTGCGAACTTCAAGCCCTCGCTCAGCGCCACATATTGCTGCTGCAGCGCCGCCATTAGGCCCCTAAATCTCTGCATTTCCTGCCCTTCCAGCTGCTCGCCAGTCGGCAGGTCAACGCTCTTCGGATTAACCTGCTTGTTGTTCACCAGAACTTCGTAGTGCAGATGTGGGCCGGTGGAGCGCCCGGTCGTACCGATATAGCCAATCACATCCCCCTGCTCAACGCGCTTGCCCTTGGCAATACCGCTTCTGAATTTGTGCATATGTGCATAAGCAGTCTTCAGCGTGGAGTTGTGTCGAATGCGCACATAATTCCCGTAACTTCCGTTGCGCGCGGCAAATTCAATGACACCATCGCCGGCAGCATAGATCGGCGTTCCGGTCGGTGCGGCAAAATCGGCACCCTTATGCATCTTGTTATACCCCAGAACCGGATGTTTGCGCATACCGAAGCCGGAAGACAGGCGCGCACCGTCAACGGGTGTTTTCATTAGGGTTTTACGAATACTGTGACCGTCCGGCTCAAAATAATCCACGCGACCATCTTTCATCTCATAGCGGAAGATCGGCACAGCCTTGCCGTTTACACTCAGATTCGCATGCAGAACATCGCCGTATTTCTTGTAGGAGCCGTCTTCCGTCTCATATGTGTCATACAAAACCTCAATGATATCTCCGGGTTGGATGTCACGCTGGAAATCTACATCCCAGGAATAAATCCGGATCACTTCCGCAATCACCTGCGGCGGAATGCCCGCGCGTGCGGCAGAGCCATATAAGGATGTCTCAATCTCCGCGCTTTTCGCGTAAGAGCGCTGCACCAGTTTTTTCTCTTTCATTTCAGATACGAAATCTTCGTGATCCTTGCGCACGAAAATCTCCTTCACAGGGTCGAGCTTCACATTCATTTTGATAAACGGCCCACGCTCGCCCTCCTGCTGGGCGGCGGCAAACTGCACGCCAATTCTCTGGCCGGGCTTGATAGAGCGCGGATCGAAATGCTCGCTCAGCGCCTTAATCGCGAGATAAGCCTCCTGACCGCCAACCCCGGCTTTTTGTAGGGCTCCGGCTATCGTGTCGCCGTTTTCAATCTGCACTTCCTGGAATTCAGGCTCCGGCGCTTTTTTCAGAGCCAATTTAGCCTTACGCATCCCATCGGACATTCCATTTTGCAAAACATCGCTCAGGGCCGTATCCATCACCCGCACACCCTGATGGCCGTCCGTGTGAATCGAAGATTCTGAAGGGTTTGGAACCCCGACAATCGCAAAGCTTACAAGCACCAATGCCGAAACGGAAACCGCAACGTAACGCAGCCGCACACGATTACCACGCGTTAACCAGTAACGGTGGCGCAACCGCACAAGACGGTGAAATTGTAGTTTTTGTTTTAACGATGCAAACACAGGCATCAGCAGACACTCCAAACTCTTAAGCATATCCAAAGCACGACCACCAACCGGGCGAGGCGATGCCAGGATGCGGACTCTGGCATAGAAATGCTTTGTGATCAATTTTGTTATGCTTAGCACAGCTTTCATATGATTCCAATCATGGTCAAAGGATGCAGACCACAAGAGCTTGGGATAAAATCAACCGAATTCGGTGTCTAGAGAATCCAGAGCCGCCTGGATGAACTCTTTGGGTTCATGCATCTTTCTGTTGATGTCATAATAAGTGAAAATACCAAAAATCAGGAAAACCAGAGCGTCCATTGCACCGCTCGTTTCCGCACTGGTCTCAATCGAACCGGGCAACAAACCAGCCAGCAAAATCAGGAAAAATAAAACCGTATAGGTAACCATCAGGGATTTTGCCATTTTTGCATAGCCCGTTACGATCACACGCACGGTCTGCTGACTCTTCACAACACTAACGTCCAGATCCGCGCGCGCATGATGCGTCATGCCCATATATCCGCTGGTCGAACCGATAAGGGAAAAACCGCTCTTCTTGTCCTCAAGCGCCTTCACATCAAAGGCTCTTCTGAGGCGGTTTAACAAAGCTTCCTTAAGCTCTTTGTCCGTTGCCTCTTTGGTTAGGTTAATTTTTTTGGAAACTTCGATATACATCATGGGTTTTACATCTATGTTGAGGTTTAAAAGATCAAAATTTACATTCTTCTGTGATTTTATCGTGCGCACTGGAGGATCCTTTCAGGCTGAATGTATCTTTGGTAGAGGTGCCGCGCGAAGACGTCCCTCGCACAACCATGTCGGACCCTTTGCGAATGGAATCAACAATACGACCGTCTGTTTCGGCATCCGGAGCCCATCCTGTGTCATCCTGAGTAAACAGCACAAATTTCTGCCCGTTCACCTCAACACTGGCATCACTGCCGGTTTTGTATGTATAGCCGGCAATATAACTAAAAACATTTTTTGTGCCTTCCGCCGGGCGGTGGGTCACAAGCGCGTAAATCTCACCGCGCTTTGAATAATCGCCTTCATCCTTTTTGGGCTTGCTGGCCATGTAACAAACTTTACTGTCGCCCTCATAGAATACATACGCATCCCAATCGCTATAAGAGCCAATCAGGCGAGGCTCTCCCGCCTGCACGTGGAAAGGAAGAAGGATAAAAAGAAGGGCTATAGGAATAATATATTTCATTGTGGTTATCGTTGAGTGGATCCCAGGAAACAAGTTAGATCAAAGGGTTATTATTTTCTCTATAAACAATAGCATATATTCCGCATGTTCAAAATCAAAAAAGCGCCGCATATTTATTGATCCATAGATTGATCCAGTCGCCTGATTCATCCGTAAACACAAATATAAACGCCACAAAAACGGCATTTATTAGGATATTAGGAGAAGCTGAAAAAACTTTACCCGGGGACAAATATGCGTCTTAATGCAGGGAATGGCTCATGCTCCCAAAGAAACTGACAAAAAACAGGCTTTCGTCGATGATACGGCGAAGCCTGATCTCAACGACCTGTTGGTTAAAGTCGGACGGGACCGGGACAAAGAAAGCTTCACCCAATTGTTTGAATATTTTGCCCCGCGCGTGAAATCCTTTTTAATGAGGGGTGGCACACCAGAGGAAACTGCAGATGAACTGGCGCAGGAAACAATGTTGAACGTCTGGCACAAAGCCGAAAGATACGACCCCGCCCAGGCCGCGGCCAGCACCTGGATATTCACCATTGCGCGCAATAAAAAAATCGATGCGCTGCGCAAAGCCGGGCGCGGGGATTTTGATAGGACCGATATGGTTCTGATCGATGAGGACAGCGTCGGCCCTAGTGAAAATGTCATGCATCTGGAAGAAAGTGAAGCCATCGCCGAAGCACTCCACAACCTGCCGGAAGAACAGTCCGCCCTCCTGCATAAATCTTTTTTCGAGGGAAAATCTCATGCCGAAATTGCCGATGAAACCGACATACCGCTGGGCACAGTGAAATCGCGCATCCGCCTGGCATTGGAGCGCCTGCGTGGCCAGAACAAAATCAGGGAGCTAAGATAAGACATGATCTCCGGTCCCTCCACATCCCTGCATGACAGACTCCAGGACAGCTACCACACGCTGCTGCTTGAATATGCCGCAGGATTGCTGGACCAGGCGCAGAGCCTCATCGTTGCCTCGCATCTTGCTCTCTCCCCGGCAGGGCGACAGCTTGTCCGCCGCTGCGAGGCGCTGGGTGGGGCCATCCTTGAGCATAATTGCACCCCCGCATCCATGCGCGCAGAAAGTCTGAACAGGGTTTTAGAGCAAATCGATAAACCCCGCGAAGCGCCGCAAGACCCCTGCGATGAAATATGCGACATCCTGCAGGGCTGCGCCGTGCCGCCGCTGCTCAAAACCATTATCCTGCACCAGAAAAAAACGCCCAAATGGTCCGCTGTGCTGCCGGGAGCGCAAACATTCCGCCTCGAGATGGAATGCAAAAGCAGCGCAGTGCGGTTCTGGAACCTGCGCCCGGCCTGCAAGACCCCACATCACAGCCACAAAGGAACT
Organism: uncultured Pseudobdellovibrionaceae bacterium; assembly: GCA_964352675.1. Classification (GTDB taxonomy): domain Bacteria; phylum Pseudomonadota; class Alphaproteobacteria; order Micavibrionales; family Micavibrionaceae; genus CAYGSN01. The sequence goes on from CAYGSN010000028.1 coordinate 6,607, forward strand.
GAAATCACACTCGTGCTCGGAGGTGCCTTCTCCGATGAAGGCGGCGCGTATAAAGCCGGGGATTTAATCGTGACGGATGATGAGATTGACCATACACCTGTGGCCTGCCCGGATCAGGGCTGTGTCTGTATGGTGGTTTCGGCCGCACCCATCCGTCTGCGCGGTCTGGCCGCCCTGCTCAATCCATTGCTGCGCAGATAAAACTAATTTTTCTTGCCGGTCCGCACTTTGCGGCGCATGCCGAATTCCGGTTTCGCCAGTGCTTCGCTCGGCCCTCCCGCTTTCACCGGGCGCGCAGCAAACCGCCCCATGGACAAAAGCCGATCATACATCACAATCGCGCCCGCCACGCCGACATTCACGCAGAATTTCATCGGAATTTTAATCACGTGATCGCATTTTTTCACCAGCGCGGGCGACAGGCTGCCCATCTCGGGCCCTAAAATATAAGCCGCGCGCGTCGGATGACGAAAGCTCGGCAAATCAATCGAATCATCAATAAACTCAACGCCGACCAATTGGCATTCCTTGGGCAAATCCATCGCCTTGATATTCTCATATTGATAATATGGCAGATGATCAAACGAGTCCGCCGTATCGGAAACCCGCATCGCTTCAATATCCACCGCCGGAGCGATGGCAAAGAAAAAACTCGCGCCAAAGGAATGCGCCGAACGCACAAGATTGCCGACATTGGCCTCCTTGCTGATCCCCTCAACACCGATTCCGAAATACCCTCTCATATCTATCCCTTATATTTCTCCGCCAGTTTACGCCCCTGCCCCGCATAAAATTCTACCAAATCTTCCCCGTAAAGCGACGCGTTCTTGATCACCTTGCCATTGATGACCTTGCCGGTCACAACCTCGGCCAGCTTGCCGTTCTTGGTGCGCAGCACGCCGGGAACAGCGATGATCTCGGTGGGAATCGAATTCGCCCCGACGTTATCCTTCACCGCGCTGCGTATGGCCCTGGCCATATCCTCTGGCACAGTTTGCTCCCCGTCTTCCAGCGCGAGGAACAGCACGGTAATCGGCAAATCATTATCCGGGCGTTTGAAATCAATCGCCGTGTACGCGTTAATCTGGCTGGCGAACGCACCGATCCGATCGGCCTCAAGCTGTCGGTATATCTTGATCGGGCCGATACGTACACCATTCTGGTTGAGCGTGGCATCGGATCGCCCAATGATCAAGATCTGGCCTTGGTCCGTCTTCTGGATCGTATCACCGTGGCGCCAGACGCGCTTGCCCGTCCCGGCAAAATGGTCAAAATACGCCTCGCGGTACAGCGCGCCATCCGGATCATCAATAAAGCGCAGTGGCATGGACGGAAAGGGCTGGGCAATCACCAGCTCGCCGGCCTGCCCGGATTCCAAACGTTTGCCCGCATCATCCCAAATTTGCAGATCAACGCCCAATTGCGGGTGCGCGACCTGGCCCGCATATACGGGCATAAAGGGATTGCCGCTGATCGATACGCCGACAAAATCCGTGCCGCCGCACACGCCGGACACTTGTACGCCTTTTTTAACATGACGATCAATAAACTCAAACCCCTGCGGCGCCAGCACCGCGCCTGTATAGAGAATCTGGCGCATGGCCGACAGATCGAGATCACTGACATCCGTAATGCCCTTGCCCTCATGCATCCACAGCCCGGCAATCACCGGGGCGGCGGTGCCATGGTGCTCCACATTATATTTTGCGGTGAAGCGCAGCTGCGCCTTTGCATCGGGCACATTAGGCGCACCATCATGCATCACCACGCACGCACCGCTGGCCAGCGCGCTGACCAGCCAGTTCCACATCATCCAGCTCGGCGTGGCGTGATAAAACATCTTCTCGCCGGGCCGCACATCGGCATGAAGCTGGTATTCGCTTAAATGTTTCAGCAGCACCCCGCCGGTGGAATGGATAAACCCCTTCGGCGCGCCGGTGGTGCCGGAGGAAAACAGGATATAAAGCGGATGGTTAAAATCACGCCGGGTAAATTTAAGGGGCTGTGGGTTGTACGCGCCAAGAAACGCCTCCGCGCTTTGTACGTTCTTCAGCCCGTCCATGGCCTGCGTGCCGGAATTGGACGGGATCAGAACAGTTTGTTTGATCGAAGAAATCTCCCCCTGCGCACGCGCCAACACATCCAGCCTGCCGATCACTTTCTCGCCATACACATAACTATCGGCGCTGATGAGAATCTTCGGATGCGCGCGGCCAAAGCGCTCGGTCATGTCATCGCCGCCCATTTCCATCCCGGCCGTGACCAGCGGCGCGCCGATATTAGAGGCCGCCAGCAGGATCGCAACCGTCTCCGGCACATTGGTCAGATAAACACCGACCGCATCGCCCTCGCCGATCCCCACCCCGCGCAAGGCCTGTTCCCACAGGCTGACCTGTTCGCATAATTCTCTGCCGCTCCAGATACGATCTTCACCGCCCTGATGCCGGTAAATCACCGCCATCTCGTCCGAATGCGCCAGCCAGTATTTGAGCATGTTCTCCGCATAGCTGATGTTGCCGTTCGGGAAGAACCGCTCCCACGGCACAATATCGGTCTTGTTGATCACCACGTCGCCCTTCTCGCCGTCAACCCCGGCAAAATCCCACAAAGCGTCCCAGAACGCCGCGCGATTCTCGACCGACCATTGGTGAAGGGCCCTTAAACATTCTTCGCCCGGCACTCCGAAATCCAGCCCGTGACGGTCCTGTACGAATTTCACAAACCCGGCCAACGGCGATCCATCCATGCTGAACGCGCTGGGCTGCCACAAAGGTTTCGGCTCTGAACGGCCCGGCTGGGCGGCAATATCGGCTGTCATGAGAACATGTCCTTATATTTGACAAAGCATATTTAACAAAGCGTGTTTTACAAACACTCTGTAACGATTAAGATACATCGTGCGAAAATACCTGTATAGGGTTAACACGTTTCAAAATAAGGCTATATTTATAAGATGATGCGCATTTCTCTTTTACCCCTGATGATTTTGGTGATGAGCATTTTTGCCGTCATCCCGGCCCATGCCCAAACCAAGACGGACGAAAGCAATGTTAAAATCCGCCTTCTTCCGGAATATGGCCGCATCGAGGCCGGACAAGAGATCTGGATCGGTATAGAGCAATCCATCCGCAAGCATTGGCATACTTATTGGAAGAATCCTGGCGATAGTGGCTCGGCCCCGCGCATTGCATGGGATTTACCCGCTGGGTTCGAGCTCAGCGAAATTTACTGGCCTACCCCGCACAAATTGCCCTACGGCCCGCTGCTGAATTACGGCTATGAGGACAACGTCATCCTGCTGCAAAAACTCTCTGCACCCGCCGATCTGCCCGAAGGAGCCCTCACTCTCAACGCTGATATCGAAGTCCTCGTCTGCAAGGAGGAATGCATACCCGAATATGGGACTTATACACTCACACTCAACAACCCAAGCGCAGAGGCCGAAGACAACAGCGCCTATATCGCCGCCGCGCTCGGCAAGCTGCCCGAACCCGTAAATTGGGACGCCTCCTTCGCCCAGAAAGACAATGATTTCGTTCTTACAATTCCTGTTGCGATTGGAGGCGCATTGGACGGCCACGATCTCGCCAGCCTCGAATTCTTTCCCGATGATTGGGGACTCATCGATAACACCGCTGCACCCCAATCCCAGCTCACAAATGGCACGCTGATCATTCGCCAGAAACGCGGCGACCGACCGCTGGAGGATCTGGAATACACGACAGGCGTGCTGACCATCCGAAACGCCGATGGGCAAACACTCACTGCTGCTTTCCAGGCAGAAAAATCAAATGCGGCAAAGACCCCGCCCACCACGGCCCTGTCAAAAGCCAGCACCACGACATTCCTTCAGGCCCTGATCCTCGCCTTGCTCGGCGGGATCATCCTTAACCTCATGCCCTGCGTCTTTCCGGTGCTCTCGCTCAAAGCACTCAGCCTTGCGAAAATGTCGGACAAGGAACAATCCCACGCGCGCCTGCATGGGCTGTCCTATACTGCCGGGGTGATGCTCAGCTTCTTGACCATTGCAGGAATCCTTATCGCGCTACAGGCCGGCGGCGCACAGATCGGCTGGGGCTTCCAATTGCAAAATCCGCTTGTTGTGGCTTTGCTCGCCTATCTCCTCTTTGTTATCGGACTGAACCTCTCCGGCTTTTTTGAATTCGGCTCCGGCCTTGCGAATATCGGCGGCCGCTTAACCCAGGGCCACGGCTATAGTCATTCTTTTGCCACCGGCATTCTGGCCACTTTGGTTGCCACGCCCTGCACCGCGCCGTTCATGGCGGCCGCAATCGGCTTTGCGCTGGTCCAGCCCGCCCTTATTTCCTTAAGCGTTTTCGCCGCGCTCGGTTTCGGCCTCGCCTTTCCCTATCTGTTGCTCAGCTTTGTTCCCGCAGCGCGCAGCATCCTGCCCCGCCCCGGCGCATGGATGGATGTGTTTAAACAATTCCTGGCCTTTCCGATGTTTCTCTCCGCCGCATGGCTCATATGGGTAATCAGCCAGCAAGCCGGACCCCTGGGGGTGATGGTCGTGTTATTCGGACTGGTCTCGCTAAGCTTCGGCCTATGGCTTTTGCAACATATGCCACGCAAGAATCCGGGAAGGCTGATTGTCAAAACCCTCGGCGCGATTGCGCTGCTATTGCCCTTCTTCATCCTGCCAGGCACCGCCGGAACGCAAGACAACTCCAACACGGCCCAAAAGACAGAAAGTCAGAAATTCGGCGAAACCTTCTCCCCCGCCGCTTTAGAGGACGCCCTGAAGGGTAACGATCCTGTGTTCGTGGAAATGACGGCGGCCTGGTGCATCACCTGCAAGGCCAACCACGCCATTGCCATCAATATCGATTCAACCAAAAGAGTCTTTGCCGACAACAACGTACGCTATCTCATCGGCGACTGGACCAATCAGGATCCGGAGATTTCAAAATATCTCCAGAGCTATGGACGCAATGGCGTTCCGCTCTATGTTTTCTATGGAGCGCGTGATGTGAACACGGAACAAAGACCGGAACCCAAAGTCCTGCCGCAGATTTTATTACCGGACACTTTCGCCAATCTGTTTGAGACACAATAAATTTAAACTGTAAAAAAGGAGCCTAAACCAATGTTCAAAACCATCCCCTATATCCTGACGGCCATCGTCTTTGCGCTGGTTCTCATTCCTTCTGCACAAGCCAAGGTAGAGGTCGGACAGCCCGCCCCGGATTTCAGCGGCGCTGACATCATGACCGGTAAAGACTTCAAACTCTCCGACAATAAAGGCAAGATTGTCGTTCTGGAATGGACCAATAATGAATGCCCCTTCGTGATCAAACATTACGATACCGGCAACATGCAAAAGACTCAGAAAGACGCTGCCGCACAGGGCGTCACATGGGTGACAATCGTCTCCTCCGCGCCGGGCCGGCAGGGCCATCTCAGCCCGGAAGACTCAAAGAAAATCGCGGAAGAGGCCGGAGCAACCATCTCCGCCAAGCTGTTGGATGAGAGCGGCGAAATCGGCAAGCTTTACGGCGCACAAACCACCCCCCACATGTTCGTGATCAACGGCGAAGGCACACTGGTCTACGCCGGGGCGATTGATGACAATCCGTCTCCACGCCCCAGCACCGTCGAAGGCGCAAACAATTACGTCCTGGCCGCACTCAACAGCCTGAAAGCCGGAGAGCCTGTCGCCACGCCGGTCAGCGCGCCTTATGGTTGTTCGGTCAAATACGATTACTAATTCTATCCTCTGTTTAAACTCTCAACAATGGGCCGCCGCGTGCGGCTCATTTTTTTATTTACCTTGTCTTCCACCCCTACTCACCGTATCATAAAATCTCTGGTGTTTAATCTTTTCACCACGTCCTTTTGTTTATTGCTTTAGCCTCATGTTCCCGTTTACGCGCAAGTCCAAAAACCCCGAATCCGAATCCTCTGTGCCGCAGGGCGAAGAGGAAAATACGGCGCGCCTTGCCATTGCCGAGGACGGCACGATCGTCTTCGCCAGCACCGCCTTCCGGCAGATTTCACATCTTCCGCCAATTGAACCTCAAAAATCCGCGGTGAAGGCCGCCAGCATCATAGACTTTGCCAATGGCATCACGCCCTTTGATACGGGGCGCGGCGGTGTGCATCCGATTTTCATCAATGGCGACAGCAATGTGCATCATTTTCATTTCGACTGGTTGAATACCTCCGACAACCGCCGCTACCTCATCGGATCGGAAATCGGGCCGCAGGATAAAAATGCCGGCATACCCGAATCTTTCAAACGCGATTTCGAACAAAAAATTCGCGCGAGAGAGCAAAATAACCGGCAGGGCATTTTTGCAAAAACGGAGCACTCTCTCAAAACCTCCGCACCGTCCGAGACACAAAATCAGGCCGCGCAATTTATAGCCCTGTCTCGAGACATTATGGTCTCTGTGAATGAGGACGGGGAGATTTTGGCCGTAAATAGCCAATTCGCAAACAGCTTCGGATACGACGCCGAGGCCCTGAAGGGCAGCGATTTTATAAACCTCTTTCACGAGGAAGACCGACCCTATATCCGCAATACGATGCAAACTCTTTCCCTCGAAGATAAAGAGGAAACCCCTGCAATCCTTGACTTTGAGGCGCGTACACTGACGCGTACGGGTCTGGAGCGCTGGGTAGAATGGCGCCAGAAAAGCGAGGGCGGCGTCCTGTATTGTCTGGGCCATGATGTCACCGAAGCCAAGCGCCACGAATCCACCTTAAAACGCCGCGCAAAACAACTTTCCGAAGCCGAGGCAATCGGCCGTATGGGTCACTGGCGCTGGGTTATAGGGCAGGACAGCATCGAGTGGTCGCCCCAGATTTACACAATTTTCGGCGTGGATTCAGAGGCGTTCCAGCCCTCCATCGCCTCTATGGGCGCAAAAGTTCATCGCCACGATATAGACCGCGTGAACCAGGCTCTGCAGCGGGCGATTATCGAGGAAAACGACTATGACATGGACTTTCGCGTGATTCAAAGCAGCGGGGAAATCCGCTATATACGCTGCGAAGGCCGCTGTGAGACTGATGTTGAAGGCGAAGTTATTGCCCTGTACGGGATTATGCAGGATATGACCGAGCGTACGCTTTACGAACAAAACCTGCAGGATGCCAAAGAATCCGCCGAACGCGCCTATGCCGCGAAGTCGCAGTTCCTGGCGAATATGAGCCATGAACTCCGTACACCTCTGAACGCGATTATCGGGTTTTCCGAGATGATGAAACAGCAATTGCTTGGCCCCCTGGGCAATGAAAAATACGTTGAATATATCGGCGGCATCCTCGAAAGCGGCGAGCATCTCCTTGATTTAATTAGTGATATCCTGGACATGTCGAAAATCGAGGCAGGCAAGTACGAGTTGGATCTGGAAGAAGTGAATATCGCCAAAACCGTGAAACTGGCGCTACATATGACCTCCAGCCGAGCAGCGGACAACAAAGTAAAGATTGATGTAGAAAGTGATATCAGGGAAGACCTTAAAATCGTGGCCGATCGCCGCGCCTTGCTTCAGGTGCTTTTGAATATTCTCTCAAACGCCATTAAGTTCACCAAAGAAAACGGACACGTACAGCTCAGCATCGAAGAGCGCGAGCGGGATATCACAATCGTGATCGCTGATAACGGGATCGGCATTCCGGCCAACAAGCTGGCCTCCATCACCAACCCGTTCGAGCAGGTTTCTTCGCATTATACGCGCGAACATGACGGCTCCGGGCTAGGGCTGGCAATCACGAAAGAGCTGGTCCAGCTCCATGGCGGGTTGCTTTTAATCGATTCCGAAGAAGGTGTAGGAACAACGGTGACCGTGCGTTTCCCGCATCAGGCAGCGCATAATTAGCGTAACCAAGAGCGCGGTGGCTCTTTAATTTCCGTTCTGTTCGGCAGCAATTTTCTCAAAAATAGACAAGGCGTAGTCCTCCGCATCCAGGCATCCTTTCAGCCCTTCTTTGTAGGTGCTGTATTTCAGCTGTACGCCAAGTTCGTTTCTAATCTTCTCATTCTTCACGCGGCGGTTATCCATGTAAAAGCTGCGCGCCATCGGCGCTAGGTTGGCGTCTTCAAAATTGACCATGGGCGGAGGCGTACGCCCCAGCATCTCACAGGCATACTCAATGACCTCATGGCTGGGCGCGGGATTGCCGTCGGTGACGTTATAAATCTCGCCTGGCTTGGACTGTTCAATCGAAGCCAGCAAGACCTGGACGATGTCCTCAACATGTATGCGTCCGAACACATGCCCCTCCCTGTAAATACGGCGCGCGATTCCAGCACGTACAGTATCGAGCGCGCTGCGTCCCGGACCGTAAATTCCGGCCAGACGAAACACATGGACCGGTAAATTATCCGACTTTTCCAGGGAAAGCCATTGTTCTTCAGCCTTGGCACGGCGCGATCCGCGCTGCGAAGACGGCCGGATTTCCGCCGTTTCATCAACCCATTCCCCATCGCGGTTGCCGTACACGCCGGTGGTGGACAGATACCCGACCCATTCCACAGTCGGAATTTTGAGGATATCCGCAGCATGCATTAAAAAAGCCGGATCCCCATCATCATCCGGTGGTGTGGAAATAACGACATGGGTGGCCCCCTCGAGGATAAAACGCGGATCGGCCAGCGGATGTTCGTAATCGAAAAGATGCGCCTCTATCCCGCGTATTTTAAGGGATTCCTGCTTTTCCGGGTCGCGAGTGGTGCCAGAAATTTTCCAGCCACCGCGCTGCGTTAGCTCATGCCCCAAATAATCGCAGGTGTATCCATAGCCAAAACAGAATAGTTTTTTGCTCATAGGGGTAGCGCTCTTGTTATGATCCGGTGGCTTCAAGCTCACCGGATGCGGTAAAGCCTGGAATCTCATCCTCCAGCAATGGGCGGAAACTATTGCGTGTTTTCACCTTTTCGTACCATTCACGCGCGGCCTCATGCTCTTCCCATGGCACATCACCGATATAATCGATGGCGGAAAGGTGGGCGGCAGCGGCAATATCCGCCATAGTGAAATTATCCCCGGCCAGCCATTTACGTTTTTCGGTTAGAAACCCGATATAATCGAGATGGTAGTGAATATTCGCATGACCGGCACGTACGGACGGACCGTGCGGTTCACCCATTTTCAGGAAACGCTTCATTAGCTTTTCACCGACAAGATTATCCGAAACTTCGCGGTTAAATTTAACATCGAACCAACTCACCAGACGGCGGGTTTCCGCGCGCTGCACCGGATCACGGCCCAGCAAGTTAACCTCGGGGTAAACCTCTTCCAGATATTCGCAGATCACTTGGGAGTTGGCGAGGGTAGTGCCATCCTGTTCCACCAAAACAGGGACATCACCGGCCGGGTTCATGGCCAAGAACTCCGTACGTCTTTCCCAGATTTTTTCGATTTGCAGCTCGAAATCCAGCTTTTTCTCGGCCAGAACGATCCTAACCTTTCGCGAGAAGGGATGCAGCCACAAATGAAATAATGTTCTCATACTCCCACCTTAGCTTAGAGCAACGTCAAAGAACAGCCCTTAAAATGTTGTTATAAATTACTCTTACCCTGTTTTGGAAAGAATCGCAAATGCTAGTGATTTAAAAAAATTAAAGCGCTGCAGCTTTAAGAAAAATTTGAATTTTTATAATTTTTCCAATGGCTTGTCCACTCACCCACTGACCCTGGCCAATCCCGAAATCGCCCCGGTCCAGCGTCAGCTCAGCCTGCATTACAGCGATTTTCCGCCCGCTCTCTTCCTTTGAAATGCTCAGGGAAAAGGGTAAAACAACGTTTTTTTCCTCTCCACGGAGTCGTAATGTGCCAATAGCACGGTAACTTTCAGGACCGATTCGCTCAAATTCACGCGCACGGAAACGAGCGACAGTAAATTTTTCAGCATAGAACCATTCTTCATCCAAAGCCTGTGCATCCCGGTCATCGCTGCCCGTGTCGATGCTGGTAATATCAATCTCGATATCGGTGCGCGCGTCCTCCAAATCTTCCGGATCAAATTCAATACGCCCATCAAAACGACCAAACCTCCCCTGAAATTCCTGACCATATTGAGTGACGGTGAAGTTCAGTTGACTTTCATCATGGAGAATTCCCCACGCATCTTCTGCGCTTTCCGAGTGCCCAAATCCATCATCACTCTCTTCCATAAACTGTGCGGGGGCATTCAGATCGGCACGCAATTCCGCCCAATCATCCGAATTATCTGGCAATATTTCCGGCAAGGTTAACGGCGCAAGCCAAAAAACTCCGGCAACCAAAGCGATTAGGCCTCCACCAATAAAACCCAGGGAGCGGCTCGTCATGCGCTGAAGCGTTTCATCCCGATCAATAAAGTGGTGTTTAAACGCTCCGGCTGTATGCAGGGCCAGCAAGCCAAGAATGATATAAGCCAGCGATTCGTGGACATCCTGCAGAGTTTTAAACGCATCTTCGTTTTTACCGATCAGATCGGGAATCTCAAACAAACCGAAAAAACTGTTTGGAAAATCCCCCGCCGAGGACATCAGCCAGCCCGATAGCGGCATGGCAAGCATCGCGATGTAAAGCAACACGTGCACAAGACCGGACAACCATCTCTCCCATATTTGATGCGATTGGATGTGCGGCGGCGGCGGATTAATACAGCGCCAGGCCAGACGAAGCGCCGCCAGCATGAAAACCAGCATACCAAAAGATTTATGCAGCCCGTAGATTTGAAGCTTGACCGGAGAAAAATCCAACTCGCTCATATAAAACCCCACGAATAACAGCCCGAAAATCAGCAGGGCTGTTATCCAGTGAAAACTTTTGGCAACAAGGCCGTATGTTTGTACGTCCGTGCGCAATTTTAATGATTAACAGCGCCTTCGCCGCCGGTCTCCTCGCGCTCGGCTTCGACTTCGATGCGGATTTCAACATCATCGCCCACCATCGGCAAACCGTAGGTCATGCCGAAATCGGAACGCTTCAGGCTGGCTGTGGCAGAAAATCCGGCAGCGTATTTCTCACCAAACGGATGCTTGCCGGATTTGTTATGAGTCACATTCAAAACAACAGGTTTTGTGACGCCCAGCAAGGTCAAATCGCCTGTGATATTCGCGGTATTCTCGCCGGTTACTTCGATGCCCGTGCTTTTGAATGTCATGGTCGGGAATTTTTCGACATTGAAGAAATCTTCATTCTTCATATGCTCATCCCATTTCTCATCATCCATATCAATGCTCACGGTCTGGATGGTGACCTCGACTGAAGAATTTTCAGGTTGGCCGCGATCAAAGGTGAACCCGCCGTCAAAATCTATAAACTCGCCCTCAGACTTGGAAAAACCCAGATGATCAACAAAAAAGATAATCTGTGTATGAACCGTATCAAATTTGTATTGTTCAATTTCAGCCTGCGCGGCCGTCGTTACGCCCAGAAGTGAGAAAGCGGCCATGCCGGCTCCCAAAATTGCTGTTTTCAAAACATTCATGATTTTCATCCTTTATTTATTGTGATCAAAACGCAAATTCATACTAGGCCGCTTGCAGGAAATATCAATCACTGCGATAAAAGATTTATGCTGATGTTTCACCTTTTTATTCTTGCGTTTGTCCAGGGGATCACGGAATTCCTGCCAATCAGTTCCAGCGGGCATCTGGTTCTGCTGCATCACTTTTTTGATGAAGGCACGGCGCAGGAAAACCTGCTGCTGGATATCGCCGTGCATGTGGGCACCCTCCTGGCGGTTTTGCTATATTTCAGAGCGGATGTCTACACCCTGTTTTCCGGCCTTTTTAAAATTGCCAAAGGACAAAGAACGGATTTTGAATCACGGCTGGTGGGTTATATCATGATTGGCTCTATACCTGTTATTGTCTGTGGATTCTTGATCACACTGTATGATGCAGACTGGCTACGCAGCCCCTATGTGATTGCATGGACAACCTTGATTTTTGGGATTTTATTGGGGCTGGCTGACCGGCTTAAGCCTCAGGCGCTGAGTTTACACGATATGAACTGGCGCGCGGCCCTGTTTATTGGATTGTCACAGGCCTTGGCGCTTATCCCCGGCACCAGCCGCTCTGGCATCACCATGACCGCCGGACGTTGGTTGGGTTTTACAAGGGTCGAAGCAGCACGGTTTTCATTGCTGCTTTCTATTGTGGCGATCAGCGGGGCGGGATTTATCGGCGGGATTGGCTTGCTGAAGATGGGCAATATGAGCTTCACGCTGGATATTTTTCTTGCTGCGGCTTTGGCCTTTGTCTCGGCCCTGGTTGCGATTGCCATCATGATGCGCTGGCTGGAGCGCGCGAGCTTTACGCCGTTCGTGATTTATCGGATTGTTCTTGGCGGCGGGTTATTGGCGCTTTTATACTACCCGTATTGAGCAAAAATAACATCTGTATCACCGTAATTTTTACGATCGAGCATTTTGTATTCCGCTGGTAAAGCCTCATTAAACACACGTTCGACTTCTCCTACTATGATAGCATTCTCTCTTATCCACTTTGAATTATGTAAGATTAATAAGGAGGAGATCAAAAAATTTTCATGATAAGGGGGGTCGAGAAAGACCAGATCAGCCAGAGGAATATCCTCCGGGCGCGGCCCCAATTTCGTAACATCTTTCAAAATGAAGTGCGTATTTTCGGCGCCTAAAATCTGTACATTTTTCTTCGTCAGATCCATAGACGTACGGGCAGAATCAATAAACGTACAGCTTGTCGCACGCTGTGAGAGAGCCTCAAGGCCCAGCGCGCCTGTCCCGCAGAATCCATCCAGAACGTGCGCGCCCTTTATATCCATCCGGCTGCGCAGTGCGTTGAAAATCGCTCCGCGCACCTTGTCAGATGTCGGGCGGATATCACGGCCTTTAGGCACCAGCAATTTTCGCCCGCCATAAATACCGCTGACGACCCTCATGCCTTGTCCTTAAAAAATTTTGCGACCTGGTCTTTCATGATCCTCTCCTCAACCTCTTTCGCTGCACCTTTGGGGAGCTTATCCAGATTAAACGGACCGTAGGAAATGCGGATCAGGCGGTTCACCCGCAAACCCAGCGCTTCCATCACCCGGCGGATCTCGCGGTTCTTGCCCTCGGTTAAAATAATGCTCAGCCAGGAGTTTGCGCCCTGCACGCTTTCCAAGGTGGCAATAATAGATTTATAACGTACGCCCTCAACCGTAATTCCATCCTTAAGTTTTTGAAGGCGTTTTTCATCAACCCGGCCATGGACACGTACACGGTATTTACGTTTCCAGCCTGTCGCGGGCAGCTCCAGATAACGCGCCAGCTCCCCGTCATTGGTCAGCAGTAGCAATCCTTCGGTATTCAGATCCAGCCGCCCCACGCTGACCACGCGCGGCAGGCCAGGAGGCAAATTATCGAACACGGTGGGGCGGTCCTGCTCATCCTTATGGGTGGTGACCAGACCATCCGGCTTGTGATAGAGAAACAATCGGGTTTTCGAAGCGCCCGGCAGGGGCTTGTTATCGACAAGAATATCATCGCCCTCACCAACCACGCAAGCCGGGGTCTCCAGCACTTTGCCGTTCACCCGGACACGCCCGGCTTCAATCCAGCGCTCGGCATCGCGCCGGGAACATAGCCCCGCACGGGCCATAACCTTTGCAATTCGTTCCTTTTTCTGATTATCTGCGCCCATGGAAAGCGACAATACATTCATGCAGGCTGCTTTGGAAGAGGCAAAAGCCGCCGCCGCGCGAGATGAGGTTCCGGTCGGTGCCGTGCTGGTGCATGCCAAAACCGGAGAGATTGCGGCCAAAGCGGGCAACCGCTCGGTCGAGCTGTCTGATCCATCCGCCCATGCGGAAATGCTGGTGATCCGAGATCTGTGTACGCAATTAGGCCAGCAGCGACTGCCCGAATATGATCTCTATGTCACGCTGGAGCCTTGCACCATGTGCGCAGGGGTGATCAGTTTCGCCCGCATCCGCAAGCTTTATTTCGGCACGTACGATGTAAAGGGCGGGGCGGTCGCCAAGGGCGTCAAATTCTTTAATCAGCCCACCTGTCATCACCGCCCAGAGGTCGAAGGGCCGATCATGGAAAATTCCTGCGGGCAAATTTTAAAGGATTATTTCAGGGGAAAGCGCTTACGCGCAGAGACTTAGACTGCAAACAGGAAAAGGATGTATTGATCCTTCTTCATGGTCTGTCTTTTGCGAATCCACAGCATTATCCAAAATCGTACCATGTACAATTTCAGGGTCGTTGCCCAAAGCTTCAATTTTGATCAGCGTTCCCGGCGGAAATTGCGGCACGTTCGCCCATTCTTCGGATAAGGTGTAAGAACCTTTTGGTTTAACCTGAACGATATCGCCGATTTTAAAAGTTTCTTCCTGCTGCATCGCTTAAGCCGCCCGCTCCCGCGCTTTGACCGCACGCCAGCCGATATCGCGGCGGCAGAATCCTTCCGGCCAGTCAATCAGATTAACAGCATCATAGGCCAGACGTTTGGCATGGCCGATATTTTCGCCCAGCGCGGTCACGCCTAGAACCCGTCCGCCGCAGCTCACAACCTGGCGCGCATCGTTTTCTTTGGTCCCGGCGTGAAAGATAGTCACCCCATCGACCTGCCCGGCCTCATCCAATCCTTCGATCACCGTATTCTTCGGATAATCGCCGGGGTAGCCCTGCGTTGCCATCACCACGCACATAGAGACATGATGCGACCAGGTCACCTGGCCCTTTATATCATCAAGACGCCCTTGCGCGCTGGCCAGAAGGATTTCCAGCAAATCACCCTGCAAGCGCGGAATGAGAGTCTGGCATTCCGGGTCGCCAAAACGCACGTTATATTCAATCAGGTACGGCTCATTCTTTACGATCATTAGACCCGCATAAAGGACGCCCGTGAACGGGCAGCCCTCGGCGGCCATCGCATCAATCGTCGGCTTGATAATGCGGTGGAGAATTTTTTCCTCCAGCTCCGCACTCATGAGGTGCGCAGGGGAATAGGCCCCCATTCCCCCGGTGTTCAGGCCGGTATCGCCTTCACCAACACGTTTGTGATCCTGAGCCGAAGCCAAAGGCAACATCGTCTTGCCGTCCGCCAGCGCGAAATAGCTGAGCTCTTCGCCATCCATAAACTGTTCAATCACAACCTCGCGGCCCGCATCGCCGAACGAATCTCCGGAAAGCATATCTTTGGCGGCTTTGACGGCCTCCTCCACATTCTGAGCGATAATCACGCCCTTGCCGGCCGCAAGGCCATCAGCCTTCACCACGATTGGGGTGCTCAGGCGATGAATGAATTCCTTCGCCGAGTCTACATCTCGGAAACGGCCGTAAGCCGCCGTCGGAATATCGTATTTCTTGCACAAATCTTTCATGAAACCTTTGGAGCCTTCAAGCCGGGCCGCGGCCTGAGAAGGTCCGAACACGTCGATATTCTTTTCCTTGAGCCTATCCGCAATCCCGGCCACCAGCGGGTCTTCGGGGCCCACCACAACCAGATTAACGGCTTTCTCAACCGCGAGATCAACCAGAGCGTTAACATTATCGGCGGCAATATCAATGCATTCAGCGAAATCCGCAATCCCGGCATTCCCAGGCGCGCAATAGAGTTCCCGGCAATTCCGCGACTGAGCCAGCCCCCAAGCCAAGGCATGCTCGCGTCCACCGCCGCCAATCAGTAAAACCTTCATCAGTTACTCCCTTTTGTTTTTTGTATCAGCATATTAGCGTTTATTCATCCAAAGATACAAGACTTGCATTTCCGCCCGCCGCAGTTGTGTCTATGCTGATGACTTTTTCAGCGGCAAAGCGCGGCAGATAATTCGGGCCTCCCGCTTTCGGTCCAGTACCGGACAGGCCCTTCCCTCCAAAGGGCTGCGAACCCACCACCGCGCCGATCATCGAGCGGTTGATATAGGCATTCCCAGCGCGCACTCTTTGCACAATACGTCTCTGAAAACCGTCAATGCGGCTGTGAACGCCAAGAGTCAGGCCGTATCCCTTGTTATTCAACTCTTCGATTAAGCCATCCAATTCTGCAATCTTGTAGCGCACGACGTGAAGGATCGGGCCAAAAACCTCACGCTCCAGACCTTTCAGATCCGGAAGCTCAAACGCACAAGGCGCAAAAAAGTGCCCGCGATTTTTTAGCCCCACCTCCAGAGGTGCTTCAAATAACAGCTTCGCAAAACCCTGCAAGCCTTCACGGTGTTTGACCAGTTCGTAATACGCCCCGTCATCAATCACTGGACCGATATCACTAGCTAAAAGGGACGGGTTGCCGATATTGAGTTCTGCCATGGCTCCTTGCAGCATACGGATCATCTTATCGGCCACATCATCCTGAATGCACAAGATCCGCAGAGCCGAGCAACGCTGCCCCGCCGAGCCAAAGGCGCTGAGCACCACATCATCGATCACCTGTTCCGGCAAGGCCGAAGAATCCACGATCATCGCATTCATACCCCCGGTTTCGGCAATCAGCGGCACAATCGGCCCGTCCTTGCCCGCCAATGTGCGGTTGATGTCCCAGGCCACCTCGGTCGAGCCGGTAAAGGCCACCCCGGCGGTATCTCTATGCGCGACCATCTCAGCGCCCAGCCGCCCGCTGGCAGGGAGAAAGTTCAGAACATCCGGCGGAATGCCAGCCTCATGCATCAATTCCACCGCTTTCATGGCGATCAGCGGCGTCTGCGAGGCCGGTTTGGCAATCACGCAATTTCCAGCCATCAGCGCCGCCGTCACCTGGCCGGTGAAAATCGCGAGTGGGAAGTTCCAGGGGCTGATACAAACAAAGATGCCACGGCCATGAAGCTGAAGAATATTACGCTCCCCGGTCGGCCCCCAAAGCTCCTGCGGCGCAAAGTCGCCGCGTCCGCGATTGGCGTAATAACGCGCAAAATCGACCGCTTCACGAATTTCAGCCAGTGCATCCGGAATGGTTTTTCCCGCCTCCCGGCTCAGGATCGCCATAAGCTCCGGCGTATTATCCTCCAGCAGATCGGCGAATTTTTCCAGCGGGGCGGCGCGGGTTTCTGCCTGGGTATTGCTCCACTCCGAAAAGGCTTTTCCTGCGCTCTCAAAGGCTTTTTCGATGTGTCCCTGCGTGGCCGGCCAGTATTGACCGACAGCATCAGACGTATCGGCAGGGTTTGAAATATCCTCTGCTGCGCCTTCTTTCAAAGGCCGCCCACCGATTATCGGCATGACCTGATAATGGCCGTCAAATTTTGAAATTTTATCTAGGAGCGGCTCTACGCTGGCCGCATCAGCCAGATCCACACCCGCCGAATTGCGCCGCCCGCCCGGTTTTTCCTTATCAAACAACTCATACGGCATACGGATATTTGGATGCGTGTGGGTTTCACGCGCGGAGACTTTGGCCACCGGATCGGCGATCAGATCGGCAATCGGCTCCTCAGGATCGAACGCCTTGTTCACGAAAGAGGTGTTGGCCCCGTTCTCCAGCAAACGCCGCACGAGATAGGCCAGCAAATCGGCATGCGGGCCGACCGGCGCATAGATGGAGGCGCGTATATCCGAATCACGCATGAGCACGTTATAGAGCGCTTCCCCCATACCGTAGAGGCGCTGGAACTCGAATTCTGCCTTGGCTTCGCGCGCCATTTCGATGACCGCGGCAGCGCTGTGTGCATTATGCGTCCCGAACATCGGATAGATATAATCGCCAGCCTCAATCATCTTATGCGCACAAGCCAGATAAGACAGGTCCGTGTTCGATTTTCGTGTAAAGACCGGAAAACCAGGTGCGCCAATCACCTGCGCATGTTTGATTTCAGAATCCCAGTACGCGCCCTTAACCAGACGCATCTGAAAACGCCGCCCGTGATCTTTCGCCCGGGACGTAATTTCATCAATAAGCGGCAGACAACGTTTCTGATAGGCTTGCACCGCCAGGCCGAACCGTTCCCAACCCTGCAGAAATTTATCCTTCAGCACCTCATCGATAATCTCCAAAGACAGCTCCAGCCGGTCGGCCTCCTCCGCATCGACGGTCAGGGCAATATTGTGCGAAGCTGCCTTATGGCAGAGCGCCAATAGTCTCTCTACGATCTCAGGAACACAGCGCTTTTTCTGCGCATATTCATAGCGGGGATGCAGGGCGGAAAGTTTGACGGAAATACCGGGACGGTGATCCGTATCGGCCGGAGGCCGCGCCCCGACATAATCAATCGCATCGGCGTAGGATTGATAGTAACGCTGCGCATCGCTGGCCGTACGGGCGCCCTCACCCAGCATGTCATAGGATAAGCGGTAACCCTTGTTGTTGTATTTTTCTGATTTCTGCAGCGCCTCTTCAATATCCGCACCCAGAACGAACTGATGCCCCAATACACCCATAGCGCGGATCATTGCTTCACGGATAAAGGGCTGTCCGACCCGGGCCATAGCACTATCCAGCGTACGGCTGGTGACCAGCAACCCCACCCCGGCAGCCTTGACCACCCAGTCTTTGGAGCGGCCCATTTCATTGAGCCAGTTGGCGGCCTCGACCTTATCTTTAATCAACGCATTGGCGGTGGCCTTATCGGGAATGCGCAGCAATGCCTCGGCCAGGCACATCAGCGCCAGCCCCTCTTCCGTGCTCAGGGAGTATTGTTGCAGAAAAGCCTCCAACTGACCGGAGGGCAATTTTTCCGCCCGCATTCCGCGCACCAGTGCTGAAGCATTTCCGTGCACACGGTCCGACTGCGCGGTATCCCATGTAAGATTTTTTAACAACTTCCCTACACAGAGATTTTCGTCTTTATAGAGGTATTCGGTCAGGGTTTGAGACATTCATGCACCAATAAGGTTGTGTTTTGATTGTAATCAATTCTATCATCTTTCCATGTCTGCAAAAGAGAATCCTGAAAATAATGAGCCAAAAACAAACGTGCCGGAATTTTCGGTCGGTGATTTGGCACAATCGCTCAAGCGCACATTGGAAGAGAATTACGGCCGCGTACGCGTACGCGGGGAAATCGGCCGCGTCACAATCCCCGGCTCCGGCCATCTTTACACGAACCTGAAAGACGAGAACGCCACCATAGATGCCGTGTGTTGGAAAGGCGCGCTCTCCAAGCTGTCCATAAAACCGGAAGAAGGTCTTGATGTCATCGTCACAGGGCGGGTCACCAGCTACCCCGCAAGTTCAAAATACCAGATTATCATTGAATCGATGGAGCTTGCGGGCGAAGGCGCTTTGCTGAAAATGCTGGAAGAACGGAAAAAGAAACTAACCGCCGAGGGACTGTTTGCCGCCGAGCGCAAAAGGGAAACCCCCTTCCTCCCGGAGGTGATCGGCGTTGTCACATCCCCCACCGGTGCGGTGATTCGGGATATCCTGCACCGCCTGTCCGACCGTTTCCCGCGCCATGTTCTGGTCTGGCCGGTTTTGGTGCAGGGCGAGGGCGCGGCGGCACAGATCACAGCGGCCATTGAAGGGTTTCAGAGTTTTCCGGTCCGACCGGACGTCCTGATCATCGCGCGCGGCGGCGGGTCGCTGGAAGATCTGATGCCGTTCAACGAGGAAAATGTGGTGCGCGCGGTGGCGGCCTCATCCATCCCGGTTATCTCCGCCATCGGACATGAAACCGACACGACACTGGTGGATTTTGCGGCGGATTTGCGCGCGCCGACACCGACAGGGGCGGCGGAAATGGCGGTGCCGGTGCGGACACATTTGATCGCGCAGGTGCTGGAGGATGAGCAACGTCTTGTCAGTACGATGGAACGTCACCTGAGCGAACACCGCACAAAGATCGAAAATCTGGCAAGGCATCTGGGCGATCCGGCCAAATTGCTGGAGATCAAAACCCAAAGCCTGGATCATTCCAGCGACAAGCTCTCCGGCGTGTTTGAGCGGTTTTTATCCACGAAACGCGAAAATCTCACCACAATCGCCGCGGCCTCGCCCTGCAC
>CAYGSN010000029.1:0-25219 GCA_964352675.1 uncultured Pseudobdellovibrionaceae bacterium
CGCCAATCCTGATATCTTGCATACTCTGGCCAACCACAAAAACCGCCCTGCCCTCGTCATTGGCTTTGCCGCCGAAACTGAAAACCTGCAGGAGAATGCACGCACAAAATTATCCACCAAGGGTTGTGACTGGATTTTGGCCAATCAAGTTGGCAAGGACCAAAATATCTTTGGCGCGGATGAGAATCATGTTTTCCTCATCACCTCAGACAATATAGAAGATTGGGACCACATCACCAAAACCGCCATTGCGGAAAGACTGGTAGATGAAATTACCGCCCATTTTAAAAAGGATAAAGACCATGAGCACAGCGAAGCTGCCGAATAAAACGAATGTCGCCCTCAAACCATTGGACCATGCGGTCGGGCTGCCTATGCCCGGCTATGAAACCGGCCAATCCGCCGGAATGGATCTCGCCGCCGCCGTGGAAGATGCGGTTGAACTTGCGCCCGGAGATCGCGCATTGATCCCCACCGGCCTGTCCATTGCCCTGCCTGCGGGATTTGAGGCGCAAATCCGCCCCCGCTCCGGCCTCGCGGCCAAGCATGGCGTCACCGTCCTGAATACACCCGGGACGATTGATGCGGATTACCGCGGCGAAATTAAGGTTATTTTGATCAATCATGGACAGGAAGCCTTCACCATTGAACGCGGCATGCGCATCGCGCAGATGGTCATCGCCCGCCACGAACAGGTCGAATGGGATGTTGTTGAAGAACTCGATGAAACCGAACGCGGCGCAGGCGGGTTCGGATCAACCGGGACGGGATAATCTCATCCCTTACATATCCGCGCTGCGTTCCTCAGGTGGAACGGGGCGTATACAAATAACCGTAGAGCCGACAAAATTCTCTGCATTAGAGGGTTTGTACAAAGCTTCAAATTCGCCTGAAATACCTTTACCCCCATGCCTTTTAGTCATTTTTACAACCTCGCACTCGGCCTCCTTGGAAAGATTCGCCTGGGCGGGTGCGCCCGCTTCAACCGAAGAATCCGTAAAAACAAACTTCAGCTGACCAGACAAGCCCTTTTTCATTGCCATCTCAGCTAAGGATGTAAAATGATCACGCTGCAGACGCCTCCTTACACGGTGTGGCAATTTCTTTCTGTCGTCTGCTATTACAAGGCGCACATGCCCGCGCCCTACGGACAAACCAAACCGGTCAGCCAACTCAGATAACTCCGCAACTTGTGTCATAACTCTACCCCTTAACTCCTCAAACACTATCCACACTCCCTATATCTGTCAAATAAAAAACGCCGTGACCTGCGCGGGCTTTATGCTACAAAGAAACTCATGAGTAACGCTGCCCTCAAGACCATCGACGATTATCTCGAAGACGGCCACACGCCGATGATGGCGCAATATCACGCGCTGAAATCTGCGCATCCTGACTGCCTGCTGTTCTACCGCATGGGTGACTTTTATGAGCTGTTTTACGATGACGCGGTGCAGGCCGCTGAAACGCTCGACATCACACTCACCAAGCGCGGCAAATCCGATGATACCGACATTCCGATGTGCGGCGTGCCGTTTCATGCCTATGAGCCCTATCTGGCCAAGCTGATCCGCTCCGGATTTAACGTTGCCATATGCGAACAGACCGAAACCCCGGACGAGGCAAAGGCGCGGGCAAAGGCTGAAGGCCGCCCTACCTCCAAAGCGCTTGTAAACCGTGAGGTCGTGCGAATTGTCACCCAAGGCACACTCACTGAAGATTCCTTGCTTGAAGCGCGGGAGAATAATTACCTGGCTTGCCTCTGTGATGTTGGCGGGCAAACTGCCCTGGCCTGGGCGGAGCTTTCCACGGGGCAGTTTTTTGTGCAGGAAATCGCGAGCGATCACATCATGGCCGCCCTGGAGCGCATCGGAGCGAAAGAACTTCTTCTGCCTGAAAATTTTGAACTGCAACACAGCGATCATTTTCGCCTGACCCGACAGCCCGCCTCTTTGTTCAATAGTGACAACGCCCGCAAACGCCTCGAAACCCTTTATGGCGTGGATACGCTTGATGGATTTGGCGGGTATTCCCGCGCTGAAATTGCTGCGGCCGGGGCGTTAATTGATTACATACAGCGCACGCAGGTCGGCAAACTCCCCCGCCTTGATCCGCCGCAGCAAATCACCCAGGGCGCAACCCTTGAAATTGATGCCGCTACGCGCCGCAATCTGGAACTTACCCGAACGCTATCCGGAGAGCGTAAAGGCAGCTTACTTTCTGTGATTGATCGCACCATCACGGGACCCGGTGCACGCATGCTGCAATCTTGCCTGTCGTCTCCGCTCACTGATTTGGGTGAAATCAAAACGCGCCATGACAAAATTGAATGTTTGCTGCAGGAAAACAGCTTGCGTGAGACGATCCGTGATCACCTTAAATCCATGCCCGACATGGAACGTGCCCTTGCCCGCCTGTCTGTTGATCGCGGCGGGCCACGTGATATGAGCGTCATTCGCGATGGCCTCAAACACGCCAGCACCTTGCGCAGCCTGCTACAAACACAGGAAAACACCCGCAGCATTTTTGTACAAATCCTGCAAAACCTTGAAGACACACCCGCCCTATCCAATCTTCAGGACACGCTCAAGGAAGCCCTGACCGAAGAACCCCCAGCCCTGACCCGTGATGGTGGGTTTATTGCCAAAAGCTTTGATAAAAAGCTTGATGAGCTGAATTTGCTGCGCAATGAAAGCCGCCGCCTGATCGCCTTGCTACAGGGCAAGTATCAGGGCATTGCAAAAATTGATGCACTGAAAATTAAATTCAACAATGTGCTGGGATACTTTATAGAAGTCCCCGCGAAACGCGCCGATGCCATGATGGTCTCTAAGAAGGCCGGGGAGCAGGACAATGAAAACCCCTTCATTCACCGCCAGACTCTGGCCAATGCCGTGCGCTTCACCACGGCGGAACTTGCAGAATTAGAGCGTGACATCTCATCCGCAGCTGAAAAATCTCTCGCCCTTGAGCTTGAAATTTTTGAAAAATTGCGCGCGCAAATTCTGGATCAGGCGCAGAAAATCGGAGCGCGGGCCAGAGCGATTTCCGCGATCGACATGGCCGCCGGGCTGGCAACACTCGCCCGCGATCTGGACTATACCCGCCCCGTTCTTGACAATTCTTTAGCCTTTGAAATCGAAGGTGGCCGACACCCCGTCGTCGAAGATGCGCTCAAAAAATCTAATGAGAGCTTCGTACCCAATGATTGTGACCTGGGTAAAACACAAAAACTCTGGCTCCTCACGGGTCCGAACATGGCGGGTAAATCAACCTTTTTGCGGCAAAACGCACTCATCACCATCCTCGCGCAAATCGGCTCTTTTGTGCCAGCGGCAAAAGCACATATTGGCATCGTTGACCGGGTATTCAGCCGCGTCGGCGCATCGGATGATCTCGCCTCTGGCCGATCCACCTTCATGGTCGAAATGGTTGAAACTGCAGCAATTCTCAACCAAGCTACAGAACGATCGCTTGTCATCCTCGATGAAATCGGGCGCGGCACTGCAACCTTTGATGGCCTCTCCATTGCCTGGGCCTGCGTCGAACATCTTCATGACATGAACCAATGCCGCGGGCTTTTCGCCACCCATTACCATGAACTCACCTCGCTCACGGCAAAACTCCCTGCCCTTGCCTGCTACTCCATGGAGGTCAAAGAATGGAAAGGCGACATCATCTTCATGCATAATGTTGTGGCGGGCAGCGCCGATCATTCCTACGGCATTCATGTCGGAAAACTGGCCGGTCTTCCCGAAGCCGTCATCTCCCGCGCGCGCGAGGTTCTAGAATTTCTAGAATCCCCCGAACAATCAGGCAGCCTGTCGAAAATGGCCGATGACTTGCCGCTCTTTTCCCAGAAAACCGCCAAGGATACCGCAGCAAAAATCGCACAAAAATCTCCGGCACTGGACCTGCTGCGTGACATAAATCCCGATAGCATTTCACCGAAAGACGCGTTAGAATACCTCTACAGATTAAAAACGCTTTCGGATGAAAACCCATGACAAAACTCTGCAGCAATATTCTGGACCAAATCGGCAACACCCCCCTGTTTGACCTTGGCGGCGGGATTTATGCCAAGGCGGAATACCTCAACCCCTCCGGCTCGATCAAATCCCGCATGGCCAAATTCATGATTGAACGTGCTGAGAAAGAAGGCTTGCTCAAACCCGGCGATACTATCGTTGAATCGACCAGCGGCAATACCGGCAACGCGATGTCCATGGTCGCCGCCGTGAAGGGGTATAAAATGGTTGTAATCATCCCCAACGGTTACACCTCCGAGCGCACCCGCATCTCCGTTGGCTTCGGCGCTGAAATCCGTTTTGTCGGGGATTTTCAGGTTAATGAAGCCAGGGCGGAGGCCATCCGCCTAGGCCAGCAGGAGGGCTGGTACTGCCCGCAACAATTCGACAATGAATGGAATATTGAAGAAAATCGCGAATGGCTGGCCCGCGAGATTGTGCAGCAAACACCAAAAGACCTGAAATTCGATGCCATCGTACAAGGTGTAGGCACCGGCGGCACACTGATCGGTATCACGCAGGGTCTGCGCCAGTGGCACAACCCCGATCTGAAAGCATTTGCTATGGAGCCGTCCGAATCCGAGACGCTGCAATGCTGCATCGTCGCCGATCATAAGATTGAGGGTATCTCCGACGGCTTTGTCCCCACCATTTACGCGCGCAATAAGCATCTAATCAATAAGGTTATTTCCGTAGACAGCGAAGTTGCCATTGAAGAAGCCCGCAAGCTCGCGCGCGAGCGCGGCCTGTTCGTCGGCCCCAGTTCCGGCGGGAATTACTGGGCGGCCAAAAAGATCAAAGAAAAATATCCGGAGATTAAGAATATCCTGACCCTGCTGTGCGATCAGGGCGAAAAATACCTCTCCATGATGTATAAGGACTACTAACCCCACAAAATCCATACATATGAATGCGAGAATGATAAGATGTTTAAGATTTGCAGAGAGATAGCGTAAATATAAACCATCGTATAGGAGTGAGTGATTTTGCCAGAACAAAAAATACTGATCATCGATGATGAAGCCACAACACTGGAGATCGTGTCCAAAATCCTTAAAAATTCGGATTTTGAATGCATTACAGCTGTAAACGGAGAAGACGGTCTTAAAAAAGCACAAGAGGAACAACCCGCAGCTATTCTTCTAGACCAGATGATGCCCGGCATAGGCGGTGATGACGTTCTGCAAGAACTCAAAAACAACGACGCCACGAAAAAAATTCCGGTCATCATGCTAACAGCGAAAAACAATATCAACGACGTATCAAAAAGTCTGGAACTTGGCGCTGAAGATTATATGGTCAAACCGTTCGATAAAGACGGCCTGATTATTCGGCTTCAAAAAGTTCTGGGTTAGCCCTGTGATTTTTAGACGCTTTGTAATGCGCGCAACGACTCTAAGTATAATCCGCCAAGCCGCTCTACCATATCGGCACAATCCTGCAAATTGCCGCTTGAATTCTTTGCCCGCTCCGCCACATCTTCGATATCGCGTGAAAGCTCATACAGCGCCATAAGCCCCATATTGGCGCTGGAGGATTTTAAAGGGTGCGCGGCCGATTCGACCAAAGCAGCATCATCGGCATCCACCCCCTTTATTACATCATCCACGTGCTTACGGGAACTCTCAACATAAGTCTGTACAAGAGCTGGGAACTTCTGTTCCATCAGCTCTTTCAACTCCCTCACAGCTTGCATATCGATAATTTCTGTCATCGTACGGACGAGTATAGACCGCTCGACCTACTTCTCCAATCCATGATTGAAAAAAACACCCCCTTGATTTAAAAAGCCCTTTGGGTTTGATTCATAGGGAAAAAGGGGTATATTCCGCGCATGGAAAATTCAACGCAAATCATCGAAACGGACGCCGTCATTATTGGCGCAGGCCCATGCGGGCTCTTTACCGTCTTTGAGATGGGCCTACTGGACATGAAATGCCATCTGATCGATATCCTCGATCGCCCCGGCGGGCAATGCGCGGAGCTATACCCGGAAAAGCCGATCTATGACATCCCCGCCTGGCCGATTATTTCCGGGCAGGAACTAACCGACCGGCTGATGGAACAGATCGCGCCCTTTAACCCGGTGTTCCATTTCCAGCAAATGGCCGAAGGGCTGGCCAAAACCGAGGACGGCAAGTGGCTGCTGACCACCGATATGGGCACAAAATTCAAGGCGACCTGCATTATCATTGCCGCGGGCGGCGGGTCATTCGTGCCGAAAAAGCCGCCCATTCCCGGCATTGAGAATTATGAAGGCATTTCCGTGCATTACGCCGTGCGCCAGATGGACAAATTCAAAGGCAAAAACATCGTGATTGTCGGCGGCGGCGATAGCGCGCTGGACTGGACACTGAACCTGCAACCGCTGGCCCAAAGCATGACACTTGTGCACCGGCGCGATGATTTTCGCGCCGCGCCCGATAGCGTTGGCAAGATGCGCGGGCTGGTCAGTGAGGGCAAAATGAATTTTGAAATCGGACAGGTCAAGGCGCTGAATGGCTCTGATGGGCAATTACAAAGCATCATGGTTCACGATAAAGAACGCGGCGAGCGGGAAATTGAGTGCGATACGCTACTCCCCTTCTTCGGCCTGACCATGAAGCTGGGGCCGATTGCCGAGTTTGGCTTGAATTTAGAGCAAAACCTGATCCCTGTGGATACGGAGAAATTCGAAACCTCCACGCCCGGCATCTTCGCCGTCGGCGATATCAATACCTATCCGGGCAAGCTGAAACTTATTCTGTCGGGCTTCCACGAAGCGGCGCTCATGTCCCGCCAGGCGTTTCGCTATTGCTACCCGGATGCGCGGCTGAAGTTCGAATACACAACATCCAGCTCCTCCCTACAGGAAAAACTGGATGTTACGCCGGATAAAACCAAAGCCAGCACCTAGAAATTCTATCGACTGCTGGAAACCCGCTTCTTCGATGCGCGGCTCTGCACGGACCCCGCAACCGAACCGCGCTCCTGCGTATTGTCGCGCACCATCGGCACATCACGGGAATTGTGCAGGTAATCGGCATAAATCTCGCGCAAATACTCAACCCGGCTCATACGCCCTTCGTCGAACGCATGAAACCCGTGGATGGCCAGCGTCACATTTTCATGCTCGCCCTGAATGCGTCTGGCCTGTTCGATCTCGGCATTAATCGTGCCATCGCCCATACGCTGGAGCATCATCACGCGGAATTCGTCACCATGGTGATAGTCCAGATTGGGGTGCGTGATATAGGTTTGCGGATGCCGGTTCGGCAGGTTATGCGTATTCAGGTGGTCCCAAACATTATTAGCGCTCACAAACGGATAATCCGCCCAGTTTTCCTGCTGGATCGCCGGCCGTGCCTCGGTATAAACACGAATTTTATGGCGTTTTTTCAACAGCTCCGCAAAACGGAATGTCGAAGAATCCCCATCAGCCGGGCTGGCCGCATCCAGACCAATACTCATCCCCGCACGCAGGCAAGGCTCCAGAGCATCAAAGGCATGGGAAAAAGCCTCCTTCTCGCCTTTTTCCCGTTCAATTCTTAGAAAATCAGGGTCCAGGCGCGGGGAGCCAACATAGCATGTGATTTCGATTCCCTGATCCGTCAATGGTTTGAAAGCACGGATGAACTCATGTTCGTTCACCACACGTTTGAGCGCCTCACGGTCATAGCCGTTATCCACAGGGCTATAGGCCGCTTCACGCGCCTCCAGATACTGATCCATCTGCATATGTTCTGTATTCAGTGAGCCAAACGGGTTATGCAGCTGGAAACGCTCCGCGCCCATTTCAACATAGGGCATGACATATCGATCTTTAAAATCCATCCAGCCGCGCTCTGCCACGCCCCAGCCGATATTGCGCCGGGCTGCATTGCTGCTGCCGCCGCCGATCAACCAGTATACAACCGCGCGGCGCTCCCGCAGGACCCGCGCCAGCTCAGGATCGTAATCATCAGGGCTCGTACGCTCAGCAGATTCGCCAGAGCTTTGACGTTTGCGGGATTTTTTACTCGTTGCCTTGACAGGGCTTTCGGCTGATTTCGTAGTTGCAACAGGTGCGCCGCCCTTGGCATGGCTTGCGCTGCTCAGCGCCACAGCCATCGCCAGGCACAAAGCCAAGACGCTTAAAACTCTAAGAAAACCTGCTACTTTGCTCATTACGCGCTCACAATCAAAAATAATTCACATATTCATATATTATGCTATGTAAACATGCAAGTGCAAATTTGCGCCCCGCCCCCACCATCATTGACGGACATCAATAAAACTGAGATTTAAACGGGAAAGATAAAGACCTTAATCGCCTTCGCCGGGTTCGGATGAGAAATATTTCTCGAACTTGCCCTCTTCGTCCTTATAATCGTCCGCATCGTCCTTATGCGGGCGCGTTGTGGTTATATTGGGCCATTTTTCGGAGTAATCTCTGTTCAATTCCAGCCACTTATCAGCTTTCGGATCGCTGTCCGGGACGATCGCCTCAATCGGGCATTCCGGCTCGCACACGCCGCAATCAATGCATTCATCCGGATGGATGACCAGCATGTTTTCTCCCTCGTAGAAACAATCCACGGGGCAAACCTCTACACAATCCGTGTATTTACACTTGATACAAACATCGGTGACCACAAAGGTCATAGGGCTACTCCTCCTCTTCGAAAGGGAAATCTAGTGCGGTGAATCTTCATTAGCAACAGATTTTCGTTTATAAACACCAAAACCATGGCTTTCAAGCCTTTCTGAGCACCCCGCGAATCTGTAGACTTTTAGAGATGAATAGTCTTAAAAGCATCGCTCTGATGCTTATTTTACCTCTTGCGTTAACAGCCTGCAGCTCCACCTCCGATGACTCGGCGGCGCTGTACTCGCCGCTGACCCCACTTCCTGGCGCTACGGTAGACCCCAGTGACGAAGAAATGCGCCTTGCCGTGCAGAAGTTCCTGAACGGCAGTGAGGCCCCGGCCAATTCAACTTACGATTTCACCCGCATTGATCTTGATGCCGACGGGCGGCGCGACGCGCTGGTGCTGTTCAAAAACCCCTATGGATTCTGGTGCGGCATGCATGGATGCACCATGCTGGTCCTGAAAGCGCATGACAAGAATTTCGAACTGGTCAACGCCATCCAGCCCGTGCGCGAACCGCTCTATGTCAGCCGGGATAAAACAAATGGCTGGAAAGACCTCATCGTCCGCGTCTCCGGTCGTTGGAGCGAATCCAAAGATGTGGCCATGCGTTTTGACGGCCATGAGTACCCGCAAAATCCCGGTAAAGAAGCTCCTGTCAGTGATTATGTCCAGGAAGCCCGTGTCTTTTATGATTAGATCTTAATCGTCCCCGAACACCATGCGCCTGAGCGCGTAGGCCCAGCCACGCGCGCGGTTATCATCGTCCTGCGCTGCAGACGAAGAGACGGGAGCATCTTCCTCGAACTCCATCTTGATGGAGCCGACCAGATCATCAACAATATTAACCCGTGCCAGATGCGCCTCCTCAAGCTTCAGCATAATCGCCTGCTCTTCCATGCCGTAATCGCCGTCGATCCAGACCAGCCGCCGCGCGAATTTGAAAAATCGGGCCTGATCATGCACGTCACTTATACCGTCAAACATCTCCAGAATATCTTTGGGATTGGTAATGTCATCGTTCAGGATATCATGCTGTTCCTGCGAAAAGGGGATATCCTCCAGCGCTTCGGCCATAAACCGCACTTCCTCGCTGGTCACAACATGATCGGCATGGGCAATCGCGAACAATGTGCGCCACATGTAAAATTCGCTCTCGCTAAGACCTTTGGACATTTCAACTCCTCCCTTCTTGATTGTGACGGTTTTTTGCACCTCAATGCAAGGCGAAGGAGGTTTTTTTAGAGCGTTCGGGACAAAACACCCCTCGCGTACCCTGCTACTCGCCCTTCACCACACGTCCGTGCAAATCCTGAACCGGGCGCGCATTGACCGGAAACAACCCCTGAAATGCAGTAACCTGTTCGGCGGAAACCTCAATCGGCGTTTTCATGACATGCCATTGCACGCCTTCGGTACAAGGCGGCGTGGTCAGCGATCCCTCATACTGGTAATATCCCAGATCCTCCGGCAGCAGATCAAAAGCATTCACCTGCACCATCACGACATCCTTGGTTTTTCCAGCCATAGGAACGTTCTGCCAGATGCCTTCAATCACCGGGTTATGCTCGCCGACCTTCATCATCACGCTAAGCACCCCCAGCGTACCGTCTTCCGCCTTATGCACGAAATGCACCTCCATCGGATATGGAGCGCCGTCCAGATAATGCTCACTGGGTGTGTGAAAATGGAACTGTAGCAATTCAAATGTTTTCCCGCCTACGCTCATCGAACTGCCTTGCGCATAATTCACCTGAACCGTATGGCCATTATTCATGACCTCAAGTGGTACGGCATTATAAGAGATCTCAAGCTGTGGCAAATCAACCTGCGAATATTTCTCGATATTGACCGGAGATTGCTTCAGGCCGGATTTACAAACTTCATAGGCCGCATCCAGCCCCCCCCAATGCGCCGCCGCGCCGGCGCCTTCATAGCCCCATTGCACCTGCTCTTCCAGGGCGGGCTGCTCTTGCGGCTCTGCATGTTTTGCTGCCGTTTCATGCCCTTCTTCCATAGGCACAACCTGCGCCGCCGCCTCACGGCCTTCCTGCATGGTCTCTGCCGGCGCGTGCTCCTGAACCTGCTCCTGCAAATGCTCCTGTATATGCTCGGCGGGCGCATGATCTTCCGCAAAAGCCGGGCTGGCGGCCAGTGCCACGCATGCTGCACTCAAAAGCAAAGCTCTATGTTTCATGATATTTCTCCTTGATTTGTCCCCGAAAATGATTCTTTTCTACTGGAGAGTCTATCGCAGCCCCGGTGCAACACAAAGACTTAAAACTTGCTTTTCCCTTACTGATTGCATTACAAAAACACCATGAAAACAAAGAAAATCCATATTATAGGCGCGGGGCTGGCCGGATCGGAAGCCGCTTGGCAAATTGCCAATATGGGCGTGCCCGTTGTGCTGCATGAAATGCGCCCGCATGTTGAAACGCCTGCGCACCAGACCGATGGCTGTGCGGAGCTTGTCTGCTCGAATTCTTTCCGCAGTGATGATCATGAGCATAACGCCGTTGGCCTGCTCCACGAAGAAATGCGCCGCCTAAACTCCCTCATCATGCGCGAGGGCGGTAAGGCCGCCGTGCCCGCCGGTGGTGCGCTGGCCGTTGACCGCGATATCTTCTCCGCTGGCGTGACCAAGGCGCTGGAGGAGCACCCTCTCATCAACATCGAGCGCGGCGAGATAGATGGCCTGCCTCCGGCGGAGTGGGACAGCGTCATCATCGCCACAGGCCCCCTGACCTCCGATGCGCTGGCCAAAGCGATTGCCGATCTGACCGGCGAAGGCGAGCTGGCCTTCTTTGATGCCATCGCGCCGATTGTCCACCGTGAGACCATTAATATGAATGTGGCGTGGTTTCAGTCGCGCTACGATAAAGCTGGCCCGGCAGGAACCGGCAAAGACTACATCAACTGTCCCATGAGCGAAGAGCAATATAATAATTTTATCACCGAGCTTTTAAACGCCGAATACGGCCTGTTCAAAGAATGGGAACTCCCATCCGGCAGCCCGACTTTGGAGGAGCGTGAGCTCGACACCCCCTATTTCGATGGCTGCATGCCGATCGAGGTTATGGCCGCACGCGGCCCCCAAACGCTGAGCTTCGGCCCGATGAAACCCGTTGGCCTCACCAATCCCCACAGTGATGAGCAACCTTATGCAGTGGTTCAGCTCAGGCAGGACAATGCCCTCGGCACGCTCTACAACATGGTGGGTTTTCAAACCAAAATGAAATGGGGCGAGCAGACCCGCGTCTTTAAAATGATACCGGGTTTGGAAAATGCGGAGTTTGCAAGACTCGGCGGCCTGCACCGCAACACCTTTATCAACTCACCAAAATTACTCAATGAAATGCTACAACTAAAAGCCCAGCCGCGCCTGCGCTTCGCTGGTCAAATCACCGGCTGTGAGGGCTATGTCGAAAGCGCTGCCATCGGTCTGCTCGCCGGGCGCATGGCTGCCGCTGAAAAGCTCGGCCAGAATTTCGAAACACCACCTGCCACAACCGCCCTCGGCGCGCTCCTGAACCACATCACCGGCGGCGCAGAATCTGAAACCTTCCAACCCATGAACATAAATTTCGGCCTCTTCCCCCCTTTAACCAAGGACGAAGCTACCATCAAATACCAAACCAAATCCGGTAAATAGAAACGCGCCAACCTGGGCGGCAAAGACCGCAAAAAAGCCTACACCACGCGCGCACTTATGGCGCTGGAAAACTGGATCGGTGAAATAAAAAAAGCAGCCTAGACGCTCTAAACCTCAACAGAGATACGCCGCCCAACAAATAATTTTTCTGTGGCTTGAATATTCACAAAAGCAACATTGGTTCTTATAAACTCATTGGGGATAAGCCCCTTTTTCTTTTCTTCAATAATCCGCTCAAGATTATTCAAAACCTGAAGATACGCTGCACTATCAGTCGCAACTGAAACATCCGCATCAGAAGCCTCTTTCTGAACTTCGGCTTTAAGCTCCTTAATCTTTGTCTTCACATCTTCTAACCCACCACGGCTGGAGGATATAACCTTTGAAGAAAGATCAAAAATCTTGTTGTTGCGATTCAGCTTCTTAATAATGCCTTTGATATTTTCAGGAAGTTCAAAAAGCTGGTAGAAATCTTCATTCGATGTATCAAGATCAAAAAATGAACTTTTGGGAACAACAGGCTCTTCAATTTTAGGAAAAGGATTCTGAGCCTCTTTCGGCTTCAAAAGAGGAGAAGGAGCGCTCACCGGCGCAAGAATACTAGTTATTCCAGTCATTTACGCGGCCCTTTCCTTGGACGTACCGTAAATTTTTTTAACATCCTGTTACATCTTTATTTTAGCATATTTATAGTCCACAATAGAAGCTCTTTCGTGCACACGAAACTAGGTAAAATTTTAAGTAATCTTGACTTTTTTTCAACTCAATTGCTGTTAAAATAGAACTATATAAGAGTATAAAAAGGGCAGACCGGATGATTAAAAAAGCGGCAATTTTCTTTGCAACCATGTTTTCCGTGGTTATTTTATTTAATGTTTACAGTGCAATAGCACAAAGCAAAGACCATTACCCCATCGGAAAAATTGTTCAGATTGAAGGCAGCGCCTATTACTCCAATGGTGAAAATCGCCGCAAGCTCAAGGTTGATGATCCGGTATTCCTGTATTCCACTGTCGAAACCGACAAAGACTCTAAAATCCTGATTATATTCGTGGATGATACACAACTCCGCCTGGCGGAAAACACCATACTTGTCATCGATGAATATGTTTTTGATCCCTACGATTCCGAAGAGAACAAGGCCGGGATATCCGTTACAAAAGGTGCCTTTAACTGGCTGAGCGGACAGATCACAAAGCGTGAAACCCCGCAGGTCGATATCAAAACCCCTGTCGGCTCAATTGGCATTCGCGGCACAGAATTCTGGGCCGGGGAATTGCAGGGCGGCTACGGCGTTTTTGTATCCGATGGATTGGTCGGCTGCGCCGGTGATTTCGGCCAGGTTGATATGGCTGCCGGTGATGGTGTGTTTATCTCCGAAACAAGCGGCCAGGCGATGATGGACGGCTATTGGGACAGCCCCAAAATGGCAGCCGCCATGCAAACCGTAACATTCTCTGATGCCGCTCTGGCCGAAGAGCGCACAAAAACTGCCTTATATAACAACATTCAGGAGCGCGAAAATTACCGCAGTGCCGTCTTCCCGAACAAGCCAAAACCCTCCAATCGCAAATATATCGGTGATCAGGATGACTTCTTCACCGATGAGTTCGAACAACTCAGAGACCGCAGATAACCAAGAAAAATGACACAAAAAAAGCCCGCCATCATTGGCGGGCTTTTTTAATTTACCAAAGCCTAAAAATTAAGCTTCCGTATCAAAGTTTGGATCAAGGCCCAAGCTCTGCTCCTGGTACTCTTCTAAAAAGGCACGGAGCTGAGCCGTTGCACCTTCTGCATCAGCAAGACTTAACGCCTCCTGAGAGATATTAACCTCATCACGCGGGGTATTGCCGCGCGCTTCTTCGTTGCGCCTACCCTCAGTGTTATTCGTTGATTGTGTTGTCCGGTTCGTTCCTAAAATATTTTGAACATTGCCGGATCCGCTGACTGGATCAACCATGATTTTTCCTAACGTTAAAGTTGCTAATGAAACTTTATATACTACCCTGATTACAGTGTATCACAGAGAGCTTAAAATTGTCTATACGCAGCGCCGCAATATGGCATACGCTCTATAAAAAACCTTTTAAAATCAGATTGATAACTTTAAAAGGCGGTTCCAGAGCCATTTTGGGATTGAACACGTCATAGCCGCAGGACCTCAGCTGCCTGTAGTAAATATGCGCGCCCCCCTGCACCGCTTTCAAAAACCTGTTTTGTGGCCGGATTCCGTGTACAAATTCTGCACAAACCTCCTTCACCGCCTCCGCCAACGCCTCACGATCAGGCGCACAATCATAAAACCGATGGGGCTCAATACCTTGCGCCCGCATCATATTCTCCGGCAGGTAACAGCGCCGCTGCGCCCGGTGAAACGGCACTGCGCGCAAAATCCCCATCAAGGCGTAATTCACAGCAACGGGCTGCACCGGCTCTGCCTCTACGTCAGCACCGGCAATACGTCCCGCCAACCTCAACAAAGGTGTGGATGTAAAATCCGCGTAGTTCAAAACTCCCTCCAGATTGCCCGGCAGCACATCTTCCAGATCAAATTCCCGCGCATGGATCAGCGTCTCAAATTCTTCAAACGGCAAATCATACAGCGCAATCGCCTCGGCCAGCGCCTGCACCACCTCATGCTCCAGAACCGGCCCGCCCTTATATACCCCCTCAACCGCATCCGCCCACCATTTCAGGCGGATCTGACCCAGCGCGGTTTCGCTCACCACCTCGCGCGTTTTCGCAATCTCATGGTTCAGCGCAAACAACGCCCACACCCCCTCCCGTGCTTCCGCCGGAGCGAACATCGAGAGCAGGAAGCGGTCCGGGTCATACCGCCGCACCAGCTCGCCACAATAAGAGAGATTTGAATTCATACGGGTGTCTTAGCACTTATTTCTTGAATAACGGAACAAAAACCTTACCTTAGACATTGTTAGATAAACACAATCGAAAAAAGAGAGACCGATATGACCTTCACCCTTCCCGAACTCCCTTACCCTTATGATGCGCTCGACCCATATATGTCTGCCGAGACTTTGGAATTTCATCACGACAAGCATCACAACGCCTACGTGACCAAGGGCAATGAGTTGATCGCCGGGACCGGGCTTGAAAAAGCCTCTTTGGAAGAGGCGATGGTCAGCACCTTTAAAGATCCGAAATATGGTGGCCTGTTCAACCAGCTGGGGCAGCATTACAACCACATTCATTTCTGGAAATGGATGAAACCGAATGGTGGTGGAAAATCCTTACCCGGCGCACTGGCCAGCAAGATTGAGAGCGATCTGGGCGGTTATGATTCTTTCCGTGATCAGTTCCTGAAAAAAGGTGCGGGCCAGTTCGGCTCCGGCTGGGTCTGGCTCGCTTGGGACGGCGCAGCGGATAAGCTCGAAGTGGTTTCAACACCGAACGGAGAAAATCCGCTCATCTATGGCAAGACTCCTCTACTTGGGTGTGATGTGTGGGAACACAGCTACTATATTGACTACCGCAACGCCCGCCCGAAATATCTCGAAGCCTTCGTTGATAATCTTGTGAATTGGGATTACGTCGGCGAGCTGTTCGAGGCCGGACCGCTTAAAATTGCAGCTTAGAAAATCACTAAAAATATTGCTTCCATTATAAAGTCAGCGAAAATTCAGCCCTTTAGAATGGAAGCAACACCGCCGCCACGCGCCGCCCCTCGGCCATCAGGACATTATAAGTTCTACACGCCGCGCCGGTATCCATAAACTCCACCACCAGACTCCGTTCTTTCAGAACTTTTCTTGTGGCGATATCAGGAAACTCCATCTTTTCCCCGGTGCCGCATAGGATCACATCCACCGCATCAGCCCCTTCATGCAGCGTCATAAAATCTTCAGCACGCAACCCCTTTACACCTCCACCGGAATCTTCAATATCCCATGGCCGCGTTGAATCCGGTGTGACAATGACAGGGGTGGTATAGATTTCGCCGCTCACGCGGAAACGCCCGCCGGCATAAGACTGGATGATCTGCGCGCCTTGTTTGATAAGCGGCGTGACATCCATGCGATTAAGCCTCTTGGCTTTGCAAATTTTCGTCCGGGTCGTCCTTAATTTCTGAACGCTTGATATTCATGAACAACAATACCGGCGCCGCGATGAAAATCGAGGAATACGTCCCGACCACGATCCCGAAGATCAGGGCAATCACGAAACCGCGAATAACTTCGCCGCCGAAATAATACAGCGCAATGAGTGCCAGCAACGTCGTAAAGGATGTCATGGTCGTGCGGCCCAGCGTATTGTTAATCGCAAGGTTAAACAATTCATTGATCGGCATTTTTTTGTATTTGCGCAACGTCTCGCGGATACGGTCGAATACCACCACCGTGTCATTAATCGAATACCCGGCAATCATCAAAATCGCCGCGACGGTGGAGAGATTAAATTCCAGCTGTGTCAGAGCAAACAAGCCAATTGTTGCAATTGAATCATGAGCCAGCGCCATAATCGCCGCCACGCCGAATTGCCATTCAAACCGGAACCATACATAAGCCAGAATACCGATCAGCGAAAATAAGACCGCATACATTCCCTGTTGCTTTAGCTCCTCACCTACCTGCGGTCCAACAAATTCCGTCCGGCGGTAATCCACCGCGCCTTCTCCAAACTGATCGGCAAGTGCCGCACGCACGGAATCAATCGCGGCCTTCTGCACCTCCGGTCCACCTTCCTGCTCCGGCAGACGGATCAGCAAATCATCTGCCGCTCCGAATTCCTGAATGGAAATCGCACCCAGTCCCAGATTGTTTAGCCGCGTCCGCAACTCTGTTAAATCCGGTGTTTCCTGTACCTTGATCTCAATCGCCGTACCGCCGGTAAAATCAATCCCGAAATTCAGACCCTTTTGATAAGTGATAAATATTGAAGCCAACAGTAAAGCCACAGACAATACAAAGGCGACCCTTCTCCATTGAATAAAAGGGATGTTGGTATCATCGGGAATGAAACGAATAGCCTTCATAAAACTCTCCTTAAATCGGCACGCTGGAAGGTTTCGTGTGCTTGACCCACACAGCTACCAGCAAGCGTGTCACCATGATCGCACTAAAGAACGATGTTAAAATCCCGATCCCCAGCGTCACGGCAAACCCCTTAATCGGGCCCGTTCCGAATGAAAACAGGATAATCGCTGCAATCAAAGTCGTCAGGTTGGAATCGATAATCGTTGACATCGCACGGCTAAAGCCCGTATCAATGGCCGACAGTGCGCTGCGCCCGGCCGCAAGCTCCTCGCGGATGCGCTCAAAAATCAAAACATTCGCATCCACCGCCATCCCGATGGTCAGGACAATCCCCGCAATCCCCGGCAGGGTCAACGTGGCCTGCAATCCGGAGAGCAGCGCAAATATCAGCGCCACATTCGCCATCAACGCTACATTCGCCATCATCCCGAACAACCCGTAATACAGCCCCATAAACACCAGCACAAAAGCCAGACCCAGAAGGCTGGCCGTCTTCCCGGCCGCAATCGAATCCGCGCCCAAAGACGGGCCAACGGTGCGCTCTTCCACCACATGCATCGGTGCAGGCAACGCACCGGCACGCAGCAATAGCGCCAGATCATTGGCCGTTGCCACCGTAAAACTTCCTGAAATCACGCCCTGCCCGCCGCAAATCGGCTCGCGGATCACCGGGGCGCTGATTACCTCGTTATCCAATACAATCGCAAAGGGCTTGTTCACATTGTTGCGCGTGACCTCACAAAAACGCCGCGCACCAACACCGTTCAGACGGAACGAAATCACCGGCTGACCCTGCTGGAAAGACGGGCTGGCACTATCCAGCATCTCTCCGGTAATAATCGCGCGGCGGTTCACGGTCAGGTTCCGGCCCGGCTCCTCCGCATAGGGAAATGTCTTCGTGCCGCCGGCAACGCCTTCCTGCACATCCGGCACCAAATGAAAGTTCAGCTTGGCCGTCGTTCCGATCACGCCCTTCAACTGCTCGGCATTCGCGCCCGGCGCCTGCACCAGGATACGATCTGCGCCCTGACGCTGGATAGCAGGCTCGGTCGTGCCCAGTTCATCAATCCGGCGGCGGACGATTTCGATAGACTGCGAAAGAGTCTGATCGAAAATCTGCTTCTCCATCGCCTCACCCATCGTGGCCTCCACCACCAGGCCGTTCTCTGAAACCTCAACATCCAGATTGGAATCAAATCCACGAATGATGCGCTTAACCGCCTCCCCATCCGCAGCATCGCGCAGCGTTATACGCATGCCTTTTGGAATGGTCCCGATGCGCGTATAGCCGATTTTCTCACTGCGCAGATTGCTGCGCATATCCTGCAGCATTTGATCCGCACGGTCTTTAAACACGACATCCACATCCACATCATAAAGCAAATGCGCGCCGCCACGCAGATCCAGTCCCAGGTTGATTGTCTTCGTCGGCATCCATCCCGGCAAGCTTTCCTGCAGCCAGGCCCGCGTATTTTCACTCGCCAGGTTAGGCAGGCTATACAACAAGCCCAAAACACAGGTCAGAACAATCAGGGCCGATTTCCAGGGAGCAATCTGCAGCATAAACTAAAACCTATTTCGTATCTTTGCTTTTGGGTTTGGTGTCTTTTTTGGTGTTTTTATTTGCAGGTTTTTTACCCAGCGCAGCATCCTGTCCGGTCTGCAACGTAGAGCGCAGCGCCGTCACCTTCATGCCCCCGCCCAAATCAACAATAAGTTCTTTATCATCAACAAGTTTATCAACCTTACCAACCAGCCCGC
Organism: uncultured Pseudobdellovibrionaceae bacterium; assembly: GCA_964352675.1. Taxonomy (GTDB): domain Bacteria; phylum Pseudomonadota; class Alphaproteobacteria; order Micavibrionales; family Micavibrionaceae; genus CAYGSN01. The sequence continues at coordinate 19,052 of CAYGSN010000029.1, forward strand.
CGCCGGTGACAACCCGGTCGCCTTTCTTAAGCTCGGCCAATTTCTGGGCATGCTCTTTAAAGCGTCTTTGCTGTGGAAGGATGAAAAGAAAATAAAATATCCCGACCAGGAAACCCAAAACCATAAGATTTTCGAAAAAATAACTCATGGGACTGGCTTCACCCACGCCGCCTTGCGCGGCCATATCGGCACCCGTTTCCACCGCCTGCGCGTAAGCCTTTGATATGAACATCGTTTATGCTCCTTAAAAGTGATTCTTAACAATAATGATGTGAGACTATAAACCTTCGGCCTGTAAAAACAAGAGGGCCGAACACATTACGGTTTAGCCGCCCATATGCACTTTCGGGTTAATCGCCTGCGTGCCCCGGCGCACCTCGAAATGCAACTGCGGCGTATCGACAGAGCCAGTCGAGCCAACCGCACCAATAATATCTCCGCGCTTAACCACTTGCCCCCGCTCGATCTTGATCGCATCCAGATGCGCATAGGCCGTCATCCAGCGGTCATCATGACGGATCAGCACCAGATTCCCAGAACCCTTCAGCTCATTGCCTGCATAAACCACAACACCGTTCTCGGCCGCCTTGACCGGCGTTCCCTTGGCGGCTGCAATATTGATCCCGTCATTATGCAGCCCCCCCGCCTTCGGGCCATAACTTGAAACCACCCGTCCATCCACCGGCTGTAAAAACTTGCTGGAGGCGCGTTTCGGCGTTTTAGCGTTTACCGGGCTTTTGCGCGTTGAGAACTTGGGCGCAGGCTGCGCCGCCGTAACACGTACCGGCTTGTCGCCCGGCCTTGGGGGCCCTGACTGCGCGCCGGGTAGCGATGAAGAGGAAACAGAAGCCGCTGCAGCAGACGACGCGGAAGAGCGCGCGAATACAGCTGCCCGCCCCTGCGCCACAGGCGGCAGGCGCAAGACCTGCCCCACACGCAAAACATAAGGCGGATGCATATCGTTCAGCCGCGCCACCTCTGATGTGTTCACCCCGAACAGGCGGGAAACCGTATACAGGCTGTCATCCTCGCGCACCGTATAATTCTGCGGCGGCGGCAGGCGCAAACGCTGCCCGACCTCCAGGTAAAACGGCGCATTCAGGTTGTTATAGGCCGCGATATCACGCATGGGCAGGTTATAACGCTCGGAAATACTCCACAGCGTATCGTTCTCTACCACGGAATGAGCCCCGGCACTGCCTGCCCCGGCGCTGGTGCCGTAATGCGTCACCGGCGCGCGGTTATCCCCGCATCCCGACACAACAATACTGACAAGCAAAAAACAGGCGAACAGCCTCCAGATAGTCATGAATGGCATTTTATACCTTTGGTGAATGGCCGTCTAGGCCGCCTCATTATCGCTGGCAATATCGGGAAGCAAGGGAACAAACCGCACGGGCATCAGGGATTGCGAAGAATAGGCTTTATCGGACTCTTTCTTATAGAGCCGTAAATCCTGTGCGCCGCTCTCACCGACGGGGATCACCATCATTCCACCAATTTTCAGCTGGTCCAGCAATTCCTGCGGCGGTTTCTCACGCGCGGCGGCGGTGACGATAATCTTGTCGAACGGCGCCTGGTCGATGCCATGTATTTTGGGCCAGCCCTTCATGCCATCCCCGGCCAACGCGGTGACATTGCGGATTTTCAATTCCTCGAAGCGCCTTTCCGCCTCCTCCAGCAACGGGCGGTGGCGCTCAATCGTATAGACCCGGCGGCACAGCTTCGCCAAAATCGCCGTCTGGTAACCGCATCCGGTGCCAATCTCCAGCACCTTGTCCCGATCGGACAGCTTCAGCGCAGCACTCATGCTCGCCACCACCAGCGGCTGGGAAATCGTCTGGCCGCGCCCGATGGGCAGCGCCATATCCTCCCACGCCTGATCCTTTACCACATCCGGCACAAAGAACTCCCGCGGCACCCGCTCCATGGCCGAGAGCACAGCCGTATCCGTAATCCCCTTACGCCGCAAATCCATGATCAGCCGTATCCGGCGGTTTGTGTCCTGTGTGTTCATGGCTTTTATCCTACTGTATGAACAATTTGTTCAATAGCATCTAATGCAAAATACCCGCCAACACCAAAAGCCAAAAAAGAAAGCACACTTGGAAAAATTGTTATAGTAACTTGAACCCAACCATTAGGCTTTCCAGAGCATGAAAGTTGAGCAGAAATAATGGTTAAAAGCATTGATAAGAAAACTAATCCAATACCTACCAAGTAACAAACAAGAGCATCTTGAAGCCTATCAAAGCTGACCCTATAAAAACCATTATCAGTCATTTGTGGAAATATAGTAAGTAGAGCCAATATAGCACCAGCATTAACTGTAATAAGAGCCTTCAAACTGTATAGTCCAACTTCTGTTACTACGCTTGCATGAATCTTATATTGCTCAAATTTTTCTACTGACATTATTTATCTCTCACAACCTTCTCAACCCCGCCCATATAGGGCTTCAGGACCTCTGGCACCACAACCCCGCCATCGGCTGGATCGTAATAATTCTCCATCACCGCAATCAGCGCACGCCCCACCGCAACACCGGAGCCGTTGAGCGTATGGACGAACACGTTCTTTCCATCCGCACTTTTATATCTGGCATTCATCCGCCGCGCCTGAAAATCGCCGCAATTGGAAACACTTGAAATCTCCCGATACGCCTCCTGCCCCGGCAGCCAGACTTCAAGATCATAGGTCTTGCGCGCGCCAAACCCCGTATCGCCGCTGCACAGCATGACCGTGCGAAACGGCAATTCCAGCTTTTTGAGAATGGTTTCGGCGCAACCTACCATACGCTCATGCTCAGCCGCACTCTCTTCCGGCTTCACGATGCTCACCATCTCGACCTTATAAAACTGATGCTGACGCAACATTCCGCGCGTGTCCCTGCCCGCCGCGCCCGCCTCCTGCCGGAAACATGGCGTATAGGCCGTATAGCGTCTGGGCAGGTAATCCGCCTCAACAATACTGTCCGCCACAATATTGGTCAGAGGTACTTCGGCGGTGGGCAAAAGCCAATCTCCCCGCGTAGTCCGGAACTGATCCTCCGCAAATTTTGGCAACTGCCCCGTTCCAAACATAGCCTCATCGCGGATCATTAGCGGCGGCGAGCATTCCGTATAGCCATGCTCACTCGTATGCACATCCAGCATAAATTGCGCCAGCGCGCGTTCCAGCCTTGCCAGCCCGCCGCTCAGCAACGTAAAGCGCGCGCCAGACATTTTTGCCGCCGTTTCAAAATCCATCATCCCCAGCGCCTCGCCGATCTCGGCATGGTCCGGGCCTTTAGCGACCTTAATATCACCCCAAACGCTCACCTCAACATTGCCGCTTTCATCCGCCCCGTCCGGCACATCATCGGCCAGAATGTTCGGCAGGCCCGCCAGATGCTGGTTCAGGCTTTCCGCCAGCGTCCGCTCACGCTCCTCCAGCGCCGCCATCTGGCTCTTCAGCGCCGCAACTTCATCCATGATAGCCTGTGCATCACCGCCAGATTTCTTGATCTCGCCAATTTTCTGGGATTTTTCATTACGCTGCGCCTGCACCTCCTGCAACTGCGTCTGCAGCGCCCGGCGCTCCTCATCCATTTTCAGGATCGCACCCGACTGCGCCCCCAACCCCCGGCGCGCCATCGCCGCATCAAAATCCGCCGCATTATCCCGTATATATTTTATGTCGTGCATGTTTTGACCTTTTGCCGTTTTCGTTTATGTTTGTTTCATAATGATTTACACATTCTCAAGGGGTGTACACAAGGCTTATGAGTGAAATTTTCTCTGTTTTCCGTCCGCAAAACATGCTGCCTATCATCTACGATTCCCCCCATAGCGGCACGCACTACCCCGAAGATTTCAACTATGCCTGCGATCTTCACATTCTGCGCAGCGCCGAAGACACCTATGTGGACGATTTGTTTGCTGGCGCCTCCAATCATGGCGCCGCCCTCCTCACCGCCCATTTCCCCCGCAGCTATATCGACGTTAATCGCGCCGCAGATGATATCGACCCAAATTTGCTTGAACATGACTGGCCGGGTGGAAACATCAACCCCACCTCCCGCTCGGATGCCGGCATCGGGCTCCTCCGCCGCCTGGTAAAACCCGGCGCACCTGTTTATGATCGCACCCTGTCCCCTCAGGAAATCCAACACCGCATCAAAAATTACTACCACCCCTATCATAACGCCCTCGCGCAGCTTATTGATGAGGCGCATTATCGATACGGCAAGGTCTGGCATATTAACTGCCACTCCATGCCGGCAAGTAGCGCCACACCGAAACGCGCCATCGGTCTTGTGGGGTATGAGGGTAAACCATGCGACTTTGTCCTCGGCAATCGTGACGGAACCAGCTGCGATATCGGCTTCACCCATGCCTTACGAAATTTTCTGAAAAAGCTTGGATATGTCGTTGGAATCAATGACCCTTTTAAAGGTGTAGAACTCATTAAGCGGTATTCAAATCCCGCCCGTGGCCGCCACTCCATTCAACTTGAAATCAACAAAGCGCTCTATATGAATGAAGAGACATTCGAGAAGAATTCAAATTACGATACGTTAAGACGCGATATTGAAAAGCTGATGGAATTCATCGCGACTTACACACGCGCGCAGCTGACGGATCTCGCTGCGGATTAAAAACCTCACCCCAAACCGCCTGCAAAGCCTTATCCACCACATCCATCGCAACATCCACGCCCAAATCCCGCAGCGATGTCACCCCAGCATCGCTAATCCCGCACGGAACAATCCCCTCAAAATGCGACATATCCGGGCTCACATTGATCGAAATCCCATGCAGTGTGACCCAGCGGCGAATACGCACGCCGAGGGCAGCGATTTTCTTATCGCCCTCATCCGTGGAAGCCCAAATCCCGACACGGCCCTCGCGCCGCTCGCCTGTAATCCCAAAATGCTCCAGCGTCTTGATGATCCAGCTCTCTAAATCATGCACATAGCATTTTACATCGGGCTTGCTCTGCCGCTCCCGTAAATTCAGCATCACATACCCCACGCGCTGCCCCGGCCCATGATATGTATATTGCCCGCCCCGCCCGGTTTTATGCACAGGAAAACGCGCCTGCAACAAATCATGTGCCTTCGCGCTGGTTCCCGCCGTATAAAGCGGCGGGTGCTCCAGCAGCCACACGCACTCCGCCGCGCTGCCCTCATGAATGCCTGCCACGCGCTCATCCATGAATTCCAGCGCATCTTCATACGCAACCGGCTCTGTGCTGATTTTCCACTCAACCATACTCATTCTGCTAGCACATAAAATTGCCGCAGTGCAATGCGAAAGCCGCTTGCCACTGGGTGTTTCATTTGGTATCAAAACCGCTTCTGCGTATGGTTTTTAGTGTGCGGCCGTGGCGGAATCGGTAGACGCGCAGCGTTGAGGTCGCTGTGGGAGTTAATCCCGTGGAGGTTCAAGTCCTCTCGGCCGCACCAAACCAACCAAAAAGGCTTTCGGTAATTTTTAAGGTGTGATACCCCACGGAGAAACGGACAAACAATGACAAAGTCAAAAACCAAAGACACGAAAAAAGAAGACGCCTTTCGCAAGAGCGCCCTTGAATACCACAAAGCCGACGGCAGGCCGGGCAAAATCGCGATCCGTGCAACAAAGCCGCTCTCCACACAAAATGACCTGGCGCTGGCCTATTCCCCCGGCGTTGCTGCGCCGTGTGAGGAAATCGCAAAAGACCCCCTGACCGCCTATGATTACACCTCAAAAGGAAACCTCGTGGCTGTAATCACTGACGGCACTGCCGTTCTGGGGTTGGGCAATATCGGGGCGCTGGCCGCCAAGCCCGTGATGGAAGGAAAATCGGTCCTGTTCAAAAAATTTGCCAATATCGATTCCATGGATATTGAAATCGATATGGATACCTGCACCACAGAAAACACACCGCGCGAGGAATATATTTCCAAATTCGTGGATATCGTTGCCTCTATGGAGCCGACCTTTGGCGGGATCAATCTGGAAGATATCAAGGCGCCTGAATGTTTTGAGATCGAACGCCGCCTGAAAGAGCGCATGAAAATTCCAGTCTTCCACGACGACCAACACGGCACAGCCATCATTGTAACCGCCGCCTTCCGCAATTGGATCGAATATTCCGGGCGCAAAATAAAGGACATCAAACTGGTGACCTCCGGCGCCGGAG
>CAYGSN010000030.1:0-24925 GCA_964352675.1 uncultured Pseudobdellovibrionaceae bacterium
ATTTTTTTGATAATGATCGGCTGTTCTTTTTGATCAGCCTTTTTGGCATCTTCATCAGCCATGGTTGCTTACCTTTATGCTTCGGTTATGCCCCTGGGGCAGGCAGCTCGTTCAGTTTTTCTTCCAGCTCTAGGAAGGTTGGCTGTACATCATGTGGAAGAACTTTGCGGGCGAATTCAACCGCAACCTGAGGCGCTGCTCCATTCAAAAAGGCAATGATAGCCGTCTTCATAATTTTATAATATTTAACCTCCGTGTGGCCTTTTTCCGTCATGGCCCCGGCAATTGGCGCAACGAAAGCATAAGACAACCAGACCCCCATGAATGTTCCCACCAATGCGCCTCCGATCATCTTACCCAAAACTTCCGGCGGTTCGGAAATAGAGGCCATGGTCTTGATAACGCCCAGAACCGCAGCCACAATCCCCAGCGCGGGAATGCCGTCCGCCATGTGCTGAACGGCATGGCCGGCATGAAGTTCATGAGCCTCAATTGTTTCAATCTCCGCATCCATTAATGCTTCAAGCTCGAAGGCGTTTTCATTGCCGAGCGAGATAATCCGAAGGTAGTCACACACAAAAACAAGCGCATGATGGTTGTGATGAAAGCTTGGAAACCTCTTGAACATATCGCTTTCGTGGGGATTTTCAATGTGCGCCTCAAGCGCAAGCCAGCCTTTGGTGCGGGCGAGTTTGAAAATGGTGAACAGGGCGCAAAGCAACTCCTCGTAATCTGCCTTGGAATAGGCCGTGGGTTTTGCCAGCGCGCTGAAATACTTTAAGGCGTGTTTGATGGAACTCATCGTGTTGCCGATAAGAAAAGCGCTTACGGCACACCCCATAATAATAATAAATTCACCTGTAAACGCATTGATGATGACCATCATCAGCTTCATAAATGAGCCGAAATCGAAGTGCATGGCGACCAGCAAGCCGCCATAGGTGCAAACGAAAACCAAAAGAATACCGACGAACTTCATGAGCTTTGAAGAAATCCTTTCTTATTACGATTCGGATGTTACGCGAATACTCACAGAATGCCCGATTCAAATTAACAAAACCTGAATCCGGGAGGGGGTACAAGAACTTCCCCTCTGGAATTGTGCGGGGTTTTGAAGGCTTTATCAAGCCTATATCCGCAGGTTATTAGCAGGATTTTACGATTGTGGTGGCAAATAGTCTGGTTGCGAGGAAGGTTTGGCGTAAAGATAGCCCTGCCCGTATTTAATGCCCATACCCATCAGCAGGTCAGCCTGTTGCTGGTCTTCAATCACTTCGGCAATGACTTCCGTTCCTAAATCCTGACACATCTGTGCAAGGTTTTTGACCAGAGCAACGTCACGCTGGGAGGTTAGAAGGCGGCGGATATATTTGCCATCGATCTTTACGTAGTCAACTTCAAGTTTCTGAAGGTATTGGAAGGAGGTTGCCCCTGCGCCAAAATCATCAAGCGCAACTTTGTAGCCGTCGGCGCGCAACTCAGTAATAAAGCGTTTCACCTTGTTGAGGTCCTGAATATAGGCGGATTCGGTAATTTCAAACATGAGGCGTTCATGCAGGTTCGGATGTTTCGCCAAGCGTTCCTGAAGATCCTCAAAAAATTTTGTGTCTTCAATCGATTGCCCGGACAGGTTGATAGAGAACTTTGTGCGTGTGGTTCCGGCTTTAAACTTTACGTAGTTAATCGCGCGCTCGCAGATGGCCATATCAAATTCGGGCGCCAGGCCAAGGTCTTCCCCGAACATCACCCATTCCTGAGTGTTGCCATGTTCGAAGCGGCAGAGCATTTCAAAATGCGTAGCCTTGAGAGTTTTCATGTCAACAATTGGCTGGAAATGAATATTAAAACTGGAGCGTTTGATGAAGTCTTTGAACTCCTTCATTTTCTCGGCGTTGGCATTGACATAGGATTCAAAGCCCGAGTTCAGGGTTTCGATTGTGAGGTCCGCGCCTTTGCGCTCGAACTCGTGAATCGTATAGACCAGGGCGCGGGAAAAGTTACGCTCGCTTAAATCTTTCAAATCAGACGTGATGGTCTTGCTTTCAACAACAACACCTTCTCCTTGTGGGTCGCTTTCTTTTGATATTTCTTCAATCCCTTTTTGGATAGCGCTGATATCTTCGTCTTTGTTGTGGAGAAGGCTGTAACGGCCCGGCGCGATTTCTGCCGCCGTAAATCCGTCAAAAGAATGTCCAATCAGTAACTCGCCCAAGGCTTCCTTAAATTTACCCCATGCTTCATCCCCCAACCGTGCCTTGGTTTCCTCGGTTGGGGCGAAATCAAAAAGCGTTACGTTCACATCTTTTCCCAGGGCTTTTGCGCGGCTCATCGCATCGGTGGCGGTGTCGGCGAAGGTGTCGATGTTCAAGAGCTCTCCTGTTCCTGCAGTGGCGACAGGATCAGCCAGTTTTTGCATCAGCGCATTGCCCATGCCCAGCGTGATATAGAAGTTGTTCTTGCCCGGCATTTTGATGGCGGTTAGGACGTTGCGCTTTTCACCGACCTTCTCATTCAGATGTACAACCATCGGGCCGCAGCGCATGCCCGGTTTTGCACGTTCAAAAATGGTTTGCATTTCTGCCTGGTCGGTGAAGGAGAAAATCTCCAGCCAGTTCCTGCCGATCAGCTCTTTCTCAGTAAAACCGGTTAGCCCTTTGGCAGCGCCCATCGCGAAAAGGATTTTGTTTTCTTCCGAGACCTCGACGAACAAATCGGCCGAGGCGAAAGAAAACGCCAGGAACCTGTCCCGCTGTTCTTTCAGGTTTTCTTCGCTCATTATATTTGCCCCATAGAATTGCGTGTTTGTGGTTTTTCAAGACGAGTTAAAGACGTGAAAATGATCTTTCACCATGTTCACATTACCACAAATGATTATTGTGACACTGAAAATTTAGGAAATTCTAAAGATTGTTAACGGCTTTGCAGGATACGTGCGGCATCCAGCGCGCCGTAGGTGAGTATGCCGTCGCATCCGGCGCGCTTGAAGGAGAGCAGGACCTCCATCAGCGTTGTCTCGTAATCGAGCCAGCCTTTTTCGTGTGCAGCCTTGATCATGGCGAACTCGCCGCTGACGTGGTACGCAAAAGTGGGGAGGCGGTGGGTATCTTTCACGCGTGCGATGATGTCCAGATAGGGCAGGCCGGGCTTCACCATAACCATATCTGCACCCTCGGCAATATCCAAGGCGACCTCTTGCATGGCTTCATCCACATTGGCCGGATTCATTTGATAGGTCTTCCGGTCTTTGCGTAGGCCAGCGGGAGCGTTCTCCAGACTACATCCGGCCGCATCACGGAACGGGCCGTAAAAACAGGAAGCGAACTTCGCAGCGTAAGAGAGAATAGGCAGGGTTTCAAATCCTTCGCTATCCAAATTGGCGCGAATGGCGGCGACCATCCCATCCATCATGCCGGACGGTGCAATGATATCGGCTCCGGCTTTTGCCGCGATAACAGCTTGTTTTTGTAAGTTTTCCAGTGTTCGATCATTATGCACATCGCCATCCGCCCCAATGGGCCCGCAATGGCCGTGATCGGTATATTCGCAAAAGCACGCATCGGCAATAACGGCGATATCGGGTGCGGCATCTTTTGCGCGTTTGATCATGCGCGCCAGGAGGCCCTCATCGCTCAGACTATCGCGGCCCTCATCATCTTTATTGTGAGACACGCCAAAAAGGATAATGGACTGAATGCCTAAATCTGCGGCTTCTTTTACAGCAGCATTAAGGCTCTCTTCCGTTTCCCGAAATACGCCGGGTAGGGATGATACTGCGCAGCGCTCGCTGGCATTTTCTTCAACGAATATCGGGTAAATCAGGTCATGGATATGCACGTGATGTTCCTGCACCATATTGCGAATGGCGTCCGATCCGCGCAAGCGCCGCATACGTTTCGCCGGAAAGCCAGATTTTGAAGAGGAAATAATGTTTTTATGCTGCATAGATCCCACGCAAGTTTCAGTGGATTATTAACAATTTAGCCCGTATAATGAGGAATAGTGTTGACCTTACACCAACATCTCTTCAAACTTCAAACAGTTTTCAGACTGCTTAAATAAATAACGATTATCCGGAGCTTTAACAGTGAATACACAAACAACGCCTTATTATGAAGCCATTCAATTGATTGAGCGCCTGCACCGTCATTTTTTGGACGTATTAAAGGTGGAGCTGGATAAAAAGGGTATTCAGGACATCAATAACGTCCAGACTATGATCCTGTACAATATCGGCAATGATGAAATGACCGTCGGGGAATTGACCATCCGCGGATATTACCTTGGCTCGAACGTATCCTATAACGTGAAGAAGATGGTGGAAAACGGCTATCTGGAGCAGGAGCGCTCCGTGCATGACAAGCGCTCTATCCGTGTGAAGCTGACCGAAAAGGGGATGACTCTTAAGAATGCGATTTCTGAAATGTTCCGCCGCCACGAAGGGCAGATTGAAGGCTCCGAGCTGACGAATGAGCACCTTAATGGCCTCAATAAAACCCTGCAAATGCTGGAGCGTTTCTGGGCCAGCCAGACGAATTATCCTGGTGGGTTTTAGCCTAAAATAATCTGAAAAGCTTCAACAACACTTGATCCGGCAGATCGCAACTTCGCGCTGGCGCGGTAAATTCTGGAGGAACGCCAGCTATCTTTTTTGGCCTGTGCAATAATTTCAGGGGCAATGTCTTGGATTCTAGAGAATAAAAGTTGTGTTGCCAAAATTAAGGTCTGGTCGCTTGCCTTTCCATTAAAGTGCTTAGTTCTGGCTGTGCTGAACTCTTCAAAGGCGTTGCGTAATTCGCTATTTTCGTATTCAGCTAGGCAACCTTTTGTCAGAATTCTGCTGGACACTCCGCCGGGAATGCCAAATTTTTTAGCAGCCTCCCCACACAGAAGAACAGTGCTCATGACGTTTCTGGGCGGCTCTTCAGCCACAGGGGACTCTAAAACATCTGAAATAATCATGTTTATGTCTTTAGATGTAAATGGAAGAGCTGTCAAATATTAATCAACCAAACGCACTGAGCCCCGTCTGTGCCCGGCCCAGAATAAGCGCATGGATGTCGTGGGTGCCTTCATAGGTATTAACCGCCTCCAGGTTACACATATGGCGCATGATGTGGTATTCGTCGGCGATGCCGTTGCCGCCATGCATGTCGCGGGCGACCCGCGCGATCTCCAGCGCCTTGCCGCAATTATTCCGCTTCAAAAGTGAAATCGCCTCCGGCGCAGCGCGGTCTTCATCGCGCAGACGCCCCAGCCTGTGCGCCGCCGTGAGGCCCAAAGTAATCTCGGTTTGCATATCGGCCAGTTTTTTCTGGATCAATTGCTGCCCGGCCAGAGGCTTGCCGAAGATTTTACGCTCCAGCGTATATTCACGCGCGCGGTGCCAGCAATCTTCCGCCGCGCCCATCACGCCCCAGCATATGCCAAAGCGCGCAGAATTCAGGCACATCAGCGGCGCCTTGAGGCTATCGGCATGCGGCATGACATTTTCATCGGGCACAAAAACCTCATCCATCGCAATCCCGCCGGTGGGCGAGGCGCGTAAGGACAGCTTGCCCTCGATCTTTGGTGCGGACAGGCCCTTCATGCCCTTTTCAAGGATCAGGCCGCCGACGCTTCCATCCTCCATCCGCGCCCAGACGATAAATATATCGGCAATCGGAGAGTTCGAAATCCACTGCTTCGCGCCGGATACGGAATAACCGCCATCGACTTTTTTTGCCTTGGTGCGCATGTCGGACGGATCGGAGCCGCCATCCGGTTCGGTTAATCCAAAACATCCGATCATTTCACCAGAGGCCAGTTTCGGCAGGGATTTTTGCTTTTGCTCTTCTGAGCCGAAGGTGTAAATCGGGTACATCACCAGCGAGGATTGTACGGAATAGCAGGAGCGGTAGGCGCTATCGACGCGCTCTAACTCCCGCGCAATAAGCCCGGCGGCGGTATAGGTCGATCCAGCGCAGCCATAACCCTCCAGCATCGGGCCGAGCAGGCCGAGTTCGCCCATCTCCCGCATAATCGCGGGATCGAATTTTTCGGTCTTATACGCATCAATCACACGTGGCAAAAGCTTGTCCTGCGCAAACCCTCGCGCCGTCTGCATGATCATCCGCTCTTCATCGCTGAGCAGTTCATCAAGCAAAAACGGATCTTCCCAGTTAAAATCTATGCGTTTGGCGGTCATGTGTATCTTTCAAAATTCATTGTTGGAGTTTTTTACTAAGTTGAATATAACGATTTTTATGGCGAAAGAAATACTTCAAAACCGGGAAGTTATAATTGAGTATTTTCCCATCGGGAATCTGGTCAAGGTCTCGGCGATGGATACGGCCAGCCTGACCGAAATCTCTATTCAGGGACCGGCGAGCGCAGGCGAGGCCGCGCTCAAGCGCAATGCGCTCAAGCGGCTGGAATATGTTTTGAAGAAGAAGGGTGTTATCTCGTAGGGGCTGTATCGCCGTAGTTTGGGGCCACGTCCTCATGATCGGGACGGCCCAGAAGAGCGCCCAGATCTTTGTTCTTCATATCCCGCAGCACTGCCTCCTGAATTGTACTATCATTTGCGCCTGCTGCACGCAGTTGATCAATGCGCAGGCTTAACTGTTCTGCAGAAGCGCCGTTTATTCCGGTTTTACTCATTTTGTCCTCTTTTCAACTCATTTAAGATATAATTTATAGCGTATTTGTAATGGATACGCTTGTTCTTATCAAGGGGAAACCGGAGTTTTTTATAAAAAAACTAAACCTCCGACGGAATGTAGGTTTCAATAGCATCTGCCGGAACAAGGAATTGCTGGTTGGCGCTATTGGCGATACAGATCAGCCTGTCATCTCTGTTATCGAGGCTAACATCCAGCCGGATTACAGGATCGCCTTTTTTAAGCTCCACGTCATCTGAAGTTCCCACATAGATGTGGGTCGCGGCATCTCTAAAGTTGCGGCGGGCTGTTCCGGCGGATGTAACGAGGGTTCTTGCCGTGGGTGGTAGGCGCGGCGCGGCCTGCGTATCGGGGGCGTTATCGTCATCGTAGTATTCCCAATGCGACTCGTGCCTTATAATTTCCCGTTCATCTCCCCAACGCATTTTCTACTCAGGCTCCCGTTAACCATTTAATCATTATGAGTAATATTAGATGTCCGGGCGGGGTTTTTGTCAACGCAGATTCGGGAAAAAGGATGAATTATTCCATTGATTTTTGTATGGGCGGGCTACTATATATTGTGGTCTATGCTTTTGAGGAAGAATATATAGATGTCCGAAATGAAAATAGCCATAGCCAGTGACCATGCCGGGTTTGACCTCAAAGAGGCGATCAAGGCACGTTTTGGTGCAAATGTTGAATTTCTGGATATGGGTACCGATTCCGCCGACTCTGTTGATTACCCTGATTTCGGCAAGGCGCTGGGCCAGGCGATTACGGACGGCAAAGCCCCGCGCGGGATTGTGGTCTGCGGCTCCGGCATCGGGATTTCAATAGCGGCCAACCGTTTTCCGGCGGTTCGGGCAGCGCTCTGCATGACTCCGGAAATGGCCGGCCTCGCACGCCAGCATAATGATGCGAACGTGCTGGCGCTGGGGCAGCGTTTGGTGAATGAAGAAACCGCGTTCAAAATTGTAGAGGCGTTTTTAGATACGGAATTTGAAGGTGGGCGCCATCAACGGCGCGTGGATAAACTTAGTTAACAAAAAGGGTGAATAAAATGACCAATACAGCCAGGAAAGATGAAACAACCATGGACGGATTTTTTACCGATGATTTAGCGACCGCAGATAGCGCCGTGAATGAAGCCATTAAGAAAGAGCTGCATCGCCAGCAAACGCAGATTGAGTTGATTGCTTCTGAGAATATTGTCTCCAAAGCCGTGATGGAGGCTCAGGGCTCTGTCTTTACGAATAAGTATGCGGAAGGTTACCCCGGCCGTCGCTATTATGGCGGCTGTGAATTCGCCGATGTGGTGGAGGATCTGGCGCGCGACCGGGCCAAGGAACTCTTTGGTGCGAAATACGCGAACGTTCAGCCCAATTCCGGCTCGCAGGCCAATCAGGGCGTAATGCAGGCGCTGCTGCAGCCCGGTGATACGATCCTTGGGATGTCGCTAGCTTCCGGCGGTCACTTGACCCACGGCGCGGCGCCGAACCAGTCCGGCAAATGGTTTGACGCTATTCAATATGGCGTGCGCGAGGACGACGCGCTGCTGGATTACGAACAAATGGAATCACTTGCGCGTGAACACAAACCAAAGATGATCATCGCCGGGGCCTCGGCCTATCCGCGGGTCATTGACTGGGCGCGCTTCCGCAAAATTGCTGATGAGGTCGGGGCGTATTTGATGGTGGATATGGCGCATTACGCGGGTTTGATCGCGGGCGGGGTTTACCCTAGTCCTGTGCCTCATGCGCATGTTTGCACCACCACCACGCATAAGACTCTGCGCGGGCCACGCGGCGGGATGATCCTGACGAATGATCTAGAGATCTTCAAGAAAATCAATTCAGCAATCTTCCCTGGCATTCAGGGCGGGCCGTTGATGCATGTGATTGCGGGCAAGGCGGTATGTTACGGGCAAGCACTGCAGCCCGCATTTAAATCCTACGCCAAAGCTGTGCTGGAGAATGCAAGAATCTTGGCTGAGACTTTGAAGCAAGGCGGTGTTGATATCGTTTCCGGCGGCACGGACAGCCATATCGTGCTGGTCGATCTGCGGCCCAAGGGCCTGACCGGCGATGTGACCGAGCATGCGCTTGAACGCGCCGGTATGACCTGTAACAAAAATGCCGTGCCATTTGATCCGGCCCCGCCTATGGTGACCTCCGGCGTGCGTCTGGGTACGCCTGCGGCAACCAGCCGCGGCTTCGGCCCGGCGGAATGGAAGCTGACGGGGCAGTATATTGTCGAGGTGCTTGATGGCCTGAAAGCCAACGGCCCTGACGGTAATGCAGCGGTTGAGAAAGCCGTGAAGGAAAAAGTGGAAGCGCTCTGTGCGCGTTTTCCGATTTATGAAGGATAGTTGAACCAGGATGAAATGCCCGTTTTGTGGATGTGAAGAGACACAAGTCAAGGACTCCCGTCCTTCGGAGGATAGCTCGGCTATTCGCCGCCGCCGCTCTTGCCCGGAATGCGAACAGCGTTTTACGACGTTTGAGCGCGTGCAGCTGCGCGAGATGACTGTGATTAAATCCGGCGGGCGTAAGCAGCCCTTTGATCGAGATAAAATCATTAAATCCATGCAGATCGCTCTGCAGAAACGGCCGGTCGAGCTGGAGGCCATTGAAAAAGCGGCCAATACAATCGTGCGCCAGCTGGAATCTCAGGGCGAGGCGGAAATCTCCTCCAGCAAGATCGGCGAGCAGGTGATGAAAGAAATGATTGCGCTCGATACGGTGGGTTATATCCGTTATGCCAGCGTGTATAAAGATTTCCGCAACCCTGAAGATTTCAACACGTTTTTGAATGAAGTGCGCAAGCTTCCTGAAAAAATAGAAGCCAAATCTGTAAACAAGCCTGTAAAAAAGGCATCGTAACACCATCCATGACATCAGAGCATCAGTACATGCAAACAACCCTGAACATCGCGCGGCAGGGGTTGGGGTTGGTCGGCAATGGCCGTCCATCCGTCGGTTGCGTGATTGTGCGCGACGGGCGTGTTGTGGGGCTGGGGCGTACGGGCAATGGCGGCGCACCGCATGCAGAGGTTGCGGCCTTGCAAATCGCGGGAGTGCAGGCCAAAGGCGCTACGGCCTATGTCACGTTGGAGCCGTGTTCGCATCATGGAAAGACGCCGCCCTGTAGCGCGGCTTTGATTGAGGCGGGCATAAAACGTTGTGTCATCGCCAATCCCGATCCGTTCAAAGACGTGAATGGGGCGGGTATTCGTCAGCTTAAAGGTGCTGGAATTGATGTTGAGGTTGGTGTCTGCGCGCAGGAGGCGGAAGAAATCCATAAAGGGTTTTTCCTGAGTGTGACCCAAAAACGCCCCCTGGTGAGCTTAAAATGCGCCACCTCTGCGGATGGAAAAATTGCGGCAGCTGAAGGACAGAGGACCAGAATTACAGGTGATCTGGCGCATCGCCATGCGCATCTGGAACGGTCCCTACATGATGCGATTCTGGTGGGGGCAGGAACGATGCGGATTGACAGCCCCACGCTGAGCACACGTCTGCCGGGGGTGGATCATCACGCGCTGCGGGTGGTGCTATCGAAAAATATCGAGATTTTAGGGCAGGGGAGCAACGAAACCCTCGCCGGTGATCCGCATGACATTGGTGCGGTTCTGAGAGCGCTGGCGGAACGGGGGGTGACGCGTCTGCTGGTCGAAGGTGGTGCGGCGGTGATGACATCGTTCCTGCGCAGCGGCTTGTATGACCGGGTTTTGTGGTATAAAGCGCCGCATGAAATCGGCCCGCAGGGTAAGTCTGCGTTGAATGACGGGCTTGAAATCGCGCAGATGCCGGACCAATTTAACCTTAAAATGACGGAAAAGCGGGTTCTGGGCCAAGATTTACTGGAAATCTACAGCCCAAAAGAGTAAGAAAGACGCATGTTTACAGGACTTGTCCAGCATATCGGCACGGTGCGCCGCATTGAAAAATCCGGCGACTGGCGTCTGGAGATCGAAACAGATATGGATCTGGCCGCAACAGCGCTGGGCGCTTCAATCTGCTGTTCGGGCTGTTGCTTGACGGTAACGGAAAAAGGTCCGGACTGGTTCGCCGTTGATGTCTCACAGGAAAGCTTATCCAAAACCACGATCGGGACATGGGCGGAGGGCATGAAAATCAACCTGGAGCCGTCGTTGAAAATGGGCGATGAGCTGGGCGGGCATTTTGTGTTCGGTCATGTGGACGGCGTGGCGCAGTTGGTTTCAATCGGGCGGGAAGGTGATTCTTACCGTTTGAAGCTAAAAGCGCCTGCAGGGCTTGAGAAGTTTGTCGCGGCCAAGGGATCGGTGTCCCTGGATGGGATTTCCCTGACGGTGAACGAGACGGATGGCGGCGCGTTTGGCGTGAATATCATTCCTCACACATGGGACCGGACAACGCTGCAATACCGCAAGGAAGGCGATGCGCTGAATTTTGAGGCGGATATGCTGGCGCGCTATGTCGCCCGGCAGATGGAGCAAGCGGCATGAGTGAGCCGGACAGAACCATCACAAATTCAAAACTCATGGAATTGTCGGCCTCTGCCATGCTTGTTGCCGGTCAGCTATGGGACTCCAGCAAAGGCGGCGTTCCGCGCGTTAAGCTGCGCGAGCTTGGGAATGTATGCGATTTTCGCGCAACCGTTCAAAAACGGATGTTCTCGCCGCCGGATGAATTGATGGATAATTTCCTGCAAGAAGCAGGGGGTATGGGCATTCATGACTTTCGGTTTCACAGTGCCGGAAGCAATACGGTTGTTTTTTATACCGAAGATCGGCGAGAACGGCAGGTTGCCATCCGGGTCAGTGACGAGTTTCAGGGGCACACACGTCCCTGTAATCCGCTCATGCTTCAACCCTATAAGGTTTTTAAAAAGGATGCTTATCTTATCGAGGTTTTGCCGCTTGTGCCGATCGTTTTAACCGGAGAGCCTGAAGATTTTCCTCCGGCGCAAAACCGCACGCCGGAGATTGATAACCTTGATTTTGAAGTGTTCAGGGCGCTTGTGGAAAGGGCGCTGTCCGATAAAGATATCAGTTTGAATGACGGGCCGCTGAGGGATATTGGTATTTTGCCGAATGGGACATTGATCTTTGTCGATCCGGGAGAAATGCATGCTGCTGAAGGAACCTCAGAGGCAGCGCCGGGTTTGAGTGGTGTTTTTAATTGCCAGAGGGATAACAATCTGGGCGAACCGCTGATATGGGTAAGGGGTGATGGAACATGGATGCAGGATGTCTTGCTTCCAAACCCTTTTGGGCCTACGAATAGACCGGGATTAGAGCAAAGGCATCCGTAATGAGTATGATTTCAAAACAGGATATTCGTGAGGCGCGGCTGGGGTCCGAGGATCAGGCGCTACTCTCTTCCATTGATGAGATTTTAGAAGATGTGCGCGCGGGCAAGCCGGTGATCATTGTGGATGATGAAGACCGTGAGAATGAAGGGGATCTTGTCATTGCGGCTGAAATGGCCACGCCGGAGAATATCAACTTCATGGCCAGGGAAGGGCGCGGCCTGATCTGTCTACCGATGGAGCGGGCGATCGGAGATCGGCTGGGTCTTGAGCTGATGGGGCGTGGCGACAATTCCCGCCATACCACAGCCTTTACCGTGTCGATCGAAGCCAAAGAGGGGGTGACAACGGGTATTTCTGCCGCCGACCGGGCGCATACGATTAAGACGGCTATTGATCCGAAAAGTACCGCGAATGATATCGCCACGCCAGGTCACGTGTTTCCGCTGCTGGCGAAAGATGGCGGGGTTCTGGTGCGTGCCGGTCATACCGAAGCCTCTGTTGAGCTGGCTAAAATGGCAGGGTTTTCAGGAGCGGGTGTGATTTGCGAGATTATGAATGATGACGGCACGATGGCGCGCCTGCCTGATCTGGTTTCTTATGCCCAGCGTCACGGGTTGAAAATTGGCGCGATTGCTGATCTGATTGCGTATCGCCGCCGCAAGG
The DNA here is from genome assembly GCA_964352675.1 of uncultured Pseudobdellovibrionaceae bacterium. Classification (GTDB taxonomy): domain Bacteria; phylum Pseudomonadota; class Alphaproteobacteria; order Micavibrionales; family Micavibrionaceae; genus CAYGSN01. Next base: position 12,603 of record CAYGSN010000030.1, read on the forward strand.
AATGCCTGGTTGAAAAAATTTATAGTGATGATTTCTCAAGCCCTTATGGCGGAGAGTTTAAGTTTTATCTTTACAGCTCCAAAACCGATCAGGCTGAACACATCGCTCTGGTGAAAGGCGATATTACGAATAAAGATGACCCGGTTTTGGTGCGGATGCATGCGGTGGATATTTTGGGGGATGTCCTGGGGGCGAATGGCGGTCTTCTGGAAAAATCCATGAAGGCGCTTGAAAGAGAAGGCCGCGGCGTGATTGTGATCCTACGCCAGTCCGATCCCAAAGCGCTGTCCAAGCGTCTGGCATCGGAAGGGCCACAGAAAAAGATATTGCGCGATTACGGGATTGGGGCCCAGATTCTGCGTGATCTGGGGGTGCGTAATATGATTCTGTTGTCCAATTCTAAAAAAACAGTGGCGGGTCTGGACGGATATGATTTGCATATCACAGGACATAGAGCGTTTGAGGAGAATAAATAGATGGCTCAAACGCCGCACGTGATGATTGTTGAGGCCCGGTTTTACAATGATATTGCCGATATGCTTCTGGATGGGGCAAAGGCGGCGCTGGAGAAGGCGGGCGCAACCTATGAAGTGTTTACCGTTCCCGGCGCGCTGGAAATCCCGGCAGCGATAAAAATGGGAGCCGCCAAAGGTTTTGATGCCTATGTGGCGCTGGGCGCTGTAATTCGCGGTGAAACTTATCATTTCGAAATCGTATCGAATGAAAGTGCCCGCGGGTTAGTGGATTTGTCTATACAAGACGATCTCGCAATCGGGAATTGTATCTTAACCTGTGAAACTGTAGAACAGGCCATTAGCCGCGCTGATCCGGCGCAGAAAAACAAAGGCGGGGAGGCGGTGCAGGCGGCATTGGCCCTGCTGCAAATAAAAGGGGCGTGTCATGGCTGAACAGACAGCAAGAACCAAAGAGAAAGAACCTTCGGCCAATGCCAAGCGGCTATCGGCACGCTTGATGGCGGTGCAGATTGTGTTTCAGGCTTTGAACAGGGCGCAGCCCCTGTCCGACGTGCTGGATGAATATCTTCAACACCGCCTGGAGATGGAAGTGGAAGGGGAAAAGTTTATCCGTCCTGACGGCGCGCTGCTGAAAAAAATTGTGACGGGAGCGGGAGAGCGGCAGGAAGACCTGAAAGAAGTCATTCTGGCCAATTCGGGTCAAAAAAACCTGGGCGGAGAAACCTTGATCAACGCCATTTTGCTGTGCGGCGCATTCGAACTCATGGCCCATGAGGACATTGAGACAGCGATTATCATCAATGACTATCTGAATATTGGCCATAGTTTTTTCGAGCAGGGTGAAGTAAAATTGTTAAACGGCATCCTTGATTCTATTGCAAAAACATTCCGCACTGCGGGATGAATTGCTGCTCTTTGTGCGGTCCATAAAGTCTAAGATGTTGAAATACAATCTTAAATAAGAGATAGATTGCATTTTATGTTAACATAACCCGAACTTAATATTTTCCGTATTATAATTGCAGGATAGGGTTCACAATTGTTAGGGTAAGTAATGCGCATAATTATGATAGCTCTCGTAGCTGTATTGGTGCTGGGTGGCGGAGCCGCCGGTGCCTATTTCTATTTCTCACAATCGGCTGAAGCCTCTGCTGGTGATGAAGTTGGGGACAATCACGAAAAATCCAAAAAAGAAGAACATGCCAAAGATGACGGCCATGGCGGCGGTCATTTTGAGTTTGTGGAGCTAGATCCGCTGATCCTGCCGATCGTTGATAATAACGGTGTCAGTCAGGTGGTAAGCGTTGTTGTTGCGCTTGAGGTTATGGATGCTGAGGCTGCGAAGAATGTGGAGGCGATGTCTCCGCGTCTTAAGGACGCTTTTATCCAGGATATGTACGGTGTTTTGAACCGTCACGCCGCTTTGAAAGGCGGGGTGATCCAGGTCAGTGTTTTGAAAAAACGCCTGAATCTTGTCAGTGCAAAAGTTATGGGTGAAGGCGTCATTCATGATGTCCTTCTGCAGGTTGTGCAGCAGCGCCCGATTTAAAGAAAAAAATTTAAAGCATCTCGCATGGGGTGCTTTGTGGTTTTAGATGTGAACCCTCTATATTATACATCTGATCGAAAGCCCGGATTTACGCGATCCGGGCTTTTTTTGTGTTGTTTTTCTTCCCTTGTTTCAAAAAATGTGTATAAAGCCCTTTTATTTCAAAAAGCGGGTGTTTAATATCATCTGTCTTTTTGAAAATATTTAAGGTCAGTAAAAAGACTTAAATAACGAACGCTTAATAATAAGAACAATAAACAAAAGAGGAAGAACTATGACACCTATTTATATCATTATAGCCTGCTGCGGCTTGCTGGCGCTGATTTACAGTGCCGTCGCGTCTCGGCAAATTATGGCGCGCAGTGCGGGTTCTGCAAAGATGCAGGAAATTGCAGCCGCCATTCAGGAAGGCGCGGGCGCTTATCTGAACCGCCAATATAAGACCATTGCCTATGTTGGCGTTCTGGTTACCGTGCTTTTGTTTGCTCTTTTGGGAACTCATGTTGCGCTCGGTTTTGTGATCGGTGCGGTTTTGTCCGGTCTGGCCGGCTATAATGGCATGCTGGTTTCCGTGCGCGCAAACGTACGGACAACACAGGCTGCCACTGAAAGCTTGGAGACGGCCCTGAATGTTGCTTTTAAGGCTGGCGCCGTAACCGGAATGCTGGTTGTTGGCCTCGGCTTGTTGGGTGTCGCCGGTTACTATGTGGCGCTTCAGTACAATCTGGGGTTTGAAGCCCTGGAAGGTGAAGAGCGCCTCGGTGCCCTGCGCTATATGCTCGAAGGTCTTGTCGGTCTCGGGTTCGGAGCCTCTTTGATTTCCATCTTTGCCCGTCTGGGTGGGGGGATATTTACAAAAGGTGCTGATGTTGGTGCAGACCTCGTTGGGAAGCTCGAAGCCGGTATCCCTGAGGATGACCCACGTAATGCCGCGGTGATTGCTGATAACGTTGGTGACAATGTTGGTGACTGCGCAGGCATGGCCGCTGACCTGTTTGAAACATATGCCGTAACCGTTGTTGCAACAATGTTGATTGCCTTTAGCACATTTGCTGCTGAGAGCCTTGAGCAGATGATGATCTTGCCGCTGTTTATCGGCGGTTTGTGCATTATCGGTTCTGTGGCCGGGACGTTTTTTGTTCGTCTGGGTAAGGACAAAAATATTATGCGCGCTCTGTACAAGGGCTTCATCGCGAGTGCGATTTTGTCCGGCTTGCTGATTGCCGTTGTGATGGCGAATATTGGTATTGATCTGCAGATTGCTCTGGCTGATGGTGGCTTCATTACACCGAAAGAGCTGTTTCTTTGTGTGATTGTTGGTTTGGTTGTGACAGGGCTTTTGGTCTGGATCACTGAATATTACACATCCACGGAATACCGTCCTGTTCGTTCAATTGCAAAAGCCTCCGAAACGGGGCACGGCACAAACGTAATCCAGGGTTTGGCGATTTCTTTGGAAGCAACTGCTATTCCTGTTCTGATCATTTGTGGTGGTATTTATGCCGCATTTGCTCTGGCTGGTCTTTACGGGATTGCGATTTCTGCAACGGCGATGCTTTCGCTGGCGGGAATGGTTGTGGCGCTTGATGCTTACGGTCCAGTAACCGATAACGCGGGCGGGATTGCCGAAATGGCGGATCTGCCGAAGAAGGTGCGTGAGACGACCGATGCTTTGGATGCTGTTGGGAACACAACAAAAGCTGTAACCAAGGGCTATGCGATTGGTTCTGCCGGTTTGGCTGCTCTTGTGTTATTCGCAGGCTATACTGAGGAAATTAAGCACTATCTGCCACAATATGCAGATATTACATTTCCTCTGCAGGACCCTTATGTTGTGATTGGTCTGTTCCTTGGCGGCTTGCTGCCTTACCTGTTCAGTGCGATGTCTATGACGGCTGTTGGCCGTGCGGCCTCCGCTGTTGTGATTGAGGTGCGTCGTCAGTTCAAGGACATCCCAGGCATTATGAAGGGCACAGCCAAGCCGGAATACGGCAAGGCGGTTGATATCCTGACACAAGCGGCGATTAAGGAGATGGTTTTACCGTCACTCTTGCCTGTTGTTGCCCCTGTGGCTTTGTTCTTCGTGGTATGGTTCGTCAGTGGTGATCTTGAACCTGCGTTCCAGTCTCTGGGTGCGATGCTTCTGGGTACGATCGTAACTGGCCTGTTCGTGGCAATCTCAATGACTGCCGGTGGCGGTGCCTGGGACAATGCCAAGAAATACATCGAAGAAGGCAATCACGGTGGTAAGGGCTCTGAAGCTCATTTTGCTGCTGTGACGGGTGACACTGTTGGTGACCCCTATAAAGACACAGCGGGTCCAGCCGTGAACCCACTTATCAAGATTGCAAATATCGTGGCGATCCTGCTGGTGGCAGTTGTTGCGAAGTTTTTCGCTGGCGTTTAATCGCTGACGCTTTAACGATACAAATTAAAAGCCCCGTTCATACGAGCGGGGCTTTTTTGATTACATATCCAAATTTTTTATTTATTGAACTTTCCAAGATTGCCGAGCAGTTGCTGCATGATTGTGACCTCGTTGCCGCGCGTTTTTGTTTTGGCGCGTTCGATCGGAATGTCCAGGCGGTTGTTGTCCACCTCTTGAATGGTTTCAACGATTCCCTCTTCACTGAACTTCACAACAACCACACGTTCATCCACCACTTCGGGGTCCAAAATGCCGCGCTTTTCGGTCTCCTGGCCGATGTAATACCAGATATTGTCGTCAAAGGTGGCCTGAGTTGTTGGTGAGCCAAGGATACGCAAGACATCGGTACGCGTATGGATGCCGGTGACGACCTGTTCCATCTGAAAGTCTTCAACCTTGTTGCCGCGCTGCGCCACTGTGGGAGTGCAGGCACCAGTCAGGCACGACGCGCCGAGCAGGGTCAGTAGTAAATATCTTTGTGTTTTTTTCGATGTTTGTCTGGTCATGTCTTTACTTCCAAAGTTTGACGTTCCATATTTCTTTAGCGTAGAAACGGGAGAGAAATCAATGTTCGCCTTATTTAAACCTCAAAATCTCTATGAACAAGATGCCCTTCGGATTTATGCGCTGCTGCTGGAACAGACGCGCAGGACCGTATTTTATGAGCGCTATGGTGTGCCCGACACGCTGGACGGGCGCTTTGACCTGCTCGTTCTCCATGTTTTCCTGTATCTGGAGCGTTTGATCAGCGCGGGAGAGGTGACGCAGGATCTGCGCCAGGCTCTGTTTGATGTGATGTTTGCTGATATGGACCAATCTCTGCGCGAATCGGGTATTGGCGATATGGGGGTCCCCAAACACATGAAGCGCATGATGACCGGGTTTAACGGCCGCATGCATGCCTATGCCGAGGCTTTGGCCAGTGGCGTGAAACAGAAGGCTTTTGAGGAGGCTCTGCGCCGCAACCTGTATGCGACAGCGAAGGATGTAAAAGATACTGAGATCGCCGCAATCAAAGAATATGTGTACAGGTTTTGCAGTGTTTTACAGGAGCAAAACCTTGACGATATAATGACCGGAAAAGCGGAGCTTCCCCATGGCTAAGAAAAAAGCAGAATATCTTCCTCCCGAATGGCCACATTTATTTCCTGTATCTGAGCTGGAGAAGGGGCAGAATAGGGTCACAATTTCCCCGACGGAGGATCAGAAAGCGGCGCTTTGCCGCCGGCTGGATGTGGATGGTATTGAATCGCTTGAGGCGGAAATGAAGCTGCAACCTGATAAAAGCGGGCGGGTTCACGTGACGGGGATGGTGAAGGCCGGTATCCTGCAAAGCTGTGTGGTTTCCGGTGATCCGGTACATTCCGATGTGCACGAGGAATTCGAGGCCTGGTTCGCCGATCCTGAGGCTGCAGTCTCCCTGGAGAAGGCGCGCCGCGACAGGCAAATCAAAAAGGGTAATGTGGAATTGCCGGTTCTGGATGAGCGTGACGACCCCGATGCGATTATTGACGGCAATATCGATCTTGGTGAATTGGCGACGCAGTATCTCTCGCTGGGTATCAATCCGTATCCACATGCAGAAGGGGTGGAATACGAGCAGGGGGATGATTTGGCCTCAAAGCCGGACGACCATGCTTTCCGCAATCCCTTTGCAAAGTTAAAGGATTGGAAGGCCCGTCAGGAGAAAGAATAAGCTTTTTCTTGCAATAGAGCAAAAACTTCTGTAGAAATCCCATTCAAATCAGGATTTGAGATATATTAAGGATTAAGAACAATGGCTGTACCAAAGAGAAAAACAAGCAAATCAAAGCGCAATATGCGCCGCGCGCATGACCGTTTGTCACCTGAGAACTGGGTTGAAGACCAGACCACGGGTGAGCCGAAGCGCCGCCACCATATTGACCTGAAAACAGGCACTTACAAAGGTGAGCAAATCATCGAGGGTCGGGAATAACTCTCCATCTTTCCCGGTTTGCGCTGGATTTATTTCCTTCAAAAATTATAATCAAGACGTAAATTTAATCCTTAATCGTTTTTAAGGGGCGGGGTGTTCTTTGTCTAATCACATGAATATGAGTAATGTCACAATCGCGCTGGATGCGATGGGCGGTGATATCGGCCCGGAATGCATCATTCCCGGTGCCGCCCGCATTCATGAAAAGCGCCCCCAGGTGCGCTTTATGATTTTTGGGCATGAGACCCAGATTTTGAGCGTGCTTAGCCGGTATAAATCACTGAAAGCCGTATGCCGGGTTGTTCATACCGACAAAATGATCCGCAATGATGAAAAGCCCTCTGCCGCACTCCGGGCCAGCAAGGGCAGTTCTATGCGCATGGCAATCGAAGCCGTACAGCAGGGTGAGGCACAGGCGGTTGTATCAGCCGGGAATACCGGCGCGTTGATGGCGCTGGCGAAAATGGTGTTAAAGCCTTTGCCGGGCATTCATCGTCCAGCCATTGCCAGTATTATGCCAACCATGGAGGGCGATTGCGTGATGCTGGATCTGGGGGCGAATGTATTGGTTGATGCCGAGAATCTGGTGCAATTTGCGGTTCTTGGCTCCGTTTTTGCCAAGGCGCACAAAAAGATATCGGTTCCCAGTGTTGGTTTGCTGAATGTTGGCTCTGAAGAAACCAAGGGGCCGGACCATGTGCGCGCGGCAGCATCAATACTGGCTAATGTTGATTTTCCAGGGCGTTATTACGGTTTTGTTGAGGGCGATGATATTCCGAAAGGCACGGTTGATGTTGTGGTCTGTGACGGCTATGCGGGCAATATCGCGCTAAAGACGGCTGAAGGGATTGGAAAATTGAGCTCGTATTATTTTAAACAGGCCATCCGCTCAGACCCTTTGGCGATTCTGGGGGGTATGTTGGCGTTTTTTGCACTCAGACGTTTTAAGAGGAAAGTTGACCCAAGGCTTTATAATGGCGGGGTTTTTCTGGGGTTGAACGGGCTGTGCATCAAGAGCCATGGCGGCACGGACGCGCTGGGGTTTTCCAATGCCATTGAGCGGGCGATCGAGCTGGCCGGGCATAACTACATTGAAAAAGTTTCTGAAGACATCCATCATCTCATGGGGCAGGAATCTTTCCTCTCGCTAGCCAATTACCAGGAATAAATATCTCAAATGTCTCAATCTTACCACGCAGTTCTCAAGTCTACCGGCAGCTATTTGCCTGAAAAAACCCTGACCAATGCGGATCTGGAAAAAATGGTCGACACATCCGATGAATGGATTACCCAGCGCAGCGGAATCAAATCACGCCACATTGCCGCCGATGATGAGAGCACGGCAGATATGGCGATCAAGGCTGCGCGCCAGGCGCTGGAGCGCAGCGGGCTGGGGGGGCAGGAGATTGATGCGGTGATTGTCGCGACCACGACGCCGGACCAGACATTTCCGGCCGTGGCGGTGAAGGTGCAGGCCGCTTTGGATGTTCCCCCCGGTATTGCCTTTGATGTGCAGGCGGTATGCACGGGTTTTGTTTATGCCTTGAGTGTCGCCAACAGCTTTATCCGCACAGGACAGGCAAAACATGTTCTGGTCGTTGGGGCGGAGAAAATGTCCTCTATTATCGATTGGACCGACCGCACCACATGTGTGCTTTTTGCAGATGGCGCCGGCGCGGTTGTCCTGGGCGCTGAAGATGGACCGCCTGCGCTGGACCTGCCCGGTATTCATTCTACGCATCTTTATGCCGACGGGCGGTACAAGGATCTGCTCTACACCGATGGCGGCCCGTCCACAACGGGGCAGAGCGGGCATGTGATTATGCACGGGCGCGATGTGTTCAAGCAGGCTGTAACCTGCATGGCCGAGGTGGTCGAAGAGGCGCTGGCGGCCAATAATATTACGGCGGCGGATGTAGACTGGCTGGTGCCGCATCAGGCCAATAGCCGTATTATCGAAGCCACGGCGAAGAAACTTGATCTGCCGATGGACAAGGTGGTTGTCACGGTGGAGCGGCACGGCAACACCTCTGCGGCCTCTATTCCATTGGCTCTGGACGAAGCGGTTAGCGACGGGCGCATTAAGCGCGGGGAGTTGCTCCTGCTTGAGGCGATGGGCGGGGGGCTAACCTGGGGTGCTGTGCTGATGCGCTACTAAAGCTCCCAGAGCTTAGTGTTTGAGCTGATTGGATTTTTCCTGTGTATGAATATTCGGCATTTCTTGACGGCGGCGATTTGAATCGCTAGGCTGGTTTTAATTCGTGAAATTTGTATTACAGGGGATGGATATGGATAACCGGACAATTACCAGAGCAGATCTGGCGGAAGCCGTGTATGAGCAGGTGGGCTTGTCACGCAATGAGTCATCCGATCTGGTCGAAAGTGTTTTGGATGAGATTTCAAGAGAGCTGGTCAAAGGGGAGACGGTCAAGATTTCGTCTTTTGGCAGTTTTTCTGTAAGGGAGAAGGGCGAGCGTATCGGGCGTAACCCTAAGACGGGCGTTGAGGTTCCAATCAAGCCGCGCAAGGTCCTGGTTTTCCGCGCATCGCATGTTCTCAAGGATAAGATCAATGGCGGTACGTCATCAAATACAGGTTCAGGCGGATACGGGGGCGATCAGTTTTAGAACTTAAGAATAAATATAAAAGCGCAGGATTAAGCGTATGAGAGTAAGGGGAAGGACACCATGACTATACAGCAAAGCCGGAATGCAAAGCCGGAGGATCGGGCGGAGAGAGAAGATGCTCCCGTTCCCAACTCGCGCTCCGCTTCCGCCCCGACATCACAAGATACAAAAACACAAAAATCCGCTTCGGCTTTCCGCACCATTAGCGAGGTTGCAGATGAGTTGGATGTGCAGCAGCATGTTCTGCGCTTTTGGGAGACGAAATTCTCACATGTCCGTCCGTTGAAGCGCGGCGGTGGTCGCCGTTACTACCGCCCTGAAGATGTGGAGCTGCTTAAGGCCATACATCACCTGCTTTATACCGAAGGTTATACAATCAAGGGCGTTCAGAAGCTTATGCGGGAGCAGGGCAAGAATGCACTGGTACGGAATTACGATCAGCCTGCGCGCCCGCTGACCGGGCAGCAGGCCAATGTTGCCGGTAAGGCCAAACTTACGACGCAGACGGCCGAAGCCTTGAGCAAGAAACAGCGGGCTATTCTTGAGACCATGCTGGGTGAACTTAAAGATCTGCGCAGCATGATCAGGGACGATGAGTCCTGAACCTTTGACAGCCCGTTAAAACTTCTATACAAAATCCAAACGGTACGGAACGTGGCGCAGCCTGGTAGCGCACTTGGATGGGGTCCAAGGGGTCGGAGGTTCAAATCCTCTCGTTCCGACCATATTTTTGAAACATGACCGCGATCATAATTTACATCACCTGTCCGGAAGACAAGGCGCAAATCATTGCCAAGGCTTTGGTTGAAAAGCGTATGGTGGCTTGTGCAAATATTATGCCTGCGCACCGCGCTGTTTACCGCTGGGAGGGGGAAGTGGAAACTGGCAGGGAGTGCGCTATTATCCTAAAAACCCGCGCCGACATGTTTGAGGCTGTGGAAGAGGAGGTCAAAGCCCTGCACCCGTACGAGTGCCCCTGCATTGTCAGTTGGCCGATTGGGAAAGGTCATGCAGCCTTTTTACGCTGGATCGACGAAGAGGTTGATGTATAGGGTATCATAATACCCTATAAACAAATCCCTGATTTTTATGCGTTTTTTTATTGACAGGGGGCGACTATATGCGGCATAACCTGACCCAGATTTCAAACCAATGAATATATAGGTGAATTGAGATGAGCACGTATTCGGCAAAACCGAGTGAAATTGAGAAGAAATGGGTTGTTGTGGATGCTGAGGGTCTTGCCCTTGGCCGTCTGGCCAGCCAGATTGCCCTGCGTTTGCGCGGCAAGCACAAGCCAAGCTTTACCCCGAACATGGATTGCGGTGACAATGTTATTGTTGTGAATGCCGAGAAGGTTCGCCTGACCGGGAAAAAGCGCGACCAGGACATTTTCTACTGGCACACAGGCTATCCCGGCGGGATCAAGCAGCGCTCCAAGGGGCAAATCCTGGATGGCAAACATCCTGAGCGCGTGGTTGAAAAGGCTGTTGAGCGTATGTTGCCGAGCGGCCCTTTGGGTCGTCAGGTGTTCAAAAACCTGCGTGTTTATGCCGGAGCGGAGCATCCGCATGAGGCTCAGAACCCTGAGGTTCTGGATGTTGCTGCAATGAATGTAAAGAATAAGAGAGGCAAATAATCATGGCTGACAAAAAAGATACAACCAAGGATGTCAAAGACCTTAAAGATCTGGGTGCTGCCGTGAAGGCCGAGGTTGAGGCAAAAACCGAGACTCTGAGGGCTGATGACGATGCCAAGGGTGAAGAGACATCAACTGCCGCTGCGAAGCACGAAAAGACAGTGGATGCGCAGGGCCGCGCCTATGGCACAGGCCGCCGTAAAGATGCTGTTGCCCGTGTATGGCTCAAGCCTGGAACAGGAAAAGTTTTGGTGAACGGCCGTGATCAGGACGTATATTTCGCGCGCCAGACACAGCGCCTGGTTTTGAACCAGCCTTTCCTGATCGTAAAGAGTGTCGGTAAATTCGATGTGATGTGCACGGTGAAGGGCGGCGGATTGTCCGGTCAGGCCGGTGCCGTTCGTCACGGTATTTCCCGCGCACTGGAAAACTTCGATCCGGCCAACCGTCCGGCCCTGAAAAAAGCTGGCATGTTGACCCGCGATGCCCGTATCGTTGAGCGTAAGAAGGTCGGTAAGCATAAAGCGCGCCGTACCAAGCAGTGGGCGAAGCGTTAAAGTTTCGGAATTAAGGATAGATCTCCTCTACAAGTTATCTTTAATCCATTTCCAAAAGGCGTCTCTGGTATTCAGGGCGCCTTTTGTTTATGCTGAAAAGCATGAGCCAATTCATCCTCCCCTATAAAGGCATTATGCCGAACATTCACGAGAGCGCCTTTATCGCGCCCACGGCCAATATTATTGGCGAGGTGGAGATCGGGGAGGAGGCAAGTATCTGGTATAATTGCGTGCTGCGCGGTGATGTCTATGACATCAAAATCGGTGCGCGCACCAACATCCAGGACGGCACGGTCATTCACACCACCTCGGATCTGCAGGGCACATATGTCGGCGATGATGTGACGGTGGGCCATTCCTGCCTGCTGCATGCCTGTACGGTGGAAAGCGGCGGATTTGTCGGGATGCAGAGCCTGATGCTTGATGAATCGGTAGTGGAGAGCGGCGCAATGCTCGCGGCCGGGTCGATGCTCACCCCCGGCAAGTGCGTGCCCAAAGGCCAGCTCTGGGCCGGCCGCCCGGCGAAATATATGCGCGATCTAACTGAGGATGATTATAAAGCCATGAAGTGGAATTCTGCGCACTATGTGGCGCTGAGCCGTGAGTATCTTTAGCCGCTCTGCACCTTCACATACGATCCGGGTGCGGGCTCCAGGCCTTTCTTGACCTTGCGCGCCGCGACCTTCGTTCCCGCATAGCTCTTAATCCATTTCTGCCAGTGCGGCCACCATGAGCCTTCATGCTCCTCGGCGCTGTCCAGCCATTTTTCCGCATCCTTCGGCGTTTTTTCATTCACCCAATAGCAATATTTCTTCTTCGCTGGCGGGTTGACGACCCCGGCAATATGCCCCGATGCGGCCAGCGTGAAGGTGACATCACCGCCCAGAAGCTGCGTTCCCGCATAGGTTGCCTTCCACGGCGCGATATGGTCTTCGCGCGTGGAGAGGAAATAGGCGGGTGTTTTAATCCGGGAAACATCAATCGGCGTGCCGTCCATCTCAATTCCGCCTGGTTCGATCAGCAGGTTGTCGCGGTACATTTTGCGCAGGTAAAAGCTATGCATCGCCGCGGGCATATTGGTGGAATCGTC
>CAYGSN010000031.1:0-24444 GCA_964352675.1 uncultured Pseudobdellovibrionaceae bacterium
CTTGGCCACAATATTACGGTATGGCACTCCTTACAGGGATTGGATTTACCATGAGTTTGTTCATAGGCACACTTGCTTTTACGGATGTCGAAATGGCCACGCCCGTGCGTCTGGGCGTTCTGTCCGGCTCCTTCTTGTCGGCGGTGGCGGGTATCACCGTTTTACTTATGACGACACAAAAAAATACTATAGAGAAATAAAAATTAGGGAGCTAATCTTATGATAATCCAACCATACATTGGTAACTCAAACCTACTGATCCAAGTGCAAATTTTCTTAGTGGCTTCAATATTTTATGGTACTCTGGTTACTGTCATATTTCTCCTGCGTATAAACTTCTAAAAATTTTATTTAGCAAAGGATTTAAGCTATGCCAAACATGTTAAAATCTCTCAAAATTGGACACAGGATTAATTTGCTTGCGGGCATTATGCTCGTATTCATTATAGCGATCAGTGCAACGGGTATATATAAAATGAATGCCATTGGCATCGAGATGAAAGCCATTGCCAAACGCGACATGCCGCTGACTGAGATTTTAAGCAAGATTACCGTTCACCAGCTAGAGCAGGCCATATTGCTGGAGCAAACTCTGCGTTTGAGCGGCATAGATGCGGCGGATGAAGAGCATACTGCCGAAAAAGCAGCACAGCATTTCCGGGAACTTGCCTACAAAGTGGATGAAGAGATTATCCAGGCTGAAAAAATGACAGAGAAATTTGTCGCTGAAATTGATAATCCCGAGCTCAAGAAAAAATTTGAGAATGTATTCGTACAGCTTAAAACAATTGAAGAACATCATAAGTCATATGACGAGCATGCCTTTGCTATTTTTGAGAAAGCCGGTATAGGCGCTGGCGAGACTGGCAGCCCTCAAAACATTACCCCGCATGCGGGTGATGAAATCATACACGGCCCTCAACCTCAGTCTTTACTCAATAATCAGGGCTCTTATCAGACATCTTCTACTTATAACAATGGCGATCTGACTGCGGCTGTCATCGAGGTGGAGCAGGAGCAGGAAGTTTTAATTAAAGAAATTGAAGCGCTACTGAGTGAAATTGAAACTTTCACGCAGAACTCCATGAATAAGGCTCTTGCTGATGAAGAACGTGGAATTATGCTGATTATCACGATGAGCGCTGTTGTTTTTATTTTATCAACAATCTTCGCCTTTCTCTTGGGGCGCAGCATTTCCAAACCCGTTGCCGGGATGACGAACGCCATGAATGAGCTGTCGGGCGGCAATCTGGAGGTTGAAACCCCCAAAGCATCATTTAATGATGAAATTCAGGATATGGGTAAGGCCATGGAGGTCTTCCGTCAGAATATGATTGAAACACGCAATCTGGAGGCAGAGCGCGCCGAGGCAGAGAAACGCGCCGAAGCGGAAAAGAGAAGAATGATGCTTGAAATGGCTGACGATTTTGATTCCAAGGTTGGCGGTATGGTCGCTTCGCTTGCGGCGGCATCAACAGAATTGCAATCCTCCGCAGAAACCATGCGCAAAATCGCGGATGACACGTCCAGCGCCAGTCAGAATGTTGCTGCATCATCCGAAGAAGCCAGTACAAATGTTTCGACCGTTGCGTCAGCAATGGAAGAAATGTCCGCCAGCGTCTCGGAAATTGCCGCTCAAGTTTCAAATGCTAAAACGCAATCAAATGATACGGCGGAGAATGCCAAAAACGCCAACGCAACGGTTGGGAATTTAAATGAGCTGGCTGATAATATCGGTGAGGTTGTTGTGGCTATTCAAGATATTGCCGAACAAACCAATCTCTTGGCTCTAAACGCTACAATTGAAGCTGCCCGTGCCGGAGAGGCTGGGAAAGGCTTTGCTGTTGTAGCGGATGAGGTTAAAAAACTGGCGACTGAAACCAGCAAGAAAACCGAGGAAATTGGTGGACGTATTGCGGAAATACAGGAAGCTACGCGTAAATCAGTTGAGGCTATGGAGCGTATTATTAAAAACGTTTCCGGGATTGATGAATCTGTAACCGGCGTTTCAGCCGCTGTAGAAGAGCAAAACGCAACCACTGCCGAAATCAGCCGTAGTATTGCCGAAGCTTCGCAAGGCGCGCAGCAGGTCTCCCAAATTATTTTGGACGTGCAAAGAGGCGCCGGAGAGACAGGATCATCTGCTGATGCCGTTCTTGAGGCGTCTACAGAAGTTGCCAAGCTTTCGGACGGCTTGAAAAGCGCAGTTGATGCGTTTTTGAATAAGGTGCGTTCTGATAATTCAGGTAATGATAAAGCGGGGTCCGACTTAAAAGAAGCTGCGTAAAACAGCTGCGTAAAACAGATGAACATACTCAAAACTTTTATACTTCTGGCAGGTCTCACAGCTTTATTCGGCTGGATAGGAATGATGCTGGGTGGGCAGCAAGGCATGATTATCGCTCTGGCCTTTGCCGCTATCATGAATATCGGTTCATGCTGGTTTTCGGATAAAATCGTCTTAAAAATGTACAAGGCGCAGCCCTTAAAAAGCGGCGCCTTGTGTAACATGACCCTTGATCTGGCACAGAGAGCCGGACTTCCGATGCCGCGCCTTTATATCATCGAAAACCCGCAGCCCAATGCATTTGCCACAGGACGAAACCCTCAAAATGCCGCTGTGGCGGTTACACTGGGCTGATGGATATTTTGAGCGAGCGAGAACTGGCGGGCGTTGTAGCGCATGAGCTGGCGCACATCAAAAACCGCGATACGCTTATCATGACGATTACAGCAACGATTGCCGGGGCAATCTCCATGCTGGCTAATTTTGCGATGTTTTTAGCGCCGATGGCGGCGATGCTGGTGCAAATGGCAATTTCCCGTACACGCGAATACAGTGCCGACAAAACGGGGGCAGAAATATGCGGGGATCCATTGGCCTTAGCTGGTGCCTTACAAAAGCTGGAACAATCCGCCAGTCGCATTGATAATCATATTGCTGAAGCTAATCCGGCCACAGCACATATGTTCATTATTAACCCGCTGCACGTACACCGCGTCGACAACCTGTTTTCGACACATCCGAATACCAGAAACCGTATTAAAGCTCTGGAGGCTATGCGGATATAGAAAGGCTAAAGCCATAATGTTTGAAGAAATGATGCCTTTCCTGACGGCTCTTATGATCGGTCTGTTGGTTGGTATAGAACGTGAAAGATCGAAAAGCCGACAAGGTGAAAAAGCGATATTTGGTGTTCGCACTTTCCCTTTAATTGCTTTGCTGGGCGTCATTTCAGCCTATCTTGGTAGTGAAACACTGGTTGTTATAATTGGGGTGTTTGTATGTATTCTGGTTTTGGCAAACCACCTGGATTGGATTAAAAATTTCAATCCTGATCTCTCAAAAGTGGGGGCTACAACTGCCGTTGCCGTCGTGTTGACTTTTCTTCTTGGTTATTTAGCAAATTCTAATGGCCATATTGCTTTGATTTTGACTGTAATCGTATTTGGCGTCCTTGCTATAAAAAAATACTTGCATAACTTTGCACAGTCAGGAATCACGGATAAAGAAATGAATGCTGTACTCACTTTCCTGGTGAGTGCTTTTGTAATTCTACCGCTTTTGCCGAACGATTTTGTAGACCCTTGGAATTTAGTCCATCCGACACGGATATGGCTTTTGTTTGTCATTATAGCAGCCATTGAATTTGCAAGTTATATCGCCCTGCGCCAAATTGGGCAAAAGTTAGGACTGCTTGTTGTCGGGTTGTTTGGCGGTTTTGCATCTGCGACAGCGACAACGCTTACGTTAGCCCGCCGCGTGAAAGATCAGCCTAAAACTATTTTGTTAATATCCAGCGGCATTGTTTTGGCAGATGTTTCATCTCTGCTTATGCAGATGGTCGTGCTAATGGTTATCGCACCTGAGGTTTCTGTCTCTTTAATGCCATTTTTAGGCATACCCGCAATCGCCGGAGGATTAATTGCACTTTCAGTTGCCCTTTATTCAAGGCAAAAGGTGAAACAAAATACAATCGAAATAAATATTGAAAACCCAATATCTTTAAAAAGTACAATCAGCTTTGCATTAATGATATCGGCGGGATTGATTTTAATTGCGCTTGCCCAACGATGGTTTGGTGATGCCGGCTTGTATTTAACCTCCGCGCTAGGCGGCGCCACTAGTTTAAGAGCAGTTACATTTTCTGTTTCAGAACTTGCTGCTTCTGGAGAAGTTTTAATATCGGTGGCTTCTGTTGCGATCATAATTGCTATGGCGGCAAACATGATCGTGAAATTAATTTTCATTCAGCGCGCCGGAGGGGTAAGACTTTTTATGATTTGCTCTTTATTCTTTGCTGCAATTCTTGCGAGTTCAGTTGCGGTTTACAGTTGGCAATACCGCTGAAAATATACTGAGCAATCTTTCATGTGGTATACTCGATTTGAATGTAAACGATTTTATTGCTCCTATAAAAGTTAGTTGCAGTTCAGGTTGGTTAGGTTGCGTTTTTAGTTGATTGAAGTTTAATATTTATCAAAGCTTAAAGGCAATCAGCCCAAGCGTAAGAATTGCAAAGACAGCGAGAGCAATTTGAAAGCCCCGTCCCAGACGGCCTTTTAAATCCTGCCGCAGGGCTTCGTAAAGATCGGGGAATGTGTGCGCTACAAAATCGCCCTGGCTCATCATGTTCACCAGCCGCCCTTGTGCATCCACTACAGGAAGGTGGCGAAAGCGTTCGCTGGACATGGTGTGCATCCAGTCGACCAGATTGTCATCCTCGTTTGCGGCGCGAATATTCGTGCTCATAATCTCTGAAATTTTTGTCGTGTCCGGATTGCGGTTTTGCCCCAGCATGCGGATCATCATATCGCGCTCGGTCACAATTCCGGCCACTTTCTGATCCGGATGCACAACGATAATTGAGCCGATATTTTTCTCGCACATCACATCCAAAGCCGTGCGGACGCTGTCATCGGGCGCAAAGGTTACGGGCTTGGGTTTTGTTTTGAAATCTGGTTTGTCTTTTATTTTCATCTTAAATCCTCTTGCAACATCATAATATTTATCTTAATTATTATAGGAAAATCAAATGAAATTATCTTTTGAAAAAGGGAAAAAATCAAATGAAATATCCTGTCTTGACCCTCCTGGCTCTCTCCTGTTTTGCTTTTTATTCTCAAGCCGGATTTGCTCAATCCGACACGACGCCAAATGCTGTTCAGGGTGGGGCTTTTGATTCTTCCCGTTTTCAAATTCGTTTGCGCGGTATTGGTATTTTTGCAGATGGTGGCGGTCGCGTTGTTGAGAACGGCCTTAAAACTGATGTAGGCAATGCTGTGACACCGGAGTTGGATATAAGTTATTTTTTCACGGACCATCTGGCCGCCGAGCTGATCGCAGCCACGGCCGAGCATGAAGTCGATGCGGGAGCCTTTAATTTGGGCAATACCATGATTTTGCCGCCAACTCTCACGCTGCAATATCATTTTATGCCTGAGAAAAAATTCAGCCCATACATAGGTGCAGGTTTAAATTATTCTGTTTTTTACGGTGAAAAAGATGGAACGGGTTTTAGTAATCTTGATGTTAAAAATGGTGTCGGCTATGCCGTGCAAGCTGGGTTTGACTATTGGCTAAATGATAACTGGGGACTCAATTTTGATGCAAAATATATCGATCTTGATGTCGATGTTTCTGTTGATCTCGGTGCCACTAACTTGAATGCCAAAGATGTTGATATCGATCCTTTGATTATAGGAACTGGCATTAGCTACAGGTTTTAATAATTTGAATGTGTAAGGATTTATGATGGTAGACCTTGACCCCTTCCTCCTCTCGCGTATCCAGTTTGCTGCGAACATCACCTTTCACATCATGTTTCCGTCCATCACCATTGCGCTGGGATGGATTTTGCTGTTTTTCAAGCTGCGCTTCAACGCAACAAAAGACGAAGCCTGGATGCAGGCCTATTTCTTTTTCACCAAAGTCTTTGCACTGAGCTTTGCTATTGGCGTGGTCAGCGGCGTGACGATGTCCTTCCAGTTTGGCACCAACTGGCCGGGCTTTATGGAGACGGTTGGCAATATCGCGGGGCCGCTCTTGGCTTATGAGGTTCTTACGGCCTTTTTCCTGGAAGCAACGTTTTTAGGGATCATGCTGTTTGGTTTCCGGCGAGTCCCGGGCTGGGTGCATACAACAGCCACGGTTCTGGTTGCGGTTGGCACGACTCTTTCGGCCTTCTGGATATTGGTGCTCAATAGCTGGATGCATACTCCAGCGGGTTTCGAAATGATAGCCAATGATGCCGGGCAACTTCAAGCGCATGTCACAAGCTGGTGGGAGGTGGTGTTTAACCCTTCCATGCCATACCGCCTTGTGCATATGCTGCTGGCTTCTGGACTTACAGCATCGTTTTTAATTGCGGGGATTTCGGCGTATCGTCTTTTGCGCGGTGATAACGCGCCGCCCGTGATGAAAGCGCTCAAAACTGCTGTCTTTTTAGCGGCAATATTAATTCCCGTACAGATTTTTGTTGGTGATCTTCATGGACTGAACACACTGGAGCATCAGCCTGCAAAAGTTGCCGCGATGGAGGCAAACTGGGAAACAAAAGGCAATGTGCCGCTGGTTTTATTTGCGCTGCCGAATGAAGAAACACGCAGCAATGATTTTGCGATTGAAATCCCAAATCTTGCTAGCATTATTCTCAAGCATCACCCTGACGGGGTTGTGCCCGGCCTCAATGATTTTGAAGTTCATCCGCCTGTTGCCCCCGTCTTTTTCGGTTTTCGGATTATGGTCGGTATTGGCATGTTGATGCTTGCTGTTTCATGGGTAGGGTCTTTCCTGCTTCTGCGCAGCAAAGAACTTCCCAAGTTTTATCTATACACCCTTGTGAGCATGACACTGGCCGGCTGTATTGCCACGATCGCGGGATGGTATGTCACCGAAATTGGGCGCCAGCCATGGCTGGTGCAGGGTGTTCTTTCGACAAAAGATGCTCTCGGCCCCATCAGTGGCGGCATGGTGCTCTCGACTCTTCTGGTTTATCTGGCGATATACGCGTTCCTGACGCTGGCCTATATTTACAGTCTGTTTTATCTGGCAAGGCGCGCGGGTGATGGCGGCAAGCGTGACCCGCAAAGATCAACACCGCTTTTAGGGGAGCGGCATTCATCAGCTGCTCCTGCGGCGGAATAGAGGGAAACTTAGCATGGAACATATATTCATAAACTGGCTGCCTTATACTTTCGCCTTTCTGATGGGGCTTTCCATGTTGATTTACGCCGTTCTGGATGGCTATGATCTGGGTGTGGGGATGTTGGTTGATAATGCAACATCACATGAAAAAGACCGCATGATCGCCTCTATCGGCCCGTTCTGGGATGCGAACGAGACATGGCTCATTCTAGGAGTAGGATTGTTGCTGGTCGCCTTTCCCATGGCGCATGGCGTGATCCTGACGCACCTGTATCTGCCTGTTGCCATTATGCTGTTCGGTTTGATCTTTCGAGGCGTCGCGTTTGATTTCCGTGCCAAGGTGCCGTTCCAGAAAAAATGGCGCTGGAACAATAAATTTTTCTACGGTTCACTTCTGACTTCTTTGGCGCAGGGCTATATGCTTGGCTCCTATATCATCGGTTTTGAAAATTCGCTTTCCGGTATCATGTTTTCCTGCCTGATCGCCGTGGTGCTGGCTTCGGCCTATTGCCTGATCGGTGCCTGCTGGCTGATTATGAAGTGCGAAGGCACGCTGCAGGAAAAAGCGGTTAAATGGGCGAAATACCATCTGGTAAATTCTGTTGTTGGACTTGCCGTTATCTCACTGGCAACGCCGCTTATATCGGATCGCATCTTTGAGAAATGGTTTAGCTTTCCCGCGATGCTCTGGCTTGCGCCAATCCCAATCCTCACTGGCTCCTTGATTATCGGGCTCTATGTGCTGCTTCGAAAGATGCCGCTGGCGCAAGATCGCTATAACTGGCTCCCGCTCGTGATGACGGTTTTGATATTTGTGCTCAGCTTCTGTGGCCTTGCTTACAGCTTCTTTCCCTATATCGTCCCGGATCAGATGACGATTGTGGAGGCAGCCGCAGCCCCTGAGTCCCTCATCATCATGCTGGTGGGGGCACTCATCGTCCTGCCCGTCCTGCTGGGCTATACGGCACTGTCTTACTACATTTTCCGCGGGAAAGCCTCAGATCTGAGTTACGATTAGTTTTTTTGGCTTTTACTTGAGCCATTGTCAGGGCGCGACGAAGTGTACAAGCTACGCTTGAATAACGCAGGTATTTCACCAGGCTGTCATGTGAAGCAGACTTTCATAATTCTTTAATGGTTATAATAATAACCATTGAGAGGTTTTTCCATGTCTAAAAAAACTGAGACATTGTCTCCCACTTTAGAGATGGTTTTAAAGGAGCTTGGAGAGAATATAAAGCTGGCGCGGTTGCGCCGGAAAATTACAACAACCATGCTGGCTGAACGGGCGGGCATGACCCGCACGACCCTGCGTAAGGTTGAAAATGGCGATAGTGGTGTGACGCTGGGTGCGTATGCTAGTGTTTTGTTTTGTCTTGGGTTGGAAAAAGACATTCTGCTCATCGGCAAAGATGATCCATTGGGGCGGCGCCTATGCCGTAGGCATCATACAGTGCAAATGTTACGTCCGAATGCAAATGCGACAACCGATTGAAATCATTTCATAATAGCTGAAGGACTGCTTGTTGAGGGTGCCGGAAAGTGGAGAGAATTTACAAATATTCTTTTTCCCAGTTTTCAAGTTCTTTTAAAATAATCGCTTTAAATGTATCAGGGGAAGATTTCATAAGCTCTACATTATCTTTGGGGATTTTACTCCATTCACTCAAGTGTTTAGGCAAATCTCTCAAAAAACTGAGGGGTTTTCTGTATAAGGTAAACAAAGAAATAAAGCGTCTTTTAGAAGTTAAAACTACCTTATTTCTGACTTAATATGCTATAAGAAGAGGCTCTCGGTAAATCCAGCTTTTTACACACGCATCTCGGTAAGAGCAGGCGTGACTTTGGCTCACTATGACGAAAAAGAAAAATGTATTATTAATCGCGGACCGCGACAAGACAAGCCAGAAAATGCTCTCTCTTTTTCTGGATGAAGCGGCATTCAAGCTTGTGGATTGCATAACCGGCAAGCAGGCGATACAGCTTTGTGTGTCTGTTAAGCCCGATCTGGTGCTGCTCGATCCGGATCTCCCTGATATGAATGGTCCTGACCTGATCAGAAAAATTCGTGAATGGTCGGAAGTCCCGATTATCGTCATTTCAGTTGATACGGATAACGAGTCCGTCATTTCGTGCCTGAATGAGGGTGCTAGTGATTATGTTTTCAAACCCTTTAATGCCGATGTCTTGAAAGCGCGCATCAATGCTGCTCTGCGCTCATCCGCCGTCAAGGAAGCGGGTGAGCCGCAACTCGTTAACGGCCCCTTGCGGATTGATCTGGTGCGCCACGAAGTGTTTCTGGATGACGAGCTTCTGGCCTTTACCCCGAAAGAATACAATCTGTTGCGCTATTTCATGATCCATCGCGGCAAGATGCTGCCTCACCGTGACATTCTCAAGGAAGTCTGGGGCGACGCCCATGCCGACGATACGCAGTATTTGCGCGTGTTCATCGGCCAGATACGGGAGAAGATCGAAAAAGATCCCGCCATCCCCGTGCGTATCATCACCGAGGCAGGCATCGGCTACCGCATGGAAATCGCCGAGATTGCGTTACTGTCCGATGAGGGCGTACTCAGGCTGTCGGCATAACGTCAAAGAATAGCCCTTACACAATCCTTATACATTCGCGCCTCTTCCTCATCGCTTCCTGACGCGGGAAGGCCCATGGTCGGTTTCTTGAATTAGAAAAAGGAACATACCATGAAAACAAGAACCATCTTATTATGCACAGTCGCACTGACTTTGGGCGCCTGCAACTCCCACAACAGCATGTATGAAAGCTCCGGCCCGCGCTATACGCCGCGCGCTGAAATATCCCAAAATAATTACACGCAAAAAGAGCATCAACAAGACCGCATGGATGACAAATCATACGATCAGTATGAGCACAGAGAGCCATGCCAAAACTACCGCAAACTGCCTCGCAATTATATTGATGACTGCGTTGAAGAGGTAATGGAAGAGGAAATGATTGTTGCGGCTGCGCCAAAAGCAGCCCCGGCCCGAGCTCCACAAAAAGCCGCACTGCCTATCGTCAGCTCATACACCATTCTGTTTGATTTTGATAAGTCAGATATTCGCAACAATGAAGAAGCAACGCTGGACCGGATCGCGGGAGAGATTAATAAATATCATCCCAAGCAGGTTACCGTCACCGGTTATACCGACAGTTCCGGCGACGCTGCTTACAACCAGACACTCTCTCGCCAACGTGAGGAATCCGTATCTAGAGCCCTTCTCGCCCGCGGGATTGCAAACCAGACGCTGGATCGTGAAGCACGCGGCGAATATCACCAGGCCGTGCAGACCAAAGACGGCATCAGAAATCAGGAAAACCGCCGCGTTGTCATTGATTTCCGCCGCTAGAAAAGGAAAGACCATGAGCAAGGAACCGCCAACACCCCCGGTAACGCCCATGAGCAAAGAAAACCTTGCAAGCAATATTATCGGGTTTCCGATCATAAAATCGCCGCTTCGCACTGTATGGACAGCAAAACCGTTAAAAACAAAACCTAAAGATAAAAGGACTAAAAAATGAAGATCAAAGACATTATGAGCAAAAACGTAGAAATTGTTTCACCTGATACCCTTCTGCACGAGGTCGCTCAAAAAATGCAGCAAAGCGATTGCGGCAGTATTCTTGTGGGTAAGGATGACAGGCTGGTCGGCGTTATCACCGACCGTGATTTGGCTCTGCGCTGTGTGGCGAAATCTCACGATCCGGCCGCAACCAAAGCCGAGCAGGTCATGACCAAGGAAATCCTATATTGCCGTGATAGTGATGAGATAGAAGATGTTGCGCTGAACATGACAAAAAACAAAGTCCGGCGCTTGCCTGTCCTGGATAAAGAAAAGCGACTTGTGGGCATTGTATCGCTCGGCGATCTGGCCTCGCATTCAACGGATCATCATTACCTTATTTGCGGCAAGGCTCTGGGACATATCTGCGCCGTACCAAATCAAACTGTAAAAACGGAAGACAGGAAGGCCAGTCATGCTTAGATGGGCCGTAACATTTTTTGTAATTGCCCTGATTGCCGGAGTGCTGGGCTTTAGTGGTATTGCCGCCGGGGCTGTTGAAATTGCGCGGATACTATTCGTCGTCTTTATCGTGCTTTTTATCATCGCTGCGCTCATGCACGCCCTAAAAGGCAAAGCGCCGTCAGTTTGAATAAATTTAACAAAGGAGATTTAACCATGTTTACAAACACACGATTTCTAATGCTTTTGTCTTTGGCCGCCATCAGCCTCGGGCTTTCAGCCTGCGAAACCATGGATGGTGCTGGCCGTGATATTGAACACGCTGGCGAATCCATTCAGGACGCTGCAGATTGATAAATTTTTAACACCTAAAAAACAAGGAACCATCATGAAAAACAAAATCTTAACAACCGTATCGGTTATTGCGCTTATGAGCACATTGCCAGCTTTGAGCTTGATCCATATAGCCAGAGCACAAATACCTGCTACAGCGGCCAAAAATAATTCTGACATTATTTCTAAAAACACACGCGAAGCCGTAAAAGACATGAAAAGTGACACAGCAAAAGCCTATGAAGAAACCAAAGCAATGTTAATCGGCAAGCAAGAAACCGATAAAAATACGCCTGTTGTCATCAACTCTCGTAAAACTGCAAACGGTATTATTGGCCATCATGTGTATAACGAAAAGCATGAAAGCGTAGCCAAAGTCACTGACATCATTCTAAGCAAAGACGGCAAAGCCGAAATGGTTGTTGTGTCTGAGAGCTTGCTTGGCATGGGTACGAAGGCTGCCTTTGATTACAGCGCTATCACACGTGTCGAGGACGATGGTGACGTGATTATGCCCCTGACCAAGGAGATCCTCGACAACGCCGCGTCTTTTTCTTACGACAAGGCCGAGGGCAAGAGTGGTGAAAAGGTGCGCGTTATTCCTGATAATGGCTACAGCGTTGCCAAGCTTCTGGATGGAAAACTTCTCAATCAGAAGAAGGAACCTGTTGCTGATATTGAGAACATCTCCTTTAAAGACGGCAAAGCCAATCAAATTATCGTTGGTTTTGACAAGATGCTCGGCATGGGCGGTGAGAAGGCTGCTCTTTCTTACAGCGATGCCGCGATTATCCGCGATGGCGAGAAGTTGAACTTCCAACTGAGCACTAAAAAAACGGCACAGTTTGAAGCATACAAAAAAACCTTAACAAAATAGAAATGAGAAAATCATGAACGAACTAGCAACACTACACAAAGCAAAAGAAGCCACAACCCCCGTAAGTGAAAGTTTGCAAAATGTACTGACTAATACGTACGGGCTGTACCTCGCAACACATAATTACCATTGGAATGTGGAAGGACCTCGGTTTGTCGATCTACATAAGCTGTTTGATGAACAGTATAACGAACTCTTTCAGGCCGTTGATGTGATTGCGGAGCGCATTCGTGCGCTTGATTCATACGCCCTGCCTTTTGAAGGTAAAGAGATAATGGACATTCTTAAAACCACATCCAATGCAATGAACAAAGAAACAGATGCGGATGCGAGAGCAATCCGCATGGTTCATAATTTGATTGAGATGAATGAAAGCGTTATTGAGAGCTGTCAATCAGCTAAGAAAGAGGCGCAAATGGCAAAGGATGATGAAAGCGAAAACCTTATGGTTGAGCGGATTACGGCGCAGCAAAAGGCCCTATGGATGCTGCGGAGTATTGTTAAAGATTAACTTATAGCTTCCTTATACTCTCGGCCTTTATCCGCATCGCATTGTTATACGGCATTTGCGACAACATCATACGGATCTGCGGTTCGCAGATTTCAAACCAAAAGATCAAGGAGATCATCATGGAAAACAAGAATCAAAACACGCAGCAAAACTCAAAAGAAAACACCGAAAAGCTGCATAAAAAAATTAAGGAAACATGGAGCGGCCTCGGTGATAATGACATCAAGCTTTACGATGGCAAGCGCGATGAGTTCTTTGCCAAGCTGAAAGAAAAAGCCAATATCTCAAAAGAAGATGCAAAAAAGAAAATGGCGCAGTTGGAAAAAGAATGCGGTTGCAGCGGCACAGCCAAAGCAGCGTAGTCTTTAATATATCCCCCGCAAAACCGTCCGGCCCCCGCCGGGCGGTTTTTTATATAGGCTTGTTTTGAAATAATTCTTTTACAAGAAATTTATACACCGGAAATTTTCCCGTATCGCTTCTTGATACATAGCCCAATATCTTTGGCTTCATAACAACACAAACCCATAGGAGGTTATCATGTTTGCCCAAAACGCCCTAGTTGCCGAAACCAGAAAATTACAGAGATTTGCAATGCGTCTTACGCGAAGCAAAGACGACGCCGACGATCTGGTTCAGTCCACTTGCCTGCGCGCGCTTGAAAAAGCGGATTATTTTGAGGAGGGTTCAAACCTGTTTGGCTGGACGTCTAAAATCATGTACAACCTTTTTGTTTCCGGTTACCGCCGCAAGGTGAAATTTGAGACGCAATACGATCCTGAACCCTATCTGCAAGCGCAAACCGTAAAGCCGGTTCAAGATATAAATATGGAAGTTTCGGATGTTAAAAGAGCCATAAGACGGATCGGAACTAATCATCGCGAGATTCTTGTTATGGTCTGCATTGAAGGACGAACTTATCAGGAGGTGTCGCAGGTTTTACACATCCCCGTCGGCACAGTCAGATCACGCCTGTCCCGCGCCCGTGAACATTTGAAAAGCATGATGGATGCGCCGCATAATTCTTATTCAAATGTTAATGTTCCGGTTATTCCAGCCTATATAGCCTCTCATGCACTCAAAAGGATCGCCTGAAACCGAACACACTACTTCTGAATCTTTACGCAAAATTTATACTCTGGCTGCCTTCACGCATGGCTTCCTGATACGTGAGGGAATAGCCTGAAACCATACCAAAAACATTTAAACCCAAAACGTAAGGAAACGACCATGTTTAACAAAAACAAAAAACCGACTGAAATCCGTCCCGCCGACCAAAAAGCAAAAGACAAGCAGGACGAAAAAAGTAAAAACCCGCGCGAGAATAAAGACGCCGCACAGGAAAAATCTTCCATGCGATCCGAGGGCGGAAAAAACTAACCCCAAGCACGAAGGAAGCTGGCTGAAAATCCGGCTTCCTGAACGTGCCTGCCGAAAAAGGAGGCAGCTATGAACACACAACACCATTTAAAAACACCTGCGTTCCAACCCAATATTCCCCTGCTGGACAGAGGGTTTGATACAAAATCGCCGGAGATTGAAGATTTTATTCTCTCCCATTCTCAGGCACAGGATGAAAGTTTTTACAGCATGGATTCCAATAAAAACCCGGATAGATAAAACCATGCACAAGGACGCAAATAACGCGAATAATACAAAAATATTGCTCGTCTGCGATAACCAGGCCGACGTTAGAAACATCAAACTCAGGCTTGAGGAATCAATCAAAATCCCCTGTTATGTCTGGCACTGTCTGACGCTTGCCGAAGCCCTGGACATGCTGAATAAAAACAAACTGCGCGCCGATATTATCATTCTTGATCTCGGGCTGATCGGCACCGCCAATCCCAAAGATATTTATCAAAAAATGGGCGACGCCGCGCGCAATATTCCCATTATCGTCCTGACCGGAACGGGGGAAGAAGAACATGATCTGGCGACCTTTGTTATGGAGGCCGGAGCCGCAGACCATATGGTGAGAGGACAATTCAGCAGAATAACCGACGCGATAGAATTTTCCCTGATTCGGCATAAGATTGCAGGCAGGTCAACAGAAGATGCCCTGAATAAATCCTCTCCCGGTCAACAAATTAAAGAAGACTCTCATGATGGGGAAATGAAGGAGGTAAAGCGAAAGAGCGATGAAAAGAACGCCCGGAAAAACCAATATATTTCATGGGTCATGGGCGGCTATTCGGTTGAAGACAATGAAAAAAAGGAAGACAAAATATGAACATTATAAAAAATATTCGCGCCTTCCTGAAATGGTTTCTTGATCTCCCCGTACATAAAGAGACGTCTCAAAAACAATCATCTCATGACAAAACCCGCTTTGAACGATCAGACGCCTTGCGTCCGCATGTACAGATTGAATTGACGGCGAGGAATATTTAGCTTCCGGCCATTTATTTGCCTATCTATTCTTTTGTTAGCAAATTGAGCGGGGAAGAGCCAGAGATCAGCAATATTGGCTGTATAGATCCTGTTGAAAGCGCGGCTGATAAGTTAAGCGCTCTGGCCTGGCGCATTCCTGACAGAGTGAGGGGTGACGAGTATGACGATCCGGCGGTCGTACGGCATCTTCATGACCTTGCTGTTTTAAAAGCTGTAGCCTTGAAAAGCGATATATTCCCCGAACTGGTCTTATCATCCATGAGCCATGATGACAGGCGCTCCAAAAACAATCCTGATTTTGGCGGGCTTGCCGTTGCTGCAAAATTCAAGCAGATGTTTGATGTGTTGGAAAAAGATGAAGAATATGAGCGGGAATATGAGCAATTCGTTAAAGGCGTGTCCTACGCGCCAGAAGAGAACATTCCCAGCTTCGAACAAGCGCTTTATGCCGTCAGAGCATTGGTTGACGTTGTGACAACCTGACCAATATTTATATGGAGATAGTTTAAATTTGTCGACGTAACAGTACTCATAGTACCGCTGCTGTCACAAAAATAAACCAAAACGGCGTCAGCTTCTCTCGAAATCGATGATCTCATCCAGCGCAGACATTACCGCCCGTTCAATTTCCAGGCCGATATGATTATTATCGGGATTATCCGTATGTTTGTACGCGCGCTGGAGTCCATAAGCTATGCCTTCTTCGACGGCGCGCTGGATAATCCAATAGGTTTTGAACCGGATATGTTTTGTTTTTTCGCTGTTGCTCATTTTACCTTTGATCGGCACATCCATTTTTTTTTTTTTTTGAAATGGCCGTGGCGGTCGCCATCAGCCTGTTTGGGTTGAATTCCGGTGCGGTACTGCCGACCGTAGTCGGCGTGCTGGTTGAAGTGCCGGTAATGCTCTCGCTGGTGGCGTTTGCCAATCGGACGCGGGGTTATTTCAATCGCTTTGATTAGTGTATAATCTCCAAATGAAAGAATCGCTTCTTACAGATGTGTTTTTACAGGCTGGTCTGTTTCTGGTACTGGCCGCGATCATCATTCCTATCCTGCGTTATTTTAAAATTCCCGTGGCGCTGGGGTATTTGCTCGCGGGGATTGCGCTTGGCCCTTATGGCCTTGGGGTGATGATCGAACATTTCCCAATGCTAGAAGCGGTTAGCATAAAGGACGATCAGACTCTTAAAATTCTGGCCGAGATCGGGATTGTTTTATTGCTGTTTGTTATCGGCCTTGAACTCACGCCGCGCAAGCTCTGGCAAATGCGTGACTTGGTGTTCGGACTGGGCGGTGCACAGGTTGTCATCACCGCGCTGGTTGTTGGCGCGATTGCCTTTTTATGGGGCAATAGCGCGCAAGTCTCCGTCTTGCTCGGCTTGGGGCTGGCGCTGTCTTCCACGGCGATTGTCATTCAATGGCTGCATGAGCAAAAACTCTTTGCTTCGCCTGCCGGGCGATCCAGTTTCAGCATCCTTTTATTTCAGGATTTGGCGGTTATTCCGATATTATTACTGCTGACTATTCTCAGCGCTGATTTGGGCGAGGATGTTTTTCAATTTGTATCCCTCTCACTGTTTAAAATGTTTGCCACCGTGCTGGTGATTTATTTTGCCGGAAAACTGTTGCTCAAACCGCTGTTTTTATTCGCAAACAAGCATGGTGGGTCCGAAGTCTTTATGGCGCTGAGCCTGCTTGTGATTGTGGTCAGCGCCTCTATCGCCTCCATGGCCGGTCTTTCGATGGCGCTGGGCGCGTTTATTGCGGGCTTATTATTGGCCGATACGCAATACCGCCACGAGATTTCCTCTTTGATTGTCCCGTTTAAAAGCATGTTGCTGGGAATTTTCTTCTTATCGTTCGGAATGGGGATCAATCTACTATTTATCACGCAAGAGCCCCTTTGGCTTGGACTGTCGGTGGTTGGGTTGATGATGATTAAAGCCGTGATTGTTTTTGCGCTTTGTAAAATTTGGAGACAGACAACTGCGGTTTCTGCTGAGAGCGCGATCCTGCTTTCCCAGGCCGGAGAATTCGGGCTTCTTGTCGTTGGCAGTGCGCTTGCCGTCGGGCTGATAGAAGAGTCCGTCGGGCAATTCATGTTGATCACGGTCGGGATCACAATGTTTATCACCCCGCTGATCGCGCCCTTGTCGCGCCGTGTTGGGCATTATTTGGAGAACAAACATCATGCCAATAAGAATTATCATGCCAGTCAGGTTGATGATCTGAGCAAGCATATAGTGATCTTCGGTTTTGGGCGTATCGGTCAAGGCGTGGCCGATGTCCTGTGCCGTGAAGGGTATAAAATTTTGGGTTTTGATAAAAATATCGAGCGCGTTAATGAAGCGCGGTCGGGATCTCGGCCTGTCTATCTCGGCAATGCCGCCATGCAAACCACGCTCAAAGCCGCGCATCTTGATACGGCGCTGTGTGCTACGATCACGTTGGATGATCCGGATGCAACACGCTCGATTGTTCAATCCATTCGAAACATAAACAGCACAATCCCGATTATTGTGCGAGCACATAATTCTGCGGATATGGAGATATTTGAGCAGGACGAGCACACCGATGTCATTGCCGAGCATCTTCTCATAAGTAACATGTTATCGGAAAAAATACTGAGCCACTGTGGACGAACAGGGTAAGGACCCGGCATGAATTTAGAGCATTTCAAAAAATAAACTGTCTGCCCTCAAGGCCGAAACATTGGAGGTGCTGGAAAAATCCAAAGACACCTCCAAGCCTGTCGCGCTTGATCAGGCTTTTCAGCGCATTGAAAAGTGGAGATTACGGCTATTGCATCAAGTGTGATGAGGAGATTGCCAAAAAACGGCTGGAGCTTGATCATGTTATCTTCACCTGCGTTCAATGTGCAGGAAAAACCGAAGATTAAGGGTTGTTTTATAACGCATAATCCTTATAGTGCAGCGCAAAAGCACGAGTTTATAATCTGCCGTACGCGCAGGTGTCGTTCGAGCAAACCCTTAAAATTTAAACGGAAATACGGAGCATACGGTTTGATGCTGTCATTATCTTTGGATCAAATAAAACAAACATGGTTTGGGAACGTCAGAAACGACCTGTTGGCCGGGATGGTGGTCGCGTTGGCGCTGATCCCCGAAGCCATTGCTTTCTCAATTATTGCAGGCGTTGACCCGAAGGTCGGCTTATATGCGTCCTTTTGTATCTCAGTTGTAATTGCCTTTGTTGGTGGGCGTGCGGGAATGATTTCCGCCGCAACCGGAGCCATGGCGCTGGTCATGGTAACGCTGGTGAAGGAACACGGGCTGGAATATCTTCTGGCCGCCACCATCCTGACGGGAATTTTGCAGATATTAGCGGGAGTTTTCAAACTCGGCAGTCTCATGCGGTTTGTGTCACGCTCTGTTGTTACGGGTTTCGTGAATGCGTTGGCCATTTTGATTTTCATGGCACAGTTGCCGGAATTTAACGGCGCCGGGCCGTTGATGTATGCCATGGTGGCCGCCGGGCTTGGAATTATCTACATCTTACCGCGTTTTACCAAGGCCATTCCTTCGCCGCTGATCTGTATCATCGTTTTAACTGCTGTGAGCATGTTCTTTAATTTTGATCTCCGCACCGTGGGTGATATGGGCGAGTTGCCTTCCACGCTGCCGATATTCCTGATTCCGAACATCCCGCTCAATCTCGAAACGTTGATGATTATTTTGCCCTATGCTTTGACGCTGACGGCTGTGGGCTTGCTGGAGTCATTGATGACCGCAACGATTGTCGATGATCTGACAGATACGCCCAGCAATAAAAACCGCGAATGCAGTGGTCAAGGGATTGCCAATATTGTCTCCGGATTTTTCGGCGGCATGGCGGGGTGTGCCATGATCGGCCAATCGGTCATCAACATTAAATCCGGCGGGCGCGGACGATTATCTACCCTATTTGCTGGTCTGTTCCTGCTGTTCCTGATTCTTGTATTGGGCGATTGGGTCAGACAGATCCCGATGGCGGCGCTAGTGGCCGTCATGATCATGGTGTCTATCGGGACATTCAGTTGGTCATCTATCAAAAATCTTAAAACCCACCCGAAAAGCTCGAGCCTTGTGATGTTTACCACTGTCGTGGTTGTGGTTTTAACCCATGATCTGGCCATTGGCGTGTTTGTCGGAGTGCTGATGAGCGCTTTGTTCTTTGCGCGTAAAGTGTCGCAGCTTCTGGATATTCAAACCACGGTCAATGACGATAAAACCTGTCGTATCTATAAAGTTTACGGTCAGGTCTTTTTCGCCTCCGCCGATCAATTTACCGCCGCTTTTGATTTCAAGGAAGTGATCAGCCATGTTACGATTGATGTCAGTGAGGCGCATTTCTGGGATATTTCCGCCGTTGGTGCGCTTGACAAGGTTGTTCTTAAATTCCGCCGCGAGGGAACAGAAGTTGAACTCATTGGCATGAATGAGGCAAGCGCAACGATTGTTGACCGTCTGGCCATCCATGACAAAGAAAACGCCATGGAATTGATGCACAAACATTAAGGGAATTATAAAATGACAAAATTACTGGTTTGTATTGATGGCTCGGCCTATGCCGATAATCTTTGCACCAACGCCGCATGGGTGGCGAAGCGTTTGAATGCGGAAGTTGACCTTCTCCATGTCCTGCGCCGCCATTCGGATTATCAGGCGCCCGCGTCCGATCACACAGGCTCTATCGGCCTTGGTGCACGCAGTGAGCTTTTGGAAGAACTAACAAAGGTAGATGAGCAGCGCGGACGGCTCGATCAGCAAAAGGGGCGCATCATTCTTGAGCATGGCGAGAAAATCTTGCGCGAAGCAGGTGTAGAAAAAATAAATTTGCTGCACCGTAGAGGCTCTCTTGTCGAAACGCTTCAGGAGTTTGAGGCGGGCGTTGATATGATCTTCATCGGCAAACGCGGAGAACATGCCAATACGGAATCCGAATTTCTGGGAGCAAACCTCGAAAAAACCGCCCGCGCCATTCATAAGCCTTTGTTTGTGGTGTCCTCTGTTGTGCGTCCGATTGAGCGCTTCCTGATCGCCTATGACGGCAAGGACAGCGTGCGCAAGGCGGTTGAATTCATTACTGCCAATCCGCTTCTAAAAGGTTTGGAAGGGCATTTGCTGGCTGTGGAATCCGGTGATGCGATTGATACAGCTGAAACCGAAATCAAGCTCAAAGACGCTGGCTTTAATATCATCGTCACGCATGAGAAAAATAATCACCCCGATGAAGCGATTGCAAACTATGTGAGTGTCCATAACATTGATTTACTTATTACGGGTGCCTACAGTCATTCGCGCGTGCGCACCATCCTGCTGGGCAGCACAACCGCCTCTCTGATCAAGGCCTGTAAAGTGCCGCTAATACTGTTCAGGTAGGTCACCCGCCCAACATATTTCCCACAATATCATCCGCTGCCTTATGCATTGGATCCGCCATCAAATGCGCGTAGCGGGCGGTGGTAAATCCAGAAACCATTTTGTAGAGGCGCGTATAGCCTTCCATAGTCTTTTTAGAATTTTCATGGTTTTTTCTCCTGCCCAGCTTCGCAGACGATATAGGCGTTCAGACTTTCGATACGGTGAATAGAGCCGTGTTCCTGCCAGAAGTCAATGGCGCGGTAGGCCGTCTGCGGCTTAAAAAATATACGATCTGATGGCTTGTTTTTATACTCCAAGCCGTCAGATCAAATAAAGAATGCTTCTGCGAACGTCTAAAAGTTTGGCTCAAATACCATTCGAACAACCAATTTAAAAAGATTACAGTTTTTAAATAAGAAAAAAGTAAGAACAAGGCCTCCGTTACCCCTTGGTGTTTGATTGTGTTTTCAAATGATTTATGACTTTTGTATATTCAAGTTGGATATCTTTATAAAGAGCGCTTTTTACTTCTATTGAATCCTCAGAACTCTCTTGTCCGTTTTTGCACAAATCACCCATAGGGAGCGCGCTTAAATTATACGAGTTCCCTTTAAGCGCATGGGCCGCTTCTTCTATTCGGACAGTCCTCACATTTGCCCGAGCATCCACGGCTCTCATCGTTAGACAAGCTGGACGGCGTCGGGCGTTCAGGTGCGGAGGATTGTTCCCCCGGCGCGATTCCGTTCACAGAAACCTGTATAAATTGCGGTCTTGAAGATTGTTTTGGGTCTATCATATTATTTCCTTATAGCGACATTATCTTCCAATACTAGGAATAAATCCACCCTGTAATGCACCACCGCCGACAACCTGGCCTCCCATACCGGCGGCTATGCTGGCTATGCCGCCGCCCAGCTTGGTGGCCAAAAAATCCATCCCATTTGAAAGCGTGGTTGCTATTGCATTGTTGAGCATGGGTTCCCGCAGAGCATGGAATAATGCCACGCCGCCGGGAAGGTAATGCCAGATGGCCAGGTCTATAGCGCCTAGCGCCAGGAATGCCGGAACGCTCCATGCTGCGAACTTAAAAGCTTTTTTTAGAAATCCTTTAAGTTTCGAAGGTTTTTTGCCGGTTTTATCGTCGCTCATTTTCTTATTTTTCAGTTGACTTTGTTTGGTAATGATATTGATAATCATTCTTACTTGACAGTGTTAATGAGAATGATTATCAGTGTCAATAGCAAAAATAAACATTCAACACGGGTGATGATCATGAAAGAAAAATTTGCAGTAATAGCAGGCGGTACGGTCTGTCTGGTAACCATGTTCGCCGGTTGCGGCAATTCGTCGATGTCCCCTGAGGAGATATTGGCTGCGCGAACAGATTTTGCAAATAATCCGTCTGCCGATCCGAATGAGGCAGATCAAACCTATGTCAACATTCCGGGGAATGAATTTGTGATGCGGATGACCAGTGAAAAATTCCCGAACGGCCATGATGTTCTCATCGATCCTGATGACATGGTTCCCTATAAGGGACCTGAGACCAAAGGACAGATTGTTTTGATGCCGCGCGACAGGTTCCCCCTCCAGATTAATGAGGCTTTCCCGGAAGTGCCGGGCGCACAGATCCCTCCGCTCAAGCCGGGTGAAGCCACCGGCGTTCGGACCACGGCAACGTATTTGGATCACCTTACGGCGCCCTCCTCAAAAATGGGCCACGGTATTCCTATAAAGCAGGTTAATGAGGCTATGCGGCGTTGTTATGAACCTTGGGGAATTCCTATTCCAGAGTAACTTTACACATCAGCAATCACACTAGATATGAGTACCACATCAACCTTATCGGTCCGGGGAAATTTTTCCTCCCTCCGCCTTCTTAAGAAAACGGCGGATCATTACGGTCTGCGTATCAGAAGCGCAGGGCGCGGCCGGTATAAAATTTCTTCCAAAGAAGCCGGTGAATTTAATGTCGATCGGTTTTGCCCGGATTATATTCAGCACAGCTACGGCACTTTTGGTCTTAAAAATGCCAAAGAATTTCTGGAGTTTTTAACTCATCCCGGGCAGGCGCATTATATGCGTTCCACCTCTGCGGCCTTGCCGTCGGTTCAATCGGCCTGGGGGGCGGTGCAGCGCGGAGCCTACCGGACCGGCCGGGTTATGGGAGCCGTGGAATCGCCGCAAGAAGCAGAGGCGCTTGAAAAGCGTAAGCTCATGCACCGGGTGATGCATTTCGGAACGACGGCATCCGTGGCTTTGCCGGAGCTTCAGGATGAGGAGCTGGACAAAGAAGAAGCGGAATGCCACGCGAAAACCGAACGTAAGGTTAAGGAAAGGGATGCCTGGCGCAATGAAATCGAAATTGGGAACCCGGAATCTATTCCCGGCGCGATTGAGGGTTCCGGCTTTGATCTGAAACACGGTTTTCGTTTTGTACTGGATCACCGGATCGTGCAGGAGGACGGCTTTGACGGGCATTATCAAAGACAGCTGCAGCAACGTTTCTGGGGCATTATCGATCAGGCTACGAGCGGGCGTTACCAGGCCGAAAGACCGCGCGTAATTTATTTATCAGGATCGGAACTCAAGCGTCTATGTGACGGTGTGGAACGGTATCGGAGCGAGCTGGATGAACTCAGCGAACATGTGGCTTTTGAAGAAGGGGTTCAGGAACGCCTGCGCAATGTTGAAAAGCGCGTTTCAAAGCTCAACAGAGATCCGGCGTTTTTGCGCCGTTCTCAAGGCCAGGACCTTGATCAGACGCAGACATTGCGGGCAAAAATGGATAATTCAACCGCACTTACGCGGCTGGAAAGCTCACCTGTGATGCGGGATTTTCTGGCGCTGCGGAAATTCTCCGAACGCAAGGAGCCGGTTATGGAAGCGTTCGGCGAAGAGGTGCGTACCTTCATGGCGGTTGCGGATTTATATGCACGCCAGGAGGGCGGTGTGTCTCCGGCGCAGCTTAAAGCGCTGAGCGATGAGTTCTTCAACCTTGATGCGTTTTCGACAATGGCAGCGCGCCTGATGGAGGAAACAGCCGCGGAACAGGGGTTGGACCGACTGGCGGGGCGGATGTCCGTAACGCAGCAGGCCTTTGCATCCGCCAGTCTGACAGATCAATCGCTGCGTTCCAAATTTATGGGCGATAATTTTTCCGAATTGTTCGAAGCCTTGCGTGAAGGTTTGGGCAAAGGCGATACGGCGTTGATGAAACCGGTTAAGGCTGGCGGGAAAAGCTTTGCTGAAATCACAACCGAAGTTGCAAAATGGCCGTTTGAATCCAAGCGGAATATGGCGATCGTATTCGGGTTGGGCTGGGTTCTGTGGGCGATGAGCGGCAACAAGCCCATGGATGTGTCGAATTTAAACCAGATGACATACGCCACGGCCGAGGGCTCTGCCACATTCAGGCCGGACATGGACAGGCTGGTGGACGAAGCCAAGCAGATTCATAACTATCATTATGATCTGAGGTTCAGCCCCGTTGCCTGGTTGAAGGGGCTTGTAAGTGCAAATGTTGTGGCGCCGTTTGAAGCCTATAAACACGTCATGAATCTTTTTATGATTCAGGGCGCTGAGTTTTGTGTAAATAACCTGCAGGACGGCACGCAATGGGCGTTTGACAAAATGGGCCTTCCTGTGAATGCCGATCCGGTGTTTTCCAAAGTGGCGGAAAAAACCATATACACCCTCGCCAATTTTCTTTTCAAAATGAATTTGATCCAGAATTTCTCCCATGTCGCCTTTTGGGGCTGGGCGGCGGAAAAAGGCTATAAATACGGGCTTCGCGGCTTTACGCATATGATGGATCTGGCTGCGCCGATTAC
>CAYGSN010000032.1:0-22507 GCA_964352675.1 uncultured Pseudobdellovibrionaceae bacterium
TCCCCGAACTGGCTGATACACTTGAGCCCTCCGCCCACGACGATAAATCCATCCTCACCCGCCAGGCGGCGGTGATGGATCAGATACTGCAAACGCTGATTGAGCGTCACCTCCAACCCGACCCGGAGCGCGGCTATGGGGGCAAAGGCTGCTGGTTTGAGATCGCTATGAAACTGCAAAAACAATGTGTAGATACGGTCAAGGCCAAGGCGGCGATGGATTATATGGCCTCCATCACGCCCCGGCCCAAGACGATCAGCACCCTACGCTCTAGCACCCCACCCCCGAAAAAATGACAAACGAACTGACGAAGCTGAAAAAGCGAAAGAAAAGAAGGGCTTACCCGCCCAAATACCGCGCTGAAAAAGCTAAATTGGTCCGCAAAACCACCCCCTGGAAACAATCCACAGGCCCGCGCAGCACGGCTGGAAAAGCCACCGCAGCCCAGAATGCCTTAAAACACGGTCTTCGCGGCGCAGAGGTCAAAGCCCTGAAAACCCTTTTGCGCCATCAGGCCGCGCAGATCAAAGCGCTTCTTTCTCGACAAAGAATGAAATCCGGTTTTAAATTACAGGAGGAGCCCACCCCAAAAGATTAAGTTAAATAACTTTGATTTTTTGGCAAAAATTAGGGTATAGTGCAACCCATGACATTACCAAAGCCCACAATCGTCATTTTTGACATGGATGGAACATCGGTGCGCCATATCAACCCCCGCCTGCTGGGGGTTTTGGAATGGCTCGATGATTTGGCCTTTTCCTGCTCAAAGCTTGTCTATCGCCTGATGGGGAAAGACAAGACACAGCTGCCGAAGAAAAAACGCCGTGCGCCGCGCCTGCTCGTTCACCGCGCAATACATCATCTGCGCCGCAAGGAAGTAGACCAGATTGTCGAGCCCTGCCCCGGAATTTATCAGGTTTTGAATTTCCTGCGTGATCACCGCATTCCGCTGGCTGTAGCCAGTAATGGTTTGGGCAAGGGTTACGGCCATGATGTGCTCAAAACCTTTCATTTGGATACATATTTCTCGGCCTCGGTGTTTCGCGAGGATATCCGCCACGCCAAACCGAACCCGGAAGGGTTGTTGCTGACTATTCAACGCATGAATATAAAGCTCAGCGCCGATGATATGATTTGGTATATTGGCGATCGCCACAAAGACGTGACCGCGGCGCTGGCCGCTGCAAAGCACCTCCCCTGTAAAATTATTCCTATTGCCTACGGGCTGAATGCGGCGGTGGCTATTTTGGATAAGGGCTTATCGCCGGAGCAGATTGTCATGTCCTACCCCGATATGCTGGAGCGTTTGAAGACGCTATTGGGAAAGCCAGTGGCGCAGCCTAAGACGGAAGTAAGTTTTACGGGTGAAGCCCCACACAAGGCCGCGGCGGTTTAGTCTGTAATTCTAATCGGCTCATAGGCCAGAACCGGCTCACCAGACCCCCACACAGCCAGATATTCATTCATGGCTGAAAGAATTTTTTCAAGATGCGCCGGGATTTTGATGCTACTCATCACGCCGCCGCCTTGCGTAAGAAATTCAAGGATCATCTCAATTTGCGTTTTCGGCCGCGGCATCAGGACAACCTGAAGGTCGTCTTTACTCTCCATACCCAAAAGCTGCGCGGTGTAGTTCATCGCATCGTTCAACCCGCCCAGCTGGTCCACCAGGCCGATTTCCTGTGCCCGGCGCCCCATCCACACGCGGCCCTGGGCGATCTTCTCCACCTCTTCCGGCGCCATGCCCCGGCCCTTGGATACGCGGGCGGTAAATTCTTCATAAACCGTATCCAGCATTTTGTTTATCTGCTGCGCTTCGGAGGCATCAAACGGCGTGGTCATCGACCACATGCCGGCATTGCGGCCCCATTGTACATAGTCGAAATTCACACCGACTTTATCGATCAGCTCCGCGCCGGAAAACTTGCCACCCAACACGCCGATTGAGCCGGTAATTGTGGTCGGCATGGCGAAAATTTGGTCGGCATAGGTCGCGATCCAGTATCCGCCCGAAGCCGCCGCTGCGCCCATGGAAACGATGATCTTCTTGTCCTTTTCCTTCGCCCGCTCGATCGCGCGCAGGATGCTCTCAGACGCTGTTGGAGAGCCGCCGGGACTGTCAATCCGGATTATAATGGCCTCAACCTTCGGATCATCCGCTGCATCCAGAATGGCCGGTGCGATCTCATCGGCTGCCGCTACACCATCGTCAAAAATATTGGGTCCGCCTGGCGTTCCGGCGGTTTGCATGATCGCGCCAACAGCATAAACCAACGCCACTTTTGGACGATTTGCCGTGAAAGGCGCACCATTCATAAGGCCGCTATCCTCTTCTCGAATACCGGCGCGGGAGAGATAATCCCGCAAACCGACGAACAAACGTTTATCGCTTTCCGGATCGCCCTGAATTTCCTCTTTCATCCGACGGACCAGCTTATCAGGATAATCGGCATGCGTGATCAGCCCGGCTTCTTCCGCTTCTTTGGCCGTGAACAGGCCCTCATTAACCATCTTCTCAAAGGCGGCTTTTTCAATGCCCAGATCCGTGGGCATATCGGCCAGAATCTCGTCACGGATCCCATAAACCAGGTCCTCCATCATCTGCCGGTTTTCCTTCGAGATGGATTTATCAGTCACGCTTTCATAGGCGGTTTTAAAATCCTTGCGCTTGAAAAACTGCGGACGCACGCCGATCTTGTCCAGCACCTCGCGAAAAAACGGAACCTCGGCCTTCAGGCCCGGAATGGTAACAACGC
This sequence comes from uncultured Pseudobdellovibrionaceae bacterium, assembly GCA_964352675.1. Lineage (GTDB taxonomy): Bacteria > Pseudomonadota > Alphaproteobacteria > Micavibrionales > Micavibrionaceae > CAYGSN01. The sequence continues at coordinate 2,757 of CAYGSN010000032.1, forward strand.
CCAAAGGCTGCATCCAACGCTCATCAAAACTGGAAGCTAGATACATCCGCCCCAGACCGCCGCCGGAACCGCCAAAGGAGGAAGAATAAATATGTGCAAATTTACCCGCGGCGCGGAACCGGCTGACCGCCTCGCGGATCTCCTGAATCTGCACCAGACCGATCGATGCGGTTTCGTTCAAACGGGCAAAAAGCCCTTTCACGCGCGGGTCGGCGGCGGCACGGTCGATGGTATTTACAATCTCACTTACGGTCGGCGGACCGGGCGAAAATGAAAACCCGCTATGTTTGGGCAGCTCGCTGACCGTACCGTCGAATTCGACATACAGGACCATCTCTTTCGGCAGGCTGGGCGCCGCGCGCTCTTCCAAAAACATACTGCTGAAATAAACTGCAGATACCGAGGACAAAAACACCATCAACCCCAGCACAAAACACATGCGCTTGAACCCGTACCACAGGATCGGCAGAATCTTCCACTTCACCCTGGGCTTACGCACTTCGCGGGGCAAAGGCGTTGAAAAGAGCGGACGATGTTTTTTCCAGTTACGTTTTGTCATCTTTAACCTACAAACACTGCGCCTTATGCCGAAGCCAGTGATCGGCCAGCACGCACGCCATCATCGCCTCGCATACCGGCGCGCCGCGAATGCCGACGCACGGATCGTGACGCCCCTTCGTAACGATATCGGTTTCCTTGCCCGCTTTGTCAATGGTTTTAACAGGAGTGAGGATTGAACTGGTCGGTTTAAACCCAACACGCACCACAATATCCTGCCCGCTGGAAATACCACCCAGAATGCCGCCCGCATGATTAGATTGAAACTCCGGCTTGCCGTCTTTGCCGATACGGATTTCATCGGCGTTTTCTTCCCCGCCGAATTCAATGGTTTCAAACCCCGCGCCGATTTCCACGGCTTTGACCGCGTTGATACTCATCATCGCCTTGGCCAGATCGGCATCCAGCTTGTCATACACCGGCGCGCCCAGCCCGGCGGGAATGCCGCTTGCATGGATTTCAATAAGTGCCCCGGCGCTGGAGCCTGCCTTGCGCACAGAATCCAGATAGGCTTCCCACTCCTTTGCGGCCTGCGCATCCGGGCAGAAAAACGGGTTTTCATCCACGGCCGCCCAATCCCAGTTATTGTGATTAATGCGCTCCGTTCCAATTTGGACAACGCCCGCACGAATTTGCACTGCAGAGCTAATCTGGTGTTCCAGCACCTTGCGCGCCACAGCCCCCGCCGCCACACGGCAGGCTGTCTCGCGCGCGCTGGATCGCCCACCGCCGCGATAATCGCGGATGCCGTATTTCTCCTGATAGGTGTAATCGGCATGGCCGGGGCGGAATTTATCCTTGATATCGCCGTAATCCTTCGAACGCGCATCCTCATTCTCAATCAGCAGCGAAATCGGCGTGCCGGTGGTTTGCCCCTCAAACACACCAGAAAGAATTTGCACGGCATCGCTCTCCCTGCGCTGGGTCGTAAAGCGATTCTGGCCGGGTTTGCGACGATCAAGATAGGCCTGAATATCCGCCTCACTCAGCGGGACACGCGGCGGCACGCCATCGATCACAACGCCGATCGCGGGCCCGTGGCTCTCGCCCCAGCTCTGATATTGAAAACTATGTCCAAATCTGTTTCCGGTCATGCAGAGCATATAAGCACACAGATTGCCGAGATCACAGAGGAAAATGCGATTGACAAGTTAGGAGGTTGTTTGCTACGTAAAGATAACAGGAGGAGTATATTATGTTTAAATCCGGTATTCTTAGAGAATCCTACAATCTGGCAAGAACCAGAGCGCGTGAAGAAAACGATTCAAACGCCGCCACTCTTGGAGGAACAGTAAGACGGGTAGGCACGGTTGCATTGATTGCAGGAGTAACAGGCGGTATTGCCGCTAGCTTTGCCATCCACGCGGTCCTCCAACGCCAACAAAGTGCGGTTGATGCGCATAACGCCGATATCGACAACAATATTGTTCTTAAAGTCTCCGAGGATGGATGGACTTATGAAGGCTTGCCAGACGGAGAGGAATCCTCGGCACAGCAAATTCAATCCCTGAATATCGGCCGGCAGGCTTTTGATTATGTCGCGAAATCTCTGGCCGATGCACAAATTGACGAACAAGGAAGAACCATTATTCCTGTAACCCGCGACAGCGCCGCCTATGTTGCCGAGGTTGTAGAAGACCTGAAAAAACCGGATGTTAATATTTCACAGGATATGAGGGTTTTCTCTCTCATGGCTGCTATCATGTTTGCCATTGTACCGCTGGGCATTGCAGTCCGGAATCCTGCTTCGATTGCGGCTCCAACATATCTTCCGCAGGTTATCAAACGCCGCAGTGAGGCTGCGTCCGGTCCAGGCATGGAGATGTGAAAAACCTGCTCCCAAGCAAAACTCTAAACCTTACTCCCACGGGTTTTTGGGCTGCCCCCATTGATCCTGTGGCAAATGGCGGTGATGCGTGCGGATGCAAACGGCCACCTGCTGCGCCAACAAAGGCAGGCTGAGCTCAATCATATGCCGCTGGTCATTATGCATGGGACCGCGTTTATCGCGAAAAAACAAAACAGCGCACAGATCTTCTCCCCCTTCAAACCCCTTGCCGAAGAAAACATCCATCCCTTTTAAAACCGGGTGTTGAGCGCATGTAAAATTGAAATCCGTGGCGAACTCCTCTATGTCACGCCCCAGAGCGGCGCAGGCTTCATGAAACTCATCTGGATCAATATCCCGGCTAAGATATCCCGCCAGACTATATTCGTCGCCCGAACGAGGCAGGAAAACCAGAATATTCGTATCGGGCACCTTGCTGCGCATGGATTGTATATAGGTGGTCACAAGACCTTCGATCCCCAACTCCTGTTTCAAAACCGCTTTCAGCTCGGCCTGGAAGATAGTATCGGCCTGTTTTCCCTTCAGCCGGGCAATTTCCGCGTTGGCAAAAGTCAGGGCTTCGCGCAGGCGCGCAATCTCCTGGGACTTTAAGTTTTGCCCTTGCGGACGGGACTCTCTCTCGTGATGGTTCATTGAATTATGTTTCCTTTACGGATCACCATAATCGCCCCCATTGAAATATGTCAATGAAAATTTAAGTTTTATAAATAGGGAGCCAAGCGGTTGTGAATCTGTACGCCTTCGTCCAGCTGTTTTGCGGCAAGGGCGAGGGCAATAGAAAAGGCTTCCCGTTCTGCGGCGGAAAAGGGGTGTTCGTTCTCACGCAAGCAAATCATGGCGCAGAAATCATCGCCCCGGCACAGGCCAGCGCCGACAATGTGGTCGCAGCCGGCATGAATCTGATCCGGCTCCGCCTCATCCTCAAAGATATCGCCGAGTTCGCCGCCCAGACACCGAAAAGTCTCTTCGGTGGCACCTTTTCCCATTGCTCCGCCATTGATATAGGAACAGAGCGCATATTCGCCCTCCCCCTGTGGAATATAAAACGCGATGGAGGCGCCCGGCATTCTTTCATACAGATGGGTAAGAACAATCTCCGCCAGTTCGGCCAGCTCGAATTCGGGCCAAAGCGCGCCTTCAAGGTTATTCTGGAAGGTGGCATTTTCGGAAGAAAGACCGGGACCGGGATGCCGTATTTTTCTTTCGGGGTCTCTCCGCAAGTCCCCTTCTCCGTGCGGATTGTTCGACTCCTGTGAAACCATAGAATACCTCAGCCACTCTCTTGAATTGGTTAAGAATCAAGAGTAGCAAATTTTTTATAAATATGTCAATTATTGGAAAAATACTGATTTATTTTCAGTATGTTAAGAGGAAACTGTGACAGCTTCTTTTTGGGTGCTCAGCGTCCCCTGTTCGATAATCGCAACCGTCAGGCGTGAAATCGCCACACGCTTGCCCGTCGCCTCTTCGATCATATCAGTCTGCCAGACCTGTGTGCGCTTACCGACATGCATGGGCGTACAAATCCCAATGACCCACCCTTCGGTTACGGCCCGCACGTGATTACAGTTAATCTCAATCCCCACGGCGCGGTATTTTTCAGGATCGATAGTCATCCAGGCCGCAACACTGCCGAGGCTTTCAGACAGCACGCAGGACGCCCCGCCGTGCAAAATGCCAAAGGGCTGGGTCGTGCGCTGGTCAACGGGGATTTTACCACTCAGGAAATCGGGCCCGATTTCCTGGAACTCAAACCCGATATGCGTGCCCATATTGGCGTTGCGCAAACCTTCCAAGTAATCGAGCTTGTAGTCTTTGTACCAGATCATAGCTTCATTTCCCCCGCTTCATCGCTTCCATTTTCTTGTAGCTATCAACCATAGTCTGAAGACTGGACACTGTTTGCCGACCGACCATCTCATGATCGGCCTGGTATTGAGGAAGATAGAAATAATGTCCGGCAGGTTTATTCTCGATCAGGGACAGGAATTTTTCAATCCCCACAATTTGCTTTTCAATCGCGGCCATCCTTTGTTCCTGCGTTATATCGGCACGGCCTGTCGTATTTGAAGCACGCTGAATGTCCCAATAAGCGAAAGGCAACTCAGGGTCCAACGCCTGCGCCTTTTCATACAGACGCTCGCTTTCCTCTTCTGCTGCAGCGTTCCGTGCCGCCACAACCAGCAGGGTTGCATCTTGCGTTTTTTCTCCCAAAGCAACCATTTTATTGATGAGGTCCTCACGACCATAACTTGGTCTTGCAGAATTGAAATACAGCTCAGCCGCATCCATTTTCCGGGGAGAAAATTTTTCGTACAGACTGTCCAGCGATGCCAGGGCCGCCGCAGGATTACGGTTCACATAGCTATAAGACCAGGCATTCGCAAAAAACTCCTCTGGCGCTTTCGGATTCTCAATGATTTTCTGAGATTGAATAACTGAATGAATATCAGCAACATTACCGCTGACCGTGCCTACCTCTTCGCGGATATAGGTTACATCTTCCTGAACCTTCTGAACATCACTGTGGATCAGTCCGAGCTTTTCAGAAATGGTTTCCGTGGCCGTCTGTCCCTGCCCGATGAATAGAAGAAGTATAAAAGCTGCGAATGAAAACAGACTAAAGCGCATCGCATCACAAACGCCGCATTTTACAACGTCTTCAAGGGGCTCTGATTTCGTGGCCTCGGCCAGAGACACCCGCTGCAGACACAGCAACGCACTCACCAGCGCAATAACCCCGAAAAGCGACAACAGGTAATAGGGAGAAAGAAATTCCGAGAAAAAGCTGGTGATATCGCCAGACAGACCAATCGCGCCGCCAACAATCGCAAACAGCGATCCCCTTTCCGGCCATAAAATTTTCATTACAACAGGACGCGAAACCTTCATTTTCATCTCACTGTAAAATTAACTACGCAGCTACGTCTTTCTTCGGTGCCATAGTGGCCAGAAGCTCTGCAGTCTCGGCAACGGAATCAACCGAAAGCATGCCGACAGTGTGGTAGCCTGCATCCACATGCATGACCTCACCGGTGACGCCGCTCCCCAAATCGGAGAGCAGGAATAGTCCGGCGCGGCCGACATCCTCAATCGTGACGTTACGCTTGAGCGGGGCGTTCAGTTCGTTCCATTTCAGGATATAGCGGAAATCGCCGATGCCACTGGCGGCCAGCGTTTTGATCGGCCCGGCGGAGATGGCATTAACACGTATATTCTTGCTGCCCAGATCGGCGGCCAGATAGCGCACGGAGCATTCCAGCGCCGCTTTCGCCACGCCCATCACATTATAATGCGGCATAACCTGCTCCGCCCCGTAATAGGTCAGAGTCACCAAAGAGCCCCCATCTTTCATAAGCGGTGCAGCGCGCTTGGCTACAGCGGTGAAGGAATAAACGGAGATATCCATCGTACGCTGAAAATTCGCACGGGTAGTATCAAGATACAACCCATCCAGTTCGTTCTTATCGGAAAAGGCAATCGCATGAACCACAAAGTCAATCTGCCCCCATTCCTCTTCAATTTTCTTGAAAACGGCGTCAATGCTGGCTTCGTCGGTCACATCGCACGGCTCAACCATTTTCGAGCCAATGCTGTCAGCCAGCGGCCGAACACGTTTCTCCAGCGCTTCGCCCTGATAGGTAAAGGCCAACTCCGCGCCGCTATTATGCGCCATTTCGGCAATTCCCCAGGCAATCGAGCGGTCATTCGCCACACCCATAATCAGGCCGCGCTTGCCCTTCAAAAATTCATTTTTCTTACTCATTTTGATCGTATTCCATGTTTTGCTTATAAACGTGATTTAGCATCCTACACATTTCAGAGCCTGCGTCCAGAGCCTTCAACAAAAGGCCGGAAACAAAAAGAGAGCCAACAACTTGGTTGGCCGGGGATTTCCTGCTAGATTAAAATAACGTATTGAAACATCATCATAAATAAACTGGTTGAAACACTTATGCCTATGGATATTGCCGCCGTCGATCATGCCTGCAATGTCGTTCGCCGCAGGATTGCCGAGGAAGTGCCGGAGCTGAACCTGCTTTTCCTCAGCCATGAGCACGGCAGGCCCACCCCTGCCCTTATCCCGAAACAAATGGAAATCACGCAGCGCCCGGGCGGAAAAGCATTCTGGACACACCTCCAGAACATCGCGCAAAACACCGCAAATCCCGCAGGCATCCAAGGTGTTTTAATGAGTCAGGATGCGCATAAATTCCTTAAATTCATTAAAAAAGAGAAATACCTGGCTGTGTTCTTTGTGGATACGTCCCACTTTGAAAAAACCGAAGAGGTCACGCAGCATGCCTATCACCTGGCCTGGCATGCGCTGAATATCATCAATGATGTGCAGCTCAGCCCGGCCGCCTTTAAAAAACTGGCTGAAAACGAAGAGGGGAACTTCTACCGTGCGCCGGAAGACAAGGCGCAGATTGCCTATAACAACATGCTGGCCGATGCATTTTCGGCGCTGGTGATGGAAACCTTACAGGAGAAAGGCTCCATCCGCCGGCTTGCACGCCAGCGCTGCCTCATGAGTCTGCAGGCCAAAGCCGGATTTGATGCCCGGCAATACCCCTACCCCATCGCGCTGGACGCCACCGTTATGGTACATGAGCAGCTGGGGCATAAAATTGTAAAGTCAAACATCTTTCCAGCCGCCTTCCAACTTTCAAAGGAAATCGGCCATACATTCGATTTGAATTCTGTTCGCCAGTGGGGATTATACGCCCAACCTGCACAGGAGATGGCCTGGTGCGATATTCACAAGCATAAAATCCTGGGCGCTGCAACGTTTTCCAGCGAAGACCCTTATATTCGTTCGATCGCCTATATTGTGGCTGATGTTTTGGGAATTGATCCGCCTCTGCCGGACGGACATGATTTCTTCAACGCCTTCACCGATCAGGAGGCCAATGAGCGCCACCACAAAAAACGTCGTGACGATATTTTCCAAAGCCTGTCTCGCCGCGTGACCTCGGATTTATCCGCTGCGCTGTTTATTGAGGAAGCCGATAAGCAAAACCAGCGCCTGCTGAAAGGTGAATTTTTCGGCTGGTGCGCCGATGGGCTATTGATGGCGGCCGAGATTATTCAGCAATCCGAAGACAATATAAAAGACGGCATTTGCCAGGCTGAGAACGTGTTCCAGAGCAGCTACAAAAGAATGCCCTGGGACAGCCTGCTCAATCTGGGGCGGCAAATCACGGGGCTGCACATGCGCGGCGCAGAGGTTAAGCTTAAAGATTTGCAGGAGCTGTGCAAAGAAAACACCGAATTTTCCGGCTGGTCCGGCGTTTTTCAACCTCACGGCAAGAAATAGGACATAAAAAAACCGCCCGACAAGCGCCAAGGCGGTTTTTCTTTAACTGTTCAGAGGCTCTTTATTTAACGATTTCCCAGCTACCGTCCGGTTGCTGACAGGCTGTGCCGTAGGCACTCTCCTGCTTGCCGCCGACATACACGGTCTGCTGATATTCCCGGCAGTAACGCCCGGATGAGCTATATCCGTCACGTGTTGGCGTCACAGTTCCGTAGTGGCCGCTGTCCGGATTGTTCCAGCTCACAGTCTCGCCAATCGGTGCGCTATGCGCCGTGCTATTGGCTTGCTGTGCATAAACCATATCGGCCTTATCCAGCGAGCTTCCGATCTCGCTCCCGACCAAAGCACCAAGAAGAACGCCCGCACCAGTTGCCCATAAACGGCCAGAGCCGCCACCAACCTGAGAGCCTAAAACGCCACCAAGAACCGCGCCGGTCCCGCCGCCGATCAGCTCCTTGTTTCCGCGTCCCTGCATGGTTTCACAGCCTGTAAAAGCCAACATGGCCAACACCATTGCAAAAACTCCAAAATTTTTTCTAAATCCAGTCATCCTTTTTTCGCCTTTCTGTTTCTTGCGATTTTGTGCAATAAGAATATATCTAAAATATCCGTACGCAAGACTTTATACGGTCAACAAACACTAATCATTCGAAAAAAGTTCAGAAAATGACACAAATAAACTTTGATACCTTCAGCGGAGATCCGATTAATGTTTTTAATCAATGGTTTGAAGAGGCTTCTTCAAGCGAAACCAATGACCCCGGTGCTATGGCTTTGGCCACATGCAGTGCTGATGGACAGCCCAGCGTGAGAATGGTTCTGTTAAAAGGGGCCGATGAAAACGGTTTTAAATTCCACACCAATTCTGATTCTCAAAAAGGCCAGGACATTTCCCAAAACAACAAAGTCGCGCTGTGTTTTCACTGGAAATCCTTGCGCAAACAAGTGCGGGTTGAAGGCATTGTGGAAGAAGTCTCAGCCGAAGAAGCCGATGCATATTTTAAAACCCGGCCCGAGCATCGTCGCCTGGGCGCCTGGGCTTCCAAGCAATCCAGCCCTCTCGAAAACCGCGAAACTCTGGATAAAGCTGTGGAAGAGTATCGGGATAAGTTTAAAGGCCAAGACATCCCCCGCCCAGCCAACTGGAGAGGTTACCGCGTGGTACCCCATGCAATTGAATTTTGGTTTGAGGGTCATGAACGACTGCATGATCGTTTTATCTTCAGAAAAGATGAAAACGGCAACTGGTTAAAACCACAAAGATTATACCCATAGGAGAAAAGAAAATGAGCACAGAAACCATGAATTTCAGCGCCGATGTGTCCCGCCTGCTGGATATTGTCGCCAATGCGCTTTACACCAATCACGATGTGTTTCTGCGCGAATTGATCTCCAATGCTTCCGATGCCTGCGACCGCTTACGCTATGAGGCTATTCAAAAGCCTGAACTGACTCAGGATCAGCCAAATTTTCGCATTCATGTTTACAAAGACACAACGACGCGCACGCTCACCATCACCGATAACGGGATCGGCATGAGCAAAGCCGAGCTGGTGGACAACCTCGGCACAATTGCCAAATCCGGCACGGCGAAGCTGATGGACAAGATGAAGGGCGAGAGTGACCCTTTGAAACTCATCGGCCAGTTCGGCGTCGGCTTTTACGCCGCCTATATGGTCGCCAACGAGGTCAGTGTCATCAGCCGCAAGGCCGGGTCAAAATCCGTCTGGGTCTGGACGTCCGACGGGCGCACAGGCTTTGATGTACGCAAGGCCAGTAAGGAGGAAGAAGCACTTTTGGATGGGCAGCGCGGCACAGCCATCATGATGAAGATCAAGGATGAGGGCAGTGATTTTCTTCTGGATGAAAAAATCAAACAAACGGTCGAACAATATTCCGATCACATCGATTTCAAAATCTTCCTGAACCGCCCAGAAGAAACCGATAAAGGCGAAGGCCAGCCAATCAATGAAGCCTCGGCCATCTGGATGCGCAATAAAAGCGAAGTCACGGATGAACAATATACCGAATTCTATAAACACATCACCCACGGCATTGATGAGCCAGTGATGACCTCGCATTGGCGTGCGGAAGGCAAGATTGAATTTAATGCCCTGATGTTCATCCCGACCATGCGCCCATGGGATTTATATGACCCCAGCCGCAAAAGCGCCGTAAAGCTTTACGTGCGCCGCGTCTTTATCTCGGACTCGCTGGACGGTCTGATGTATCCCTGGCTGCGCTTTGTGCGCGGGGTGATTGATAGCGCCGATTTGCCGCTGAATATCAGCCGCGAGTCCCTGCAATATAATCCGTTGATTGCGAAAATACGCACCAGCGTGACCAAGCGCATCTTAAGCGATCTAGACAAGCTTTCAAAAAATGATGTGCCTGGCTTTCTGACGTTTTGGGGGCAATTCGGCGCAGCGATTAAAGAAGGACTTTATGATGCGGCCGAACATCGCGCGGATATTTTCAAAATCTGCCGCTTTTATTCCACACATGAGAATGGCGAGAAACTCACGACGCTGGAAGATTACATCTCCCGCATGAAGGACAGTCAAAAGGAAATTTATTACATCACCGGTGAGAATGTTACCGCGCTGAAAAACTCGCCACAGATTGAAGGCTTTAAATCGCGCGGGATTGAGGTGTTGTTCTTCACCGATACGATTGATGATTTCTGGCTGCAAACCGCGCAAGACTTCGATGGCAAGCCATTTAAATCCGTAACCAAGGGCGATATTGATCTGGGGGAGGATGAAACCTCGAAAAAAGACGATAAACCCGAAGGCAATCATCAAGACCTGATTGACGGGATGAAAGAGGTTCTTTCCAATGACGTGTCGGATGTGCGGATCTCCAAACGCCTCACTGACTCACCGGTCTGCCTGGTCGCGCCGGAAAGCGGCGTGGACATACACATGGAGCGCGTGCTGAAAATCCAGCAGAACTATCAGGGCATGAGCAAGCCCGTGCTGGAGATCAACGCCAAACATCCTCTGATCCGGAAAATGGAAGCCATGGCCGCCAGCAAAGATGACTTCAAAGAAGCCAGCCAGCTCCTCTTCGATCAGGCCTGCATCATTCAGGGTCAACCGGTTAAAGACCCGGCCGGATTTGCAAAGCGTATGAGTAAGTTCATGGAAAGCGGATTAACGCCCTAGACACCCTTAACGGCAACCCACATTGGGAACGTAAGTACACCCGATCCCGGTGCAGATCGCATCGGCATGGCTGTTGCCCTCGGCATCTTTGACAACCAACCCGGTCGGAATTACAATTGAGGTCGTCACGCAGGATGAAGGCGACAAAGGCGCCAGGAGCATATCAACCGCTTCCATCCCTCCGTCCTCAGGCGGAGAGGCTGCAGCAGGATAAGCCGTCAACAAATGCTCGGCCCATTTTTGCGCGCGCGACGGGCTAAGAAAGGCCGGATCAAGAGCATTACACTGGAACGGCAACTGGCGCGGATCGGTCTCTGAAAATTCTTTCAGGGTTTTAAAACTGGCCTCGGCAAAGTTCCCGCATTGCATAAAATCCCAAATTTGGCGCATCACACCGCAAACACCGCCAAACCCGCTGATATCCGATGCACCGCCGCCCAGCGTATAATTAAAATTCCGTGCGTAATAGGAGCTCAGCGCATCTCCGACCACGAGATTAATACCCAAAATCGTACTGTAGGACATATCTTCCGGACGTCCGACAGAAGGTTTGTCCGGCGACCCAAATGGGCCTGGCGTCCCTACAATTGTCGGCTGGAACAAATCACGCGGCTCCCAGCTTTGATTGCGGAAGACGTAAGGATTGAAAATATTATTGCTGAACAGCGTTTGTGCCGCTCCGCCCAACGCATAGGCCATCGTATCGAAACAGGAATATTGCAGAACGCTGTCCTGTTTGCGGATCAGCGCCTCGGCATTCTCAACATCGCGCTGCCCGGCTAGCCATGCGCGGGAATTCAAAGTCTCCATAAATTCAGAATCGCAGCTCTGGGGTAAACCGCCCGGTGAATACGGATCAAACGGATCGCCTGCCGCCGTATACGGCCCATCTTCGTCCTGGGCCTGCCCGGCTATGGGTAAAACACACAGGCACAAAAGCGCCGCCGCAAAGCCTGTGCCCTGTAGAAAAAACCGTAATGGATTGCTTTTATGCGCTTTTTTCATGCCTCTTTTTACTTTAGCACAGCAAAACCACCCGCGCATAATTTGAAATGGGTGTTTTAAAGATGTTTTTTAAAGCAGCTACAGCATGCCCTGATAGTGGCGCTCCGCCATTTCCTCGATCTCATCCTCGGAAAAATCGAAATGCTGGCCCAGCTCCTCGATCATAACTTCGCGCACCAGATTGGATAAATCCTCGCAACGGTCACACCACATATCCAGAATGGGGCGGCGGTAAAGAATCAGCACATCATCATCATTGGCCGTCTTGCGCTCTACGCCGGGAGAGATTTCCTTGCCGCTTTTATACAGAGCCAGAAGCTCATAGGAATCATCAAGATCCATATCCTGCTCGACGCTGGCATCCGGCCAGTCTTCAATCTGGATCGCCAAACCGTCGCAAAACCCGACCAGTTCCTCCGGCAAAGTCTCGAACATCTCAGTTGCAATAACACCCATATCATCCAGACTGGGCGGTGCGCTAAAATTCATGATAATCTGCTTCTGGCTCATCAGGCTTGACCCTATCTCCCCGGCCGTGTCAGATCACGGTACACAAAAATTGATTCTATGCCATAAATCTTACGCTGAATGAAAGGATGTGACAATGCCCCCGCTTTTACCCGACCAGAAAATTGAACAGGTCCTCGCAACTTTAGAGGGCTGGCACAGGGATACAGAACGGAACGCACTGTGCAAAACCTATAAGTTCAAAGACTTTAACGCGGCATTCGGATTCATGGGCCGCTGCGCCCTGCTGGCGGAGAAAATAAACCACCATCCGGAATGGTTCAACGTCTACAACAAAGTCGAGGTCACGCTGACCACTCATGACGCTGGAGGAGTCACCGAACTGGACATCCAGATGGCTCAAGCGATGGAGAACTATTCACAATGACGGCTGTTTAAATCTTGGAATTCGTCGTGAGCTGGCGCGGGTCCATCTGGATTTCAATCAGCGCGAATGTATCGGCTGCATGCGCTTTCTCAAATATATTTTCAAATTGATCCGCATCGGTGACCCTGGCGGAAAAAGCGCCATAACTTTCGGCCATTTTCACAAAATCCGGATTGGTTAAACCCGTCGCACTTACGCGCCCCGGATAGTGTTTTTCCTGATGCATATAAATCGTACCGTACATATTGTTGTTGCACACAAAGATAATCGGCTTTGCGCCATGGCGGATGGCCGTGGCCAGTTCATTGCAGCTCATCATAAAACCACCATCTCCGCAAAAGCCCATCACCAGACGATCAGGGTGTTCAATAGAGGCCGCAATAGCCGTGGGAACCGCATACCCCATCGCCCCGGCAATCGGCGCCAGCAAACGCCCCGGACGGCCATAGGGGATATAACGCTGGCACCAGCCACTGAAATTCCCGGCATCGGTCGTCACGATGGAATCTTTCGGCATAGCGTCACGGAGCTGCGCAAAAATAGCGGTCATATTCGCGCCTTTCCATGATGGTTGATTGCCCAGATCAATCGCGCTCCAATCCTGATACGCCGTGCGTCCTTCATCGCGCCAAGCCGCCCAGCCGCGCCCGTCAACCTTTTTCCCGGCCGCCATGGCCGCGATGAATTCCGGCAGATGCGCCTGCACAGTCATGGCCGGAATGCTGGATTGCCCAAATATGTCCGGCGACGGATGGACATGGATGATCTCGTGATGCGGCTGGATCAGCTTATATTCCTGCGTTGTCATTTCATCCAGCCGCCCGCCCAGACACAAAATCACATCGGCCTGTTTCACCCGCTCTACCAGCGCCGGATTGGGACCGGAGCCCAGCTCGCCGATATAATTTCCGTTTGTATGACTAAAAATATCATGACGGCGAAACGCACAGGTCACAGGCAAGTGAGAGGCACTGACAAAGCTCTCCAGATCGGCGCAGGCGGCATCGCTCCACCCGCCGCCACCAACAATTACAACTGGCTTTGAGGCTCCGGAGAGTTTCTCACGCACCGCCGCCAAATCGGATTCAGCAGGCTTAAGAGGCTGAACGGGAATACGTCGAATCTCCTGATCCACTACCTCACCAAACACCACCTCTTCGGGTAGGCCAAGCACCACAGGACCGGGACGTCCGCTGGTCGCGATATGCCAGGCCCGGGCGATATATTCAGGGATGCGGTCCGCCCGGTCGATCACGGTTGCCCATTTGCTGAGCGAGCCAAACATTTGCGGCAGATCAAATTCCTGAAAAGCATGCTTGTCCTTATCAGCGGTACCGATCAGCCCAACCAGCAGGATCATCGGTGTAGAAGATTGCCAGGCCGTGTGTACGCCGATGGAGGCGTTGCAGGCGCCGGGTCCGCGCGTGACCAGCGCAACACCCGGCGTATTGCTAAGCTGCCCATAGGCTTCGGCCATGAAGGTTGCACCGGATTCATGGCGGCATGTGACCACATCAATATCGGGATAATTTAAAAACCCGTCCAGAACAGGCAAATAACTCTCTCCCGCCACGCAAAAGGCTCGCTGCGCCCCGTGCTCCGCCAATGCCTTCACCAGCAAATGTCCGCCCAATGTCATTGCATTATCCTTCTTCAATAAATCCTGCGTGAAAACAATAACTGCCGCTATAGAAAACTCAACGTTTTAATTGTATAGTTTTATACGAGAGTCTGCCGTTCCTATTTTTTAAAGTTATTTCATGCCATATACCCTCGATAAAGCCAAAATCCTGATCGTTGACGATATGAAACCGATGCTGTCTTTGACGCAATCCGTGTTAAAGATATTGGGTTTCAAGGAGGTGTACACGGCCTCCAATGGTGAGGAGGCCTTTGCTATTCTCTGCCAGAAAGATCCTGACATCGTCCTCACAGACTGGGTGATGGAGCCGATGGACGGGCTAGAGCTGACCCAGAAGATCCGGAAAAGCCCGTTATCGCCGAATCCATATGTGCCAGTCTTGATGATGACGGGATTCAGCTCGCGTCTGCGCGTGGAAAAAGCGCGCGATATGGGAATCACAGAGTTTTTAGTGAAGCCCTTTTCTTCCCGCGATCTTTACAAACGCATTGCCCAAATCATTGAAAAACCTCGCCAGTTTGTTGATGCCGGCACCTTCTTTGGTCCGGACCGTCGCCGCAAACGTGATGATGATTATGAAGGCCTCAGACGGCGGGATAATGATGGCATTCAGAGTGGAGGCGCCGATCAAAAAAATTCCGACATACTGAAAAAACTAAGGGACGAGGCAAAGAGCGTCCAGAAATAAATATATGAGCATGCAGGAAAACAGGAGCAAACCGCGCTTTATCAAACCACCCAATCTTTTGAAACAAAAGGTCGGCAACGGAGGAATCAGTGAAAAACTTCTGGATGAGAGCCAGACCTTTATTAACACCGTGGAGTTTGATTTTATTCCTTATGCACAAACGAATTTGAAACAAATCTCCCAAATCACCAAAGCAGCCTCCAGCAACGATAATTTCGAAGAGTTCAAGGACAGAATTATCCCTCCCGTTCTGGAACTCAAAGCCAATGGCGGCATGTTCCGCTATCAGCTGGTCAGTGAAGTGGCCGATATCGCCCTGCAATTCCTTGATTCTATTCATGAAATTAATAAAGACGGGCTAGCCGTGCTCAAAGCGCATGAAAATACGCTACAGGTGATTATAAAGAACAAACTGGAAGGCGACGGCGGAAAAGAAGGTTATGCGCTGGTTAAAGAGCTTGATAAAGCCTGCAAACGCTATTTTTCCAAACACAGCACCGGATAGTTGCCCTTCAACTCTTTAAAATTTGTTAAGATTATTGTAGGATAATAGAAGAATATAGCAGGAGGCTTTATCTTATGAGCGCAGAATTAGGCGTCGCAGTCCAAAATGCCGTTTTAAGGCAGAATATCACCGTTTCACTAATAAAACAGGTGGCTCAGCAAGAGCAGGCCATTGCTAATCTCGTTGATTCAGTAGCGCAAAGCGTGCCTGTCAGCAGTTCGCGCGGCGGCAACGTAAATATCCGCGCTTAGACTCACCAAAAAAAATTCAAGAAAAAATTTATGCCACAGCGCTGAGCATGTGATGCGTCGCCCACATATGCTCCAGAACGCCAGTCATCTCCGCGATATCTTCCAGAGAGTGGGCCGCCGTCGCGGTCATGCGCAAACGCTCCGTCCCTTTGGGTACAGTCGGATAATTAATCGGCTGCACATAGAGATTATATTGATCAAGAAGCATGTCCGTCACCTCACGGCAGCAATTCGGCTCGCCGACAATCAGCGGTACAATATGGCTTTCACCTTTCATAAAGGGCAGCCCGGCGCGTTCCAGCGTATCCTTAAAGACCGCCGCATTGCGGTGAAGCTTTTCGCGCTCGATCTGTGAGACTTTCAAATGCTCAACCGAAGCATGCGCAGCCGCAAGCACGGAAGGCGGAAGGCTGGTGGTAAAAATAAAACCGGATGCAAAAGAGCGCACAGCATCGATAATGTTTCGGGAGCCGGTAATAAATCCGCCCATACAGCCATAGCCTTTGCCAAAGGTCCCCTCCAGAATATCAATACGATCCAGCAAACCGCGCTGTTCCGCGATACCGCCGCCGCGCGGGCCGTACAGGCCGACCGCATGGACCTCATCCAGATAGGTCATGGCGTTATATTTACCCGCCAGATCACAAATTTCCTTGATTGGCGCGATATCCCCATCCATGGAATAAACCGATTCAAAAGCGATAATTTTCGGACGGTTAATATCGACGGATTTCAGCAGGGTTTCCAGATGCTCCAGATCATTATGACGGAACACATGCTTCTCGCAGCCGGAATTCTTAATACCGTGAATCATTGAGGCGTGGTTCATCTGGTCGGAAAACATGACGGCATTGGGCAATAATTTACCCAGCGCACTGAGCGCGCCTTCATTGGCGACATAGCCTGAAGACAGCACCAGACCAGCCTCTTTTTGGTGGAGATCGGCAACAGATTCTTCAAGCATCGTATGATAAATCGTTGTACCGGAAATATTGCGCGTGCCGCCCGCGCCCGCGCCGGACTTATCCAGCGCATCCTTGGCGGCCTGAATCACTTTGGGGTTCTGACCCATGCCCAGGTAATCGTTGCTGCACCAGATCGTCACTTCGCGCGTGCCGTTTTCCGGATCATGGTACATCGCCTTGGGAAAACGACCGCAAATACGCTCTAACGTTGCAAAATACCGATAGCGCCCTTCGCGCCTGATTCCCTCAATGCATCCCTCAAAATGCTTATCGTAATCCATTTATAATTTTCTATCTCAAGTGTGAAAACCATTCAGCGCCCCCTCGACCCTGACAGGATTTTCATTTTTCAACCTACCACAGAACCGCCAAAAAACGAGCCTCTTTTTATAGGTTTTACCCAAAATGGTTTCGATCGTATTTGACCAATGTCAAAACCCCAGTGAATTCGCCCAGCGCTCAACCCGGCCCAATTCTTTGTCCAGCGCAGCCATGGTTTTGGCCATATCCGTACTATCATCCGTGCACCAGGTTTTCAGAATCTTCAGATAAAGGGCTGTCAATCCCGCGACCTTGATTGCTCCTTTAATCCCGGAAGCCTCAACCCCCGCGCTCTCCAACATCCAGCTCATGGAGCGGCAGAGATGCGGCATGGAAATAACGGCCTGTTTTGGGTCGAGCCTAAAAGAACTTAAAATTGCAACCAAGCCTGCACGATTCTCATTTAAAACATCAAATCGCGCCATCAAAACGTCAAACAAGCGATCACGCGGCGATTCATCGCTTTGCCCTTCACCTGCATGTTCAAGAACCTGCCTATCGATGCGCCGGCCCAGTGCAACCAGAACATCCGTCTTATCCTCGAAATGATCGAACATCTCCGCCAGGCTTACTCCCGCCTCCTGAGCGATATCCTGCAAGGCTACATGCGTCCAGCCCCGATCAACCGCAAGCTGCAAGGAAACCTCAATAACGGTGTCCTTGAGCGTTTTTTTTGATTTATTTGACGGTTTCACCGGCATGATGGCTTGGCCTTCTCATTGTGATTGTTTAAAACTTGTACTGAGTTTTTACGAATCAATCAAGAAATGGACTTATAAATATGACACAACCGAAATTAGGCTTAGCCGCCGTTGGAAATGCCCTTGTTGACGTTCTGGCCCGGACCAGTGACGAATTCATCGCCAAGCAAACCGATTCCCATGGAATGGAAAAAGGGGCGATGACCCTGATCGACGAACAACGCGCCGTTGAACTCTACAGCCAGATGCCCGCTGGCATTGAAAGCTCCGGCGGATCGGCCGCCAACACCATGGCGGGTTTTGCCTCTTTCGGCGGTCGTGGCGGCTTCATTGGCAAAGTGGCTGAAGACCAGCTCGGCAAAGTGTTCCAGCATGATATCCGCGCTCAGGGCGTGCGTTTTGACACGCAGCCTTTGGCAATGGGCGCACAAACCGGGCGCTGCTTGATTCTCATTACACCGGATGCACAGCGCACGATGAACACATTCCTGGGCGCCAGCGTAGAGCTAACCGCGCATGATGTCGATGAAGACATGATCGCCTCGGCGCAAATCACCTATCTGGAAGGCTATCTTTTTGACCGCGATCAGGCCAAGCAAGCTTTTATCAAAGCCGCAGAGCTGGCCCATGCAGCCGGACACCGCGTGGCCCTGACTTTGTCCGATCCCTTCTGCGTCGATCGTCACCGCAGCGATTTCCTGCGCCTGGTTGAAAACCACGTAGACATTTTGTTTGCCAATGAAGACGAGATCAAATCCCTCTTTATGCAGGAAAACTTCGAAGACGCGAAAAGCGCGGTCAGCAAAAATGTTGAACTGGCATGCCTGACGCGTGGGCCGCAAGGCGCCGTGATTGTCAGCAAGGGTGAAGAACACATCATACCGGCCGCCCCGGTTGAGGCGGTTGTGGACACCACCGGCGCGGGCGACCAATTCGCTGCTGGATTCCTGTATGGCTTTACTGAAGGGATGAGCCTGGATGAATGCGGGCGCCTCGGCGCTCTCGCAGCCGCCGAAGTGATCTCCCATATGGGCCCGCGCCCGGAAAAACCCTATGCGGATTTCCTGAAAAAAGCGGCTTAAACCTTATGCGCCTGTCCCTGGCATTTGTCCTTGTTCTGCTGTGGCCTCTGACCTCATACGCCGAGCCGCAGCAGATTTTGCCAATGCATGGGGAAACGGCCTATACCGGGCAAAGCCCGCATCTGTCTTACGTGAACCCGGATGCGCCGAAGGGCGGCTCGATCAAATACAGCGAGATCGGCACATTTGATACGCTCAACCCCTATGCGATTAAAGGCAATTCCGCCAAGGGCCTCAACCTGGTTTACGACCGGCTGATGGCCCGTATTTGGGATGAACCGTTTACAATGGTACCGCTGATCGCCGAGAGCTATGAAACCAATGAGGCTCGCTCCGAAATTACCTTTCATCTGAACCCGCTGGCACGCTTTCATGACGGATCGCCGATCACCGCCGAGGATGTGCTCTTCTCCTTCGAAACTTTGAAAAACGAGGGCCGCCCGAATATGCGCCGCATTTACCGATTGGTCGAAAGCGCCGAAAAAACCGGTGAGCGCTCCGTTCATTTCAAGCTGGGTGAAGGCTATGACCGCGAAACGATTATGATCCTGGCATTGATGCCTGTGCTGTCCAAACAATGGTGGGAAGGTCGCGTTTTTGACCAGACGGTTTTGGACGTGCCGATGCTGAACGGGCCCTACCGCATTAAAAACTTCGACCCCGGCAAAACCATCACCTATGAACGCGTGCCGGATTACTGGGCGAAAGACCTTCTGGCCAATTCGGGCCAATTTAATTTTGATGAAATTACGTATGATTATTTCCGCGATGACAGCGTCGCACTGCAGGCCTTCACCAAGGG
>CAYGSN010000033.1:0-21141 GCA_964352675.1 uncultured Pseudobdellovibrionaceae bacterium
AGAGCCTCTCGGCCTATGCCCGCCAGTTCCTGGAGCTGATGCAAAAGCCGGATGTTGATTCCATCGAGGGGCTTTCTCCCGCCATTTCCATCGAGCAAAAAACCACCAGCCGCAATCCGCGCTCCACGGTCGGGACGGTCACGGAAATTCATGATTATATGCGCCTGCTCTGGGCGCGGGTCGGCGTGCCCTATTCCCCGGCCACCGGCAAACCGATCACCAGCCAGACGGTGAGTGAGATCGTTGATCAGATTATGGCGCTGGGCGATGGCACGAAGCTCTACCTCCTCGCCCCCATCGTGCGTGGCCGCAAGGGCGAGTACCGCAAGGAATTTAAAGAGCTGATGGCCAAGGGCTTTCAGCGCGTCAAAGTCGACGGCACGCTCTATGAGATTGCCGAAGTGCCCGCGCTGGATAAACAGATCAAGCATGATATCGAGGTTGTCGTTGACCGCGTCGTGGTGCGCGAGGATATGGCGCAGCGTCTGGCCGATTCCGTTGAGACCGCGCTGAACCTGGCTGATGGGCTGGCCATTGCCGAAAATGCCGATAGCGGGGAGCAGCAAATCTTCTCCGCCAAATTCGCTTGTCCCGTCTCCGGCTTTACGATTGCGGAGATTGAGCCGCGCCTGTTTTCCTTTAACTCCCCGCACGGCGCCTGCCCCACCTGTGACGGGCTGGGGGAGAAGCTCCTCTTCGATGAGGACCTCGTGGTGCCCGATCCCTCGAAAAGCATCGAGCAAGGCGCGATTGAGCCATGGTCAAAGGGCTTTGCGCCCTTTTACATGCAGGCGCTGCAGGCCGTAGCGAAGCATTACAAATTCCCCACCAATATCCCGTGGGAGGATATGAAGCCAAAGCACCGCGACATCATCCTCTTCGGCTCCGGCGATGAAGCCATAAAGATTACCTATGAGAGCAAGAGCGAAAGCACATGGAAGAGCAACAAGCCGTTTGAAGGCGTGATCCCCTCTCTGACCCGCCGGATGATCGAAACCGACAGCAATGCGGCGCGGGAAAATCTGGCAAAATATCAGACCAGCGCGCCCTGTGAGGCCTGCGAAGGGCTGCGCCTGAAACCCGAAGCGCTGGCGGTGAAAATCAATGGCAAACATATCAGCGAAATTTCCCAACTCGGCATTGAAGAGGCGCATGACTGGTTCGCCGCCATTGATAAAAAGCTGAACAAGCAACAGGCGCAAATCGCCGATAAAATCCTTAAAGAGATTAATGAGCGCCTAAGCTTCCTGATGAATGTGGGGCTGGATTACCTCAACCTCTCCCGCTCCTCTGGCACCTTATCGGGGGGCGAGAGCCAGCGCATTCGGCTCGCCAGCCAAATCGGCTCCGGCCTGACGGGTGTTTTGTACGTGCTGGATGAACCGTCCATCGGCCTGCACCAGCGCGATAATAACCGCCTGCTGGAAACGCTGAAACGTCTGCGCGATCTGGGCAATACGGTGATTGTGGTGGAACATGATGAGGACGCCATCCGCGCCGCCGATCACCTGGTCGATATGGGCCCCGGCGCGGGTATTCATGGCGGAACAATTGTCGCCGAGGGCACGCCCGCGCAGGTAATGAAAGCCAAAAATTCGATTACGGCTGACTACCTGACCGGCAAAAAAGAAATCGCTGTGCCCGCAAAACGCCGCCCCGGCAAGAAAGGTCAGGCCATCGAGGTCATCGGCGCGACCGGCAATAATTTGCAGGATGTCAGCGCCGCGATCCCGCTCGGCACCTTCACCTGCATCACCGGTGTCTCCGGCTCCGGCAAATCGACCTTTACGATCGATACGCTCTACCGCGCCGCCAGCCGCACACTGATGAAATCAAAGGCCACGCCCCTGCCGCAT
The DNA here is from genome assembly GCA_964352675.1 of uncultured Pseudobdellovibrionaceae bacterium. Classification (GTDB taxonomy): domain Bacteria; phylum Pseudomonadota; class Alphaproteobacteria; order Micavibrionales; family Micavibrionaceae; genus CAYGSN01. The sequence goes on from CAYGSN010000033.1 coordinate 1,857, forward strand.
AAGGAAATCAAGGGGCTGGAATTCGTGGATAAAGTGATCGATATCGACCAAAGCCCCATTGGCCGCACGCCGCGCTCCAACCCGGCCACCTATACCGGGGCGTTCACGCCGATCCGGGAATGGTTTGCCGGATTGCCGGAATCAAAGGCGCGCGGCTATAAGCCCGGCCGCTTTAGCTTTAATGTGAAGGGCGGGCGCTGCGAAGCCTGTCAGGGCGATGGCGTGATCAAGATCGAGATGCATTTCCTGCCCGATGTCTATGTGACCTGCGAAACCTGCAACGGCGCACGCTATAACCGCGAAACGCTGGAGGTGAAATATAAGGGCAAATCCATCGCCGATATCCTTGATATGACGGTCGAGGAAGCGGCCGATTTCTTCAAAGCCGTCCCATCCATCCGCGATAAAATGGAAACGCTCAAGGCCGTCGGCCTCACCTATATCCATGTCGGGCAACAAGCCACGACCCTGAGCGGCGGCGAGGCCCAGCGCGTGAAGCTGTCCAAGGAGCTGTCCAAACGCTCCACCGGCAAGACCTTATATATACTGGACGAACCGACGACAGGCCTGCATTTCGAGGATGTCCGCAAGCTATTGGAAGTGCTACATAAATTGGTTGATCAGGGCAATACCGTGGTCGTGATCGAGCATAATCTGGATGTCATCAAAACCGCCGATCACATCATCGACATCGGCCCCGAAGGCGGCCATAAAGGCGGCCAAATCGTCGCTACCGGCACCCCGGAGGAGATTTGCAAGGTCAAGAAGAGCTACACGGGCGAATACCTCAAACCGCTGCTGAAAAAAACCACATCCAAAGCCGCTTAGAATAATTTGCATAAAACACAATATTGTGATAGTTTAGCTCCATTAAATAACATGGAGAGATTTTAGAAATGGCAAAAAACCCGGCAAAAGCCGCAGGCGATATCGCAGGAAAAGGTTTGGACAAGATTCAAAAAACCGGCGGAAGCCTGCTGAAGCTACTTTTCAATAAATGGACCATCGGCGGCACAATCCTTGGCGCAGCAGCCCTGACCGCAGGTGCTGCAGCGGCAGCGCCTCTTGTCGTCGGCAATGCCATTGCCTCCCAGGCAGCGCCGACAACACTCGCCGGCCTGTTTCATGCTGCGGTCCATACTGTCGGTGCGGTCTGGACCCATGGCGGCCCGGAACTGTTAAAAGTCCCGCTTAGCTTGATTCCATAGATATTTTTTGAAGATGGTGCCCCCAGAGAGACTCGAACTCTCACTCCCGTAAAGGAACCGGATTTTGAATCCGGCGCGTCTACCATTCCGCCACAGGGGCTTTCCGTGAAGAAAGGCTTTAAAGGATTTAAACGATCCTGTACAACAAATCAAGAAAAGCCTTTTAACAATGGAATAAATTTCTCTCATGCGCAGTGTTTCCGTCCTTTTGATCGAGCTTAAAGACAGTCTTTCCACGGACATCATTACGGTGCGGGAGATCATGGAACATTTCAGCGACCGCAGCCTGTCATTCTTCCTGTTCCTGTTCGCCCTGCCTGCTGCGCTGCCGTTGCCCGGGCTTGGCATCAACCTGATTATTGCCGCGCCGCTTGTGCTTCTGACGCTCGAACAAGTAAGGGGGCGGCAAAATGCCTGGCTGCCAAGACGCACAAAGGAAAAAGCCTTCCAGAGGGCAACGATTGAAAAGATGGTCGATACGGCCCTGCCCTATCTGGCCGTGATTGAACGCCTGAGCAAACCGCGCCTGCAATTCATGGCTTCCGCCCCGGCGAAGCGTCTGATGGGGTTGTGCGGTTTTATCATGGCCTTGTCGATCTGTATTCCCTTGCCGCTGACCAATACAGTGCCCAGCTTCGGCATCGCGCTGATGGCGCTGGGGACCATAACCCGTGACGGGCTGGCCGTGCTGGCAGGGGCATTGATCGGCATTGTGTGGATCGGTTTATTGATTGCTGCCGTTACCCTCTTCGGAACCGAAGGGCTTGACCTGATCAAAGAAACAATCAAATCAGTGTTGTAGAATGGAAAAGCGCAAACTCACACTCCACAATACTTTACGATGCCCGTTCGCGGTCACAATGCTGATCGGCCTGGCCAGCGCCGTATCACTCGCCGCCGCCTATACCGCAGAGTTTGCATTGGGGCTGGAGCCCTGCATCCTCTGCCTGTACCAGCGCATCCCGTTTGCAATTGTGATCACACTGAGCCTATTCGGGTTAATATTCGCGAAAATAAAAAAGGGAAGTGGAAAGAAAATCCTGCCCTGGATTATCGGCCTGAGCGGCCTGGCCTTTCTGGTCAACAGCGCAATTGCGTTATACCACACAGGCGTGGAACAAAAATGGTGGGTATCAGCCGTGGAAGGTTGCACCGTGCCGAATTTTGGCGACGCACAGGAAAGCATGCTCGATAAAATCCTGAAGACCCCGACTGTGGCCTGCGACCAGATCGCCTGGGTTGATCCAGTTCTTGGCCTGTCCATGGCGAATTATAATGTGGTTTTTTGTCTTGCGTTGTTTGGTCTGTGTGTGCTTTCTTTAGTTCTGTCAAAGAAAACATAAGAACAGGACCAGACTGAGTATTATGCGTATCGCCCTTGCCACGGATGACTGGCTCCCCCATGTCAGCGGAGTTGTGAGAACCATTGAGGATCTTGTCAGGGAAGCCCCCAATCTGGGCCATGAGATTCACCTGATCACCCATGAAGACGCTGTTTTAAAGGTCCCTGTGCCTGGGGAAAAGGGCCTTAAATTCGCCTATCGCAACCTCAGGGATTTACGCACACAGCTTCTTGAAATCCGGCCCGATGCCGTCACCATTGCCGCCGAAGGCCCGATCGGTTTTCAGATGATGCGCCTGTGCAAAAAAGAAGGCATTCCGTTCTCCACCATGTATTGCACGCATTGGGATTTATGGACGCGCGATCATGTTCCCCGCCCCCTCAGAAACACTCTCCCCCATATTGTACAAAGCCGGGTGACGGCTTTTCACAACCGCGCCTCCAGTGCCTTTGTCGCCACGCCTCAGGTCGGAAAAGAAATGGCGGATCGCGGCATCACGACCGACACCCACGTGATGGGCCGCGGTGCCAATATCGATTTGTTCAAACCGGAAGGCTCCAGAACTTTTCAGGGCGTGCCCCGCCCTATTTCCCTGTATGTCGGTCGGGTCAGCGACGAAAAGAACCTGCCGGCCTTTCTGGACATGGATATTGAAGGCACAAAAGTTATTGTCGGGGAAGGCAGCGCGTTGGAAAAGCTCAAAAGAAAATACGAAGCCGCAGCGAAAGGCAGGGTTATTTTTGCCGGCCCGCTTGCCGGAGAAAGACTGGCGGAAGCCTTCCGCTCCGCGGATATGTTTGTTTTTCCGTCCAGGTTTGATACCTATGGGCGCGTGCTGATCGAGGCCATGGCCAGCGGATTGCCAATCGTGTCCTACCCTCTGGCGGCGGCGCCCATGCTGGTCACGGATGACAGGTTTGGCGCGCTGGATTTGAGTTTACAGGCCGCATGGGAAAAGGTCAGCAGCCAGCTCAATAACTTTGGTCCGAATATAGCGCAAATCCGCCATGATTATATCAGGGACAACCACACGCCGCTGGCGGTCGCGCGCAAATTCTTTGCCGGTCAGGTGCAAATCGAGACAGCGCCGTGGCGTGACCGCGCTCTCGCCTAAGCCGCGCCCATCATGTTCAAAAGCGCCATAACGCCGAGCGCCAATGTGCTGTGGAACATGAAAAAACCGATGGATTGCTTAATGGTGCGCTTCTTGCCGAAGTCGAATAAATCGTCAAACATGAAATCTATGCCTTATATAAATAAATGAATAGGCATAGATAAGCGCTCTAAGGCCCAGAAGTCAAGGGATTTCATCCAAAATTAAAAGCCGGGCTACAATGAGCCCGGCTTTTCCCAAAAAGACCTCGAGGTTTAATTCTACCTCTTGGCTCTTAATCAGGCGTTATTTACCTAAAGTTGTCAGGTAAGATACAACGACCATACCCAACATTACGTTCACGGTATAGGCAAGGTATACACCAACAATCGCGATCACAACCGCCATGATATCGTTGGTCATTTTCTTGCCTTGCAAGACCATGCTGGAGAGGATCAATGTCCATCCGGCACCAATTAATGTGTGGATTTCTCCTCCCTCAAAGAACCCTCCAACAACGCTGTCTATAACGCCGAAGCTCACGAGATAGTGGCCAAGGAAGGTTGATAAGCCCACCAGCAGGACGGTGTAGAATAAAAAGAATCCGAACGCGCCTGTGATTGAGCGATGATGTGCAAGATTTGCAATGTGATTAAACATAACAGTCTCCTTTCGTTGCACGTTAGCTTCTCGAACAATTCGAAAAGCTTTTTTCGAGCCCTGCATCGAAAGGAGAGTTCTAAACCGTTCTCCATCGGCAAAGCCGAAACTTATGAGGGATACTAATTGTCTTCCAGTTCCGTATCCCAGTATAAAAAGTCACCCCAGCTCTTATGCAGAAAATTCGGAGGGAATTTCCGCCCCTGGTACTGCAGCTCATGGAGAGACGGCTGTCTCGGTTCCATGACGGGGTACATATTCACTTCATGCGGCATGTAATTGCCTTTCTTCGTATTACAGCACTGACACGCCGTTACTATATTATCCCAGCTTGTCCGCCCGCCACGTGATTTCGGTACCACATGATCAAAGGTCAGTTCTTGGGTCTTAAACTGTACCGCACAATACTGGCACAGCCAGCGATCGCGCAGAAAAACATTAAATCTCGTAAAGGCCGGGCTGCGGGCCATCGGTACATACTCTCTAAGAGCCAGCACACTCGGCAGTTTCAATTCCCAATTCGGTGAACGCACCACGCGGTCATATTCGGAGATGACGTTTACACTATCTCGAAAAATGGCCTTAACAGCTTCCTGCCAAGGCCATATGGATAGTGGGAAATAACTCAGCGGCCTATAATCCGCATTCAATATTAAGGCCGGGCACCTCTCCAGTGGTGTATTCACATCCATATAGACCACAAATTGCTCCTCTTTTTTATATCCGTTGTTGCCACGGCGGAGGTCTTAATCAGGTAGAACACAGCTTAAACTTCAATGTAAGACCTCGCGAATCTTATAATTTTATTATACCACAAAACCCCGGAACTCCTAGGGTTTCCACAAAGAATCTATGCTGCAAAACAGCAGATTTTGCAGCGCAAAACAAACAGTGCTATAGCTAAAAAATATTCAAATTCAGAGGGTTGGGGGTATTATTTAAAACAGACCTCAAAAACTACATGCCGCAATATTGCGGCGCATCACAGAATCTTTTTATAAGAATCTAAGGCAAAACCGACTGTAAAAAGCTGATGCCTTTTTCAATTCCTTCCTGGTCAATTCCGTGCAACAACCCCGGCGTAGTATGACCATTAAGATCAAACCCCGCCTGCTCAAGCGCCTCTTTCGCAACATGATATGCCCCAACCGGCACAACGTTATCCGCCTCACCATGCGCCAGATAAACAGGGATCTTGTGCAGCTTGGAAATATCAGTGTCATTTTCCCAGAACAGCGCGCCGGAATACCCCAGAATTCCAGCAATCTTATCCTTGTGACGCGGGCCGACATACAGGCTCATCATCGTTCCTTGCGAAAACCCCAGAAGCGCAAGGCGCTCCGCCGGCAGATCGTATTTCTCAAGTTGCTCGGTGATAAACCTATCAAGGACAGGCGCAGCAATCTGGATACCCTTAAAGATTTTATCCGGGTCACGGTCCTGCAACGAAAACCACTGAAAACCCGCAGCAAATCCGGGCGGCACCATATCGCATCGAAACGGTGCATCCGGAGAAATGAAAACCGTATCCGGCAAAGCCTGCTCGAACACAGGAGCCAGCGAAATCAGGTCCCTCCCGTCCGCGCCAAGACCGTGCAAAAACATCACGATATTCTTGATTGTGCCGGAACGCGGCAGATGCTCGTAAAAATTGGTAATTTCATCACTCATTCCTGAATGTTTATCACGTGAACAAAACTGACAAAAGCCCGTAAATTAAAACTTGCATGAAAAGTCTTTTCTGCCCTTATATATGCTCATGTTTATGCGCCTGTTTTTATCGAGCCTGCTTTTCTGCCTGTGCATGCAAACAGCGGCGGCGCAGGACGCCCCGATCCCACCGCAGCCGGACCTGACACAAAAAGTATCCCGCCGGATCGCAGAAGCGGAAGATAAAAACTATCTGAGCTTTTCCTATGAAAACGACCTGATCGGCGGCAACGGCACAGATCAGTTTTACACCAGCGGCCTGCGCGCAACCTACTTCAACGTGAACGCGGATGTTCCTGATGTAATTGATGATCTGGCAGATCACATCCCGACTTTTGATATCAACGACACCACCAGCACGTTTTTCACGCTAGGGCAAAATATCTATACCCCCGAAGACATCGAGATTGCGGCGGCGCAAAGTAACGACCGCCCCTGGGCAGCCTTTCTGTACGGCTCTGTCGGGCTGGCCACGCTGGAGTCCAACCATATCGATGAGCTGGAGGTCACATTCGGCATTGTCGGACCGGAAGCGCTGGGCGAGCAGACGCAGAAATTCGTGCACAGCCATATCACGGGCTCCACCACGCCCGAAGGCTGGGGCAACCAACTGGAATTCGAGCTGGGGCTGATCTTGTCCTGGCAACGGCGCTGGCCCAATTTCTGGTTTCAGGATTTTGGCGATTTCCGCCTGCGCGCTGCGCCCAATGTGAATGTCTCCCTGGGCAACATATACACCTATGCGGGCACCGGGCTGGGACTTAGCTTCGGGCCCTACCAAGGATATCTGCAGGATACGCCGCCGCGCGTGCGCCCCGCCATGCCCGGCAGCGGCTATTTCGAAACACCGGATCAGGGGTGGAGCTGGTACCTCTTCGCCGGTGTGGACGGCCGCGTTGTCGGACGCAATATTTTCCTGGACGGCAATACGTTTTCCGATGGCCCCAGCATTGACAAGGAATATCTGGTTGGCGACGCGACGGCAGGACTCGCCCTCACACTGGGTGATTATCGCCTGTCCTATTCCTTTAACCTGCGCTCCAAAGAATTCAAAGGCCAGGACGGCGAAGCGACTTTTGGCTCTCTCACTCTCTCCACAAGGTTTTAAGCACAAAAAATATTTCCTCTTGCTTTTACTGCGAATCTAAATAATAATGAAAATCATTCGCAATAAACAATCTTGTTGCAAAAAGTTTTCACGTGAATGTAAACGGAAAGCCCCGACCGCGCCCCCTCAAACGCGGCGGGGTTTTCTCTTTCCTGCCCCTTAATTTTCCACCATGGGCGGATGACAATGTCGCATATAGCCTGTAGTATGGAATCATGAAATACGATCTTCTCCATATTCAAGGAAAACCCTATGTCCTTGTCCCCTTACACGACTACCGCGCTATGACAGGCGAACAGGGTGTAAACAATCTACCGAATGATGTGCTTGATCGTCTAACGGCGCGGCAGGAAAGTCCGGTTAAAATTCTTCGCAAACATCGCGGCATGACCCAAAAGGAACTGGCGGATCGCGCCGGGATTTCACGCCCCTACCTTACCGAAATTGAAACCGGGAAAAAAGATGGCTCCGTGCGCGCTATCAAGGCACTGGCCGAAGCGCTTGAGGTACAGACGGGCCTACTCACCTAAAAGCGTATAATCCCTGTCATGTTTTAACGCCGGGATCGCCTGACGCGCTTTCTTTACATCCCCAAGATTTAACTCCGCCAGAATAATTCCTGGCGCAGTCTCTGCATGCGCCAAAACCTCGCCCCATGGGCCGACAATCATGGAATGGCCGTATGTCTTGCGCGCACCATCATGATCGCCGCTTTGCGCCGGGGCCAGGACAAAACTCCCGGTCTCGATGGCCCGCGCCCGCAACAGGACCTCCCAATGCGCCTGCCCCGTCGACACGGTAAAGGCTGCCGGAATACTCAAGACCTGTGCCCGCGCCTTGGCCAGATCACGGTAAAGATAAGGAAAGCGCAGATCGTAACACACGCTCATCCCCAGCCGCACACCGCCCATATCGGCTATGACCGCCTTGTCTCCGTGAACATATAATGCCGTTTCGCGGTGGCTTTCCCCATTCGGAAGATCGACATCGAACAGATGGATTTTATCATAGCGCGCCGCCGCCCGGCCGGCCGGATCAAACAGATAGGACCGGTTCGCGATTTTATGACCGGAGAGCTTCACGCACATTGATCCGATCAGAAGATGCACGCCAAGCTCCTGCGCCAGCGCTCCAAAAAACGGCAGCCCCGGATGCTCTTCCTCGCTGTACATCACATCAAATTTTTCCGCGCGGTTGGATATCACCTGGTCGGTGACTTCCGGCGTGGCAATCAGCTGCGCGCCGCGTCCTGCCGCCTCACGGATAAAAGCACCGGCCTGCTTCAGGTTGTCCTGAACATCCGGACCGCTATTGAGCTGCACGCATGCTGCTGTAAGTATTTCAGGCATTGAGCAGCGGGTCCAGTTTGCCCTGCTCATCCAGCGCATGAATGTTATCGCACCCGCCGATCAGTTTATCGTCAATGAAAATCTGCGGTACGGATTTCGGGCCGCCGGTGCGCTTAACCATTTTCGCGCGCGCTGCTTCGTCACCAGTAATGTCATAGCCAGTATAATCCACGCCCTTGGAGTCCAATAACCCCAAAGCCCGGCGGCAATACGGGCAGGTCGTCCAGTAATAAATCTCAACTTTAGCCATAGACTTGAATCCTTTCTTATAGAAGCCTAGTGTATCTTCTCAATGACCTAGTGCAAAGCCTGTGTAAGACAAATGATGAAACAGACGGATATCCTGATTATCGGCGGCGGCGTTGCCGGATTGACTCTCGCTATATTGCTGGGGCGCGAAGGCGTGGATGTGACGCTTGTGGATAACGCCCCGCCTCCGCCGGTGAGCGCCATTAAGCCATCCGGCCGCACGGTCGCACTACTGGAAAGCTCGTTGAATGTGCTCCGCGCCACAGATATCTGGGATGCGATCACCTCTTATGCCGCGCCGCTGAAAACCATGCGCCTGATTGACGACAGCGGACAAGGCCCAGAGCGCACCCGCGCTGATTTCAACGCCGCCGACCTCGGGCAGGATCAATACGGCTATAACATCCCCAACGGCATACTGCGCGCGGCCCTGCATGAACAGGCCAAAACCGTCAAATCCCTCAGGTTGCTTGCGCCACAAACCCTGCAATACTACAGCACCGCTCCCGGTGGCGTCACAGCACATCTTGGGGAGGGGATGGAGCTACAAGCGCGGCTGATCGTCGGCACAGACGGCCGCGAATCTGCCGTGCGCAAAATCGCCGGGATCAAAGCGCGCAAAACGCCCTATAATCAAACCGCCATCACTTTCCTGATCAACCATTCCCGCAGTCATGAAAACATTGCCACGGAATTCCACCGGCCGGCCGGACCTCTGGCGCTGGTTCCACTGCCCGGCAACCAATCCAGCGTGGTCTGGGTTGAAACACCCGAACGCGCCGAAGAGCTGATCCGCCTGAAGAAAAGCGAATTTGAATCCCTGTTCCGCAAGGAAATTCACGACATATTAGGCGGGGTAACGCTGGAAACCGGTCTGGAGAGCTGGCCGCTCTGCGCCATCTCGGCCCGCAGGCTGAGCGCACCGCGCACCGCGCTGGCCGCCGAAGCATGTCATGTCATGTCGCCAATCACCGCGCAGGGGTTGAATTTGAGCCTGCGTGATGTGGCCGCACTGGCCGAAATCACCATGGATGCGCTGCGTCTCGGTCTTGATCCTGGCACTCCGGACATATTAAACCGCTATGAGAAACGCAGGCGGCTGGATATCAAAACCCGCATTCACGGCGTTGACGGCATGAACCGCATGGTGAACACAAATTTTGAACCCCTCAAAGCATTACGCAGAGCTGGATTAAAAACTGTTGATTCCATCCCGCCGCTCAAAACCATGGCTATGCGCATCGGTCTGGCGCCGGAGATCGATCTGGGGCGGCTGGCCAGAGGTGAGGCGCTTTAGATAATACTAATAAAGAACAGTCTAATCAAAATTGGGCCTTACAACCCTGGCCAAAGTGAGCACATCGACATGCGCCGCCCCGGCCTGCAGCAAAGCCTTTGTACATTCCTGCACCGTTGCGCCGGTGGTCAGCACATCATCCACCAACACAATCGACATCCCCTGAATTCGTGTTTTATACCTCTGTGGTACAACAAAGGCCTTGCGGACGTTTTTGTAGCGCTCTTTAGCCTTTAAATGACCCTGGCTAGGGGTGGCGCGGATACGCTCCAACCCCTCGACCAGAACAGGTAAGCTTGTTGCCCGCCCGATTTCCCGCGCCAGCAAGGCTGCCTGATTATAGCGCCTGCGTACCAGCCGCCAGCGATGTAGCGGCACGGGAACAAGCATATCAGCCTGCTCTAAAATCTCCTTGCCTGCCCGAAGCAACCACGGCCGGAACGCTTTTGCTGCATAGGTTTTATCCGCATGTTTAAATCCCAGAATCATGTCCCGGCTATGCTCGTTATATTTCAGGGCCGCCCGCGCACTCCTATAGGATGGGGGAAATACAAGACAGGACGGACACTCCGCCTGCCCGTCATCCTCCACCACAAAATCGAAAGGAAACCCGCAGCGTCCGCAAAACGGTCTGGCAATAAAATCCAGCCGGCTCCAGGCTTGACCGGAAATCATGCCCTGTGCATCGACAATATCTCCTGTCACCACGCAGCGCGGCGGCAAGATGGCGTCAACCGCCTGCATCAGGCTGCCGCCGATCTGCGCTTTTATCCGAGGTAAAGACACTGTCATAGGCATACTATGCCTAATCATTTGAAATCCTTGCAAGCTTTCTTGTATGATCGGCGCTGGATTTAAGTTATAAGCGAAATATGAGCGCAGAAAGACAAACAGTGGCCACAGCGCAGGACGATACCGTACAAAATTATCTGGAGGAACGCGATGCGCTGCTTAGAAAGCTGGACCGCGAGACCACTCATGCGGCCTGGTTTACCCTCTCCCACCTGCTCTTGGATGATGGGGCGCATGTGGTACATATGGGCTGCGGCGATGGTGCCATGACCTATGCAATGGCTGCGATGAACCCGGATTTGCGCTTTACCGGTATGGACAAGAGCAAGCGCGAGATCAACAAGGCCAAAGAGCAATACGAACTACATAACCTTGATTTCAAAATCGGCGACGTGGCCAGCGATATCTTTGATGAAGAATCTCTTGATGCTATCATCAACTCTTACGTGCTGCACGAGGTTTACTCCGCCTCTCGTTATAATGAGAGGATTGTTAGCGACACACTGGCCAAACATTTCCGCGCTCTGAAAAAGGACGGGGTGATGTTCATGCAGGATTATGCACGCCCGCCGCCGGGAGAATATGTCCTGATGGAAATGCCCGATACACCCGGCACGGGCGAGAAGCTCTCGGACCTCTCCGAGCCGGATTTGCTACTGTGGTATTCTGAACATGCAAGACCGCGCCAGGATCCAGGATGCGGTGGATTTTTTCTGGAAGAGTTGCCCGAACGCATCCCCGGAACCCGCCTGTTCCGCCTGCCCTTTAAATGGGCCTATGAATTCATAATGCGCAAGGATGACCGGGCACACTGGGAAAAAGAGCTGCCCTTCGAATACACCTTCTTCACACCACGTGATTTCCTGCGCGAACTGAAGGCATTAGGCGCCCGTGTTCTTTATTCCGCCCCTCACTGGGATGAAGAGATTATCGAGAAACGTTTTGAAGGCCGCTTCCGCCTGTATGACGATGATAACAACCGCCTCAGCCCGCCTCCAACCTCCTATATCGCCGTGGCCTATAAAATGGCAGAGCGCAAAAGCCTAAATATCGCCGAACGCCGTCCAGCCCAGAGCGAAGAGGACAGCCCCCTAAAAATCGAGGCCATGCGCGATGACAAAACCGGGCGCATTGTTGATGTGGTTTCCCGCAAAGATGAATTCAGCGAGATTATCCCCTACCGCATTGATGAGAAGGGCCGCCTGAAAATCTACCTCAATGACGGGGTGGTGCGTTCGATTACCAATGCCGTGGCACGCAGCGGGCACAATATTGATGAGCGGCGCTGGTCCGGCCATATGATCGAGCCCGTTTGCGTCGACAGTGAAGCGCTTGCAGAGATTGAAGAAAATCTGGACGTAAAAAACACAACCCTGTTCGCGCGTGACTATCTGGGGCTAAAGCCCGCTACAGACGAGCGCCTCCTCCACGGGCCGGATTATTATCCGGCGCCCGCTTATATCGATGAGAATATCCACACCTATTACCTCCGTGTCGCCCCTCCGAGTGGTGCAATCAAACCTAAAATCAGACCAAAGGAAGAAGGTGGATTTGTTGCCCACGGCCAAACTCGTGAGTTCGACGCGCAGCAGGTCCTGAATTCCATCAGCGTCGGCATGATCCCAAATGCGCGGCTGGAACTACAAATCTTGGCCCTGTTTGAAAAGCTGGGCATCCGCGCCGAAAACTGGACCGCTAAACATATCAGCCTGCAAGAGCGCAAAATCCTGACCGAAAAACGTGATGTTCTAGGCATACTTGCGAATTATGGCCTTGAAGGAAAACGCTTCCGGAACATCAAGGGCACAAGCGGCGATTTGCGCCCGGTCCATTCTATTTTCGTGGAAGAAGGATACTCCAAGGGAGGAGTAACGGGCCTAAGCGCCAATACTGTGGATTTCATCGTGCATGACGGACAAACGGTCAATACGGCTGTCGTTCTGCCGCTGACCAAGAGTTTAAAAGGCGATATCCACGCCGGGTTTATCATCCAGCATATGCCGGTTCTCCAGCGCCGTGAGGGCAAAAGCGCAATGATCTCTGCGCCCACCTTCAACCTGCCGCCGCATGTCAAAACCACCCGTCAGGCACGCGAGTATATAGCCGAGCAGTTTGGCGTGGTTTACGATCTGGTGATCAAGGTCGGGGAGCCGTATTTCGCGCATATAGGCATGACACCGCACAGGATATTCCCTTTCGCCGTGACCATACCGCCGGACAGCCCCGATCCGCCGGACAGCCATTTTCTGCCGTTCTATCAGATGATGTTACTGCGCAAATCCATCGCCAAGGATACGCATTTTATGATCGTACTGGCCCGTGCCTACCGCTTCCTGAACGATGCGCTGAAGCTGGATGCGAAAATCAAATCCAATGCTATCCTGAAAGAGCGCTTTGAGAATGCCAAACCGCAATGGAGCTTTCCGATCAGCTATCATCAGGCACCCAGCCTGCTGCAAATGAGCGATGAACAAAAACGCCTGATTGATGAGCGCAAATTCCAGCTCAACCTGCAAAACAGGAAGATGGACTTTACCAACCCGGCCGGGCAACCTTTCCGCCCACCGCCACCCGATATCACGAAAATCTCTCCCATGGTGGTTAAAAGCAAGAATCTGGACGATATCGCACCGGATATGCTCAAGGATTTTGAGAAGGAGTTTGAAGAGTTTGTTGAAACCCTCGCACCCGATAAACCGGATGATGAACCCAAACCGGAAAAATGGTAAAGCCCGTACAACAGTCATCAAACAGCATCCGCATCTTTGACCGCGACCTCTTGCGCCAAAGGCAAAAACGCAGCGCAGGTGTTTTCTCCAACCATAATTTCCTCCATCGCTGGTCGGCAGAACTTCTGGAAGAACGCCTTAATGATATCAGGCGGGAATTCAAAACCACACTTCATATTGATCCCTCTCGCCCACACTCAACCGTCACTCTGGAGAACACAGACACACCAAAAAAAATTCAGATCAATATGGATGAAGAGTTTCTTCCCTTCGCCCCCTCCAGCCTTGATCTCCTCACCAGCAACCTGAACCTGCACACTGTGAATGACCTGCCCGGCGCACTGATTCAAATACGCCGAGCTTTAAAGCCAGACGGCTTGTTCCTGGCTGCGATGTTTGGCGGGCAAACGCTGCATGAACTGCGCCAGTCTCTCATGCAAACCGAAATGGAATTGCGCGGCGGGCTTTCTCCCCGTGTTCACCCCTTCGCTGACAAGCAGGATATGGGCGCCCTGATGCAGCGCGCAGGCTTTGCTCTGCCGGTTGTAGATTCGGAAAACCTCACCGTCACTTACGATAATATGTTTGCATTAATCCGTGATCTGCGCGGCATGGGGGAAACGAACATCATTGCGGAACGTGATATAACCTATCCGGGCCGCAGTTTCTTTCCTAAAGCCGCTGAATATTACCAAAACCATTTTTCCGAAGATAACGGCAGCCGCATCCGGGCCACATTCGAAATTATTTTCCTGATCGGCTGGGCGCCGCATGACAGCCAGCAAACACCGCTCAAACCCGGCAGCGCGACAAACCGCCTTGCCGATGCGTTGGGAAGTGAAGAAATAAAAACCGGAGAAACACCCTGATATGACCATCACGCTTATACCTGTTTATAAAGATAATTACGCCTATCTGATGGAATTGCAGAACGGCAAAACAGCCGTCATCGATCCCGGTGAATCCGCGCCCGTTATAAAAGCTCTGGAGGAAAAAGGCCGTTCTCTGGATTACATCCTGAACACCCATCACCACTGGGACCATGTCGATGGCAACCTGGAACTAAAGCAGCATTACGGCTGTGACATTCTCGGCCCGAAGAACGAACCCATACCCGGCCGCGACCGGGGTCTGGAAGAAGGAAATTCATTGTCTTTGGGCGGTGAAGAGATACAGATCATCCACACACCCGGCCACACGTTGGGCCACCTGTGTTATTACTTCCCCGGCCGCCACGCGCTGTTCTCAGGCGATACACTCTTTTCCATGGGGTGTGGACGCCTGTTCGAAGGTACGGCCGAAGATATGTGGAACGGGTTTCAAAAACTTCTGGCCCTGCCGGAAGACACGAAAGTCTATTGCGGCCATGAATATACGCTGGCGAATGCCGCATTTTGCAGCAAAATGGAACCGGAAAATCAAGATATCAAACAGCGCCGGGAAGAGGTCAAGGAACGACGCCGGAAAAAACGCCCAACATTACCGACGACACTCGCAACCGAAAAGAAAACAAATCTTTTTCTTATGGCCAAAAACGCCGATGATTTTGCAGAAATCAGAAAAGCAAAAGATACAGGCTAGATTAATCTATTCTGAATCCTTGTCGGGAGGAGTTTCTTTCTTTCCGCCCGCACCGCCACCTGAACGACGGCGCATGCCAGCCTTAACCGACTTTCTGGCACTTTCATCACGGCTGCCATGATCATTATGATCCCGGTTGCCATGATTGTCATCATCGCCATCAGAATCATTCTCCTGACGACCTTTACCGCCTCTGCGCTGCGCATCACGGTGTGGAGGAATCGGCAGTTGTTTCTGGGTCATCTCGTCACGCTCACTCACTGCGACCTCAATTTCAAGACGTGAGGCCACCTTGCGAAGCTCATGAATGGTATCAAGCAAAACCTCCCGCGCCTTGCCGTCCTTGCGGTTTTTATCCCAGGATTCATAGGCGTTATAGCAGTTTTCAGATGTTTCGCGCAGGCGTTGTTCTATCTCATTCATATGGAGTACTTTCCTCAGTGTTAAATCCTGTCCGCCATACTAACCCCGCAGGCAGGGTAAGTTCAAGGCTGGAAAAAACTATTCGTTGCCAAAAATGGTATTGAGCTGTTGGGAAACCCGCACAAAGGTTGTCCGTTTTGACAATTCCTTGAGCCGCCGTGCACCTACATATGTGCAGGTGGATCGAAGACCGCCCAAAATATCCTGCAGCGTCCCGGCCACATCGCCGCGATACGGCACCTTCACCGTTTTGCCTTCGGAAGCGCGGTATTCCGCCACGCCGCCTTTGTGCTTTTTCATCGCCGTATCGCTGCTCATACCGTAGAACTGGACGAATTTTTTATCGCCCTCCTCTACAACACTTTGCTCGGACTGGTCATGGCCGGAAAACATCCCTCCCAGCATCACAAAGTCCGCACCGCCGCCGAACGCCTTGGCCACGTCACCCGGCACCGTGCAACCGCCATCACCACAGATCTGCCCGCCCAATCCGTGCGCCGCATCCGCGCATTCAATAATCGCCGAAAGCTGCGGATAGCCCACGCCCGTCATCTTACGGGTGGTGCAAACACTGCCCGGACCGATTCCAACCTTTACCACATCCACACCAGAGAGGATCAGTTCCTCGACCATTTCCCCGGTTACCACATTGCCCGCCATCAGGGATATGTCCTCCGGCACGATATCGCGCACCCGTTTGACGAAATCGACAAATTGCTGGCTATAACCATTCGCCACATCGATACAGATTTTTTCGATTCCTTTTCCGTCCTTTTGAACGGAGGAGGCCAAAAACGCCTTCAGCTTCTCCACATCCGAATCGACAATCCCAATGCTGTACCAGACCGAATCCCCGCCATGTTCGGTAAAGAACGCCTGTAAATCCTCCAGCGCATAGTGCTTGTGCAGCGCAACCGTCAGCCCGTTGCCGTCACGCATAAAGGCGCGGGCCATATCGAACGTCCCCACCCCGTCCATATTGGCTGCAATTACCGGAACACCTTTGAAGGTGCGCTTGCTCCACTTAAAGCCAAACTCACGGGAAATATCGACATCCTTACGGCTGGCCAGTGTCGAGCGTTTGGGGCGGAACAGAACGTCTTTAAAATCAAGCTTGATATCGTTTTCTATGCGCATTTCAATCCTTTTAGTCTTAATAAAGTCTATTGGTTAAGGCGGAAAATTGTTTCCATCCGCCTTGCATCTTCCCCAAACATTCTTTGCAAATGCTGCCTGCAAAGCTGTTTTGGATCGGACGAGCCGGACGTATCATCGATCATAACCGGAATCACCGGAATATCCCATTGCTGAATGAACCGATCAAAATTCTCCAAATTGGAGACAAAGTCTCTCCCGAAAGAAAATGATTTCATCAGATTCACGCTTACCCCCTCTGGAAAACGGAATTCATAGCGAGCCTCTATGCGTGTTTTTTTATTTCTCCTGACTTTTTTACATCCAGCCTGAATATCCATGGCGTCTTCATAAGGAATGAAGCGCTCGGAAAATCCAAAGTAAGGATTATAAAGCAGGCCCGTCCGCGTCAGAATTTTATAATTATTCGTATCAAAAACATAGGCGAAGCAGATTAACACCAAAAACAAGAAAAACAGCACAGGTACATATTTTGCGCGCCGGTGCTCATACAGGAACAAAAGCGCCTGCTCAGGATTTACATCCTTATAGCCTCGCTTGTTTTGAACTTCATCCACGCTCTTTTTCAGACTCTTCAAATAACCGCGCGATGGGTCGGGCTTTCTGCACTGCTTACGCGCTTGCAAGATTTCATACGCAAAATATGCCTGTTTTGCCTTGGGGAATTTTTGGACAATAAGATACGCGACAATCATAAAACCAATGGCCAAAACCCAGAATGAAAACCCCGACAGTAAAAACTGGCTGCTGTCATAAAAGAGAAACTCCAAGTCATCCAGATTTTTCTTAAGAAATACCTGAACAATGTCATTTTTATGTAAAAACAAGCTTCTCAGACACACAAAAACCAGAGCAAAGATCACTATAAAACTAAGAATGACGGCTATCTTGATTTTCTGAAAGTTCAGGGAGAGCAAATACCCCTTCATACGCTCATCAAATCCGGCAACATCCAGGAAGTCCGGAGTATTCTCGTCCTGCCTTTTTCTTACAAATATATCGAAGAATTTCATGTGCCCCAATCCGCTTGGTTTTAAGACTTAAAAACACTATCCGCGGCGTCACGGCTAGCCTGCTTTTTCTCAATGTCCGTTCTGGCCCGCTCTATTTCCAGATTAAGCTCCGCAATATATTCCTGCAACTCCTCAATCGACATATCGACCAACTTCCGGGGGAATTCATGTGTTTTCGGCTTGGGCAAATCATCGTCGAACATTACGTCTCCTGCATTTTTATCAATCCCCTTCAAAATAAAACGCATACGGGCCAAAAGCAATTCTTCATATGCCGATAATTTTTTTCTGGATTTTTGCTGCACTATTGCCTATAAAACCCATGTTCCCATTGAAAATTCATGTAACAGGTTTAATTTGACCCTCGGGAGCTGGGTCAAAGAGAAGAGCTTTGCTTTATAGAGCAAAAAAGGAGATTCCCATGGCAAAGGCCGCCAAATCAAAACAGGAAGCCGCATCTTTACTGATGCCCAAGGCCACCGCTGTCTGGCTGATTGAAAACACCGCCCTGACATTTCGTCAGATTGCCGATTTCACGGACCTCACGGAAATCGAGATTGAAGCCCTGGCCAATGAAGATATCGGCCGCGGCCTTGTCGGTCGTCATCCCGTTGAAAACGGCGAACTGACACAGGACGAGCTTGACCGGTGCCAGGCCGATCCATCCGCCAGCCTCCAGCAATCCAAACGCGAATTGCCGCAGGTCAAGCAACGTGCAAAAGGTCCACGCTATACGCCGATCTCCAAACGTGCGGACAAGCCGGATGCGATTGCCTATATCCTCAAACAAAACCCGGAAATCAGCGATGCGCAAATCTGCAAGCTGGTGGGCACAACCAAGCCGACGATTGCGTCTGTGCGCGACCGCACGCACCCGAACACGCCGAATATGAAGCCGCGCCATCCTGCGGATTTGGGCCTATGCACCTATGCAGAATACGAAAAGGCTGTGGATAAAGGCCTTCGCGCCCAAGGCAAAGATCCTGATGAAATTCGTGCTCAACGCCAGGGTAAAGCCATGGAAGAGGCAGAATTCCAGCAGCAGCTGAGAGAGGAAGAGGATCAAGGATCGCAGAAATCCGGCGGATTTGACTTCTCAAACTTTATGCCTGATCTGGGCGATGACGGGAAGCAATAACACCTGTAACATCTTTAGAGCTAAAAAATGGCCGGTAAAGACCGGCCATTTTGTTTTTAACACCTCCATGTTTGAGGGGTGACAAAAAACCTTATTTAACTACGCGGTGGCTGCTTTTTTCGCGCGAATGCCTTCAATTTCTTCTTTGAGCATGAGCTTCTGTTTTTTAAGTTGTCGCAGGTAAAAATCAGTCGTAGACGGGCGGCCTTGCATTTTTTCGATGGTATCAGATAAAAAGGCGTGTTTTTCTCTCAGGGCCTTGATACGGGAAACATGTGCGGAAGACATTGCACGTGCAGTCATGGGCAATCTCCTTTATCGTCTAAAGTTGGTTTTTTGAGTTGCTTTGATCCTATCACTTTCCCGGCAAAATGAAATATAGTTTCCTGAAAATATCCACAAACGTAATTTTGTTCCGCAGAATGAAGGGGTTATTC
>CAYGSN010000034.1:0-20373 GCA_964352675.1 uncultured Pseudobdellovibrionaceae bacterium
CTAAATTTTTCAGCTCCGTATTGCTCTGAAAAAAATCTTCTTTCTCACCACTAAGAACATAAGAAAACTTATATTCACCTTCAGAACCCGGCATACCGCCAACAGCTTGTTCAAAAACAAATTTTGCAACATTCGGGACATAAATTACAGTCGACCCATCAACAAAATTTACATCTTTAGGGGGCTCTTTTTTTAGGGTGCTGTTTTTTAGGTCTATATAATTTCCTTCTTCTCCTCTAATAGCTTTATCCATTTCGGGAACCACAATTTTTTTGAAATCTTCCATGAATTGTTTACTCATGCCTATCATTTCTTTAGTTGGCGGCGCATTCAAAAGTTCATTTAAAGCAACTGTCTCCTTCTTAATCGCTTGTGTTTCCTGATACACAAAAAACAACCCGACAATTACGGCACAAAGCATAAAGAAATTTAAAATACTAACCGAATTCTTCATATTCTTCGCGTCTTAATGCCTTCGTATTAAAATTACTGGATCCCCGCTTTCGCGGGGATGCCAAATTGATTATGAGCCTGAGCTCTGCTTCAAATCAACATTCAGACCCAGCGCCTTCAGCTCTTTCGTCAGAACGTTAAAGCTTTCTGGAATTCCGATTTCGAAATTGTCTTCGCCGCGGACAATCGCCTCATAAACTTTCGAGCGGCCAGCCACGTCATCGGATTTCACCGTCAACATTTCCTGGAGCGTATACGCCGCGCCGTAAGCCTGAAGCGCCCACACTTCCATCTCCCCGAAGCGCTGACCCCCGAACTGGGCCTTACCACCCAGCGGTTGTTGAGTCACGAGCGAGTATGGCCCGATAGAGCGAGCGTGGATCTTATCATCGACCAGGTGATGCAGTTTCAGCATATACATGTAGCCAACAGTCACCGGGCGGTGGAAATATTCGCCTGTCTGGCCGTCGATCAGACGCACCTGACCGGAACTGCTCAGACCCGCTCTTTCAAGCAACTCGGAGATGTCGCCTTCATGCGCCCCGTCAAAAACAGGAGTCGCCATCGGCACACCACCGCGCAGATTATTAGACATTTCCAGCACTTGCTTGTCATCCAGCTTGGTGACCTTTTCCTTATGCTCGGAATCGCCGTAAACATCTTTCAGCATCTTATCCAGACCCTTGCGCTCCGTATCGCTTGGCGCTTTTGGATCTTTAAATGCATCGATCATTTCACCGATCTGACGCCCCAGAGAAGCCGAAGCCCAACCCAGATGCGTCTCGAGGATCTGACCCACATTCATCCGTGAAGGAACACCAAGCGGGTTCAGCACGATATCAACCGGGGTTCCATCTTCAAGATAGGGCATATCTTCCATAGGAATAACCTTGGAAACTACACCTTTGTTCCCGTGACGACCGGCCATTTTATCGCCGGGAGCCATCTTACGCTTCACGGCAACGAAGACTTTGACCATCTTCATCACGCCAGGAGGCAATTCGTCACCACGCTGGAGCTTCTCAACCTTATTCTCGAAACGCTCCTTGATGTTATCAACCGCATCATCAAATGTTTTGGACATGGCTTCGATTTCTTCCATGCGCTTTTCATTTTCAATCGCGATCTGGCGCCACAGGCCACGCTTCTCAATGCCGTCAATGTCGGCGGCCTTGATCTTGGTGCCTTTCTTCAGCTTGGCTTCCTTCGGGGCGCTGGTCACAGTGTTGCCAACCAGAATATCGCGCAGGCGCCCATAGAAACCGTCTTCCAGGATACGGCGCTCATCATCGCGGTCTTTCGCGAGACGCTCGATTTCCTGTTGTTCAATCGCCATGGCACGAGCATCTTTGTCCACCCCACGGCGGTTAAAGACGCGCACCTCAACGATTGTACCGACCGCTCCGGGCGGAAGGCGCAGGGACGTATCCTTCACATCAGCAGCTTTTTCGCCAAAGATAGCGCGCAGAAGCTTTTCTTCCGGGGTCATCGGTGATTCACCTTTTGGTGTCACCTTACCAACCAGAATATCGCCTGGACCAACTTCGGCACCGATATGCACGATCCCGGCCTCGTCCAAGTGTTTCAGGGCTTCTTCACCAACGTTTGGAATATCGCGTGTGATTTCTTCCGTACCCAGCTTGGTATCACGAGCCATAACCTCGAATTCCTCGATATGCACGGACGTATAGATATCATCGCGTACGATACGCTCGGAAATCAGGATGGAATCCTCGAAGTTGTAACCGTTCCAAGGCATAAAGGCCACCAGCACGTTTTTACCCAGAGCCAATTCGCCCAATTGTGTAGACGGACCATCGGCAATGATGTCCCCGGCACTCACCTTATCACCAACAGTAACCAGCGGACGCTGGTTAATACAGGTATTCTGGTTTGAGCGCTGGAATTTTGAGAGCTTGTAAATATCAACCACAGGCTCGTCGGAGCGCAGCTCCTCGGTCGCCTGCACAACGATACGTGTTGCATCAACCTTGGTCACCATACCGGCACGGCGCGCGGAAACAGCCGCGCCAGAGTCACGGGCCACAGTGGCTTCCATGCCCGTTCCAACAAGGGGCGCATCAGCTTTCAGAAGAGGAACGGCCTGGCGCATCATGTTTGAACCCATCAAGGCACGGTTCGCATCGTCATTCTCTAGGAAAGGAATAAGAGACGCAGCCACAGAGACAATCTGCTTCGGCGAAACGTCCATATATTCAATCTGGTCCGGGTTGGCCATCAGGTTTTCACCACCCTGGCGACAGGAGACCAGATCATTTTCAAACTTACCAGCCTTGTCGAGCACGGAGTTGGCCTGTGCAATTGTGTAGCGCGCTTCCTCCATCGCAGACATATAGACAACCTCGTCAGTCACCTTACCGTTTTCAACCTTGCGGTACGGACTTTCAATGAAGCCGTACTGGTTGACGCGGGCAAAAGTGGACAGCGAGTTAATCAGACCGATATTCGGACCTTCCGGCGTTTCAATCGGGCAAATCCGGCCGTAATGGGTCGGGTGCACGTCACGCACCTCAAATCCGGCACGTTCGCGGGTCAGACCACCCGGCCCAAGCGCAGACAAACGACGCTTGTGCGTAATCTCGGAGAGCGGGTTTGTCTGGTCCATGAACTGAGACAGCTGGGAGGAGCCAAAGAACTCGCGCACAGAGGCTTGAGCAGGTTTAGAGTTGATCAAATCATGTGGCATGAATGTGTCAATTTCGACAGAAGACATACGCTCGCGGATCGCGCGCTCCATACGAAGCAAACCAATACGGATCTGGTTTTCCATCAATTCCCCAACGGAACGCACGCGGCGGTTCCCTAGATTATCAATATCGTCAATCTCGCCCTGGCCGTCTTTCAGACCGTGCAGGTATTTCAGGATCGCAAGAATATCGGCCTTCTCCAGAACGCGGAACTGATCGTCCGCATCCAGATCGAGGCGAGCATTCATCTTCACCCGTCCGACCGGGGAGAGGTCGTAGCGCTCAGGATCGAAGAACAGAGAGTTAAACAACCCTTCGGCAGATTCAACCGTCGGCGGCTCACCCGGACGCATAACGCGGTAAATGTCGATCAGCGCTTCTTCTCGCGTATCGCACTTATCCACCATCATGGTGTTACGGATATACGGGCCAACATTGATATGATCAATGCCCAAAACCGGCAGGTTTTCAATTTTTTGCTCTTCAAATGCAGCAATGTCCTCTGCCGTGATTTCGTGACCAGCTTCATAGATGATCTGACCGGTCTTCGGATCAAAAATATCGGCGCCGAGATATTGACCCAGAATTTCATCATCCTGAATCAGAACTTCTTTCAGCCCATCCTCAGCCAGCTTCTTGGCTTTGCGAGCCGTGATCTTCGTTCCGGCTTTCTCGACAGCCTTTCCTGTCTTGGCGTCAATCAGGTCATGAATAAGCTTCGTGCCGCGAATGGCTTCGGCGCTAAACGGCGTCTTCCAGCCTTTCTTGGTTTTCTCATAGGTTACAACGTCATAGAACGTGCCAAGGATTTCCTCGTTGCTCATACCTTGAATCATCAGAGGATCAACATCGGCGTCTTTCTCTTCGCATTCCTGGCGGTAGCTTTCCGTCTCTGCAGAATCCAAAGAGCGCAGGAGGGTCGTTACCGGCAATTTCCGGCGGCGGTCGATACGCACATACATCTGGTCTTTGGCATCAAATTCAAAATCGAGCCAAGATCCGCGATACGGAATAACGCGGGCCGAGAATAAATATTTACCGGAAACGTGAGTTTTTCCGCCGTCATGATCAAAGAACACACCGGGTGAGCGGTGCATCTGGGAAACAATAACACGCTCGGTTCCGTTGACCACAAATGTCCCGTTATCGGTCATCAGCGGCATATCAACCATATAAACATCTTGTTCTTTAATGTCACGAATAGAACGGAGGCCGGTATCTTCATCAACATCGAAAACAGACAGGCGCAAGGTGACGCGCAACGGCGCGGCATAGGTCATGTCACGCTGCTGGCACTCTTCCACGTCGTATTTCGGGTCTTCCAGCTCGTATTTCACGAAATCGATTTCCGCACGGTCGGAAAAATCTTTGATCGGGAATACGGAGGAAAAGACTTCTTCCAGACCTTGCATCAAGCGATCTTCTGCCGAAACATTCATTTGCAGGAACTGCTCATAGGAATTGCGCTGAACCTCGATCAGGTTCGGCATCTGCGCCACTTCGCGAATACGTCCGAAATTGCGACGGACACGCTTGCGTCCTGTAAAGCTTTCAATGCTGTTGGCCGGCGGTAATATGCGCGGATTATCGATTTTCTTTGTCTTTGAGGTTTTCGCGGAGGTTTTGGCAGCTTTGGATGCACTCATAATGGGGTCCTACCTTCTTCGTTTTTTAACTTTGCTTCGTTTTTCAACTTTGGTTTAAACCGAACATTTTGCTCGGTCCTGATCTTCGTTTCGTCCCGCATGCAACAGCATGCCTGGCATATTTCACATCAACGCAAAAAGCACAAACGGCCCAGCCCATCCGGGCCAGCCTGTTTGTGTGATTTATTTCAACCCGTTAGAGCGGATTTTATATGCTTTAAAATGGGCAAACACCTTAATCTTCGATAAGTTTGATAGCTATATGGCCCAGCAAAAAAGTCTTGTCAACCGTTTTGCACAACAAAAAGCATTTCCCGCTGAAGGCACGCCTGTACGGGAAATGCTATAATTTTCGAAAAATTACTTAAGAGCGACGGTCGCGCCAGCAGCTTCAAGCTTCTTCTTGATCTCCTCGGCTTCGTCTTTCTTAGCGCCTTCTTTTACAACTTCGCCGCCTTTTTCAACCAGATCCTTGGCTTCTTTCAAGCCCAGACCTGTGATTGCGCGAACTTCTTTGATGACGGCAATTTTGTTACCACCAGCAGCTTCAAGAACGACATCAAAAGAGTCTTTCTCTTCTGCAGCAGCGCCACCGGCATCACCGCCAGCAGCAGCGACAGCAACAGGTGCAGCGGCAGCAGCCGTTACGCCCCACTTCTCTTCGAGAAGCTTGGAAAGTTCTGCAGCTTCAAGAACGCTCAGTTTTGAGAGTTCATCCACCAGTTTTTCTAAGTTAGCAGCCATAATATTTTCTCCTTTTTGACAGCAATTTAATTTAAAATTTTATTCCCCGGTCGCACCGTAGGCTTTGGTCACCCCGACCAAATCCCGTGCCGGAGCCTGTAACAGACCGGCCAGCTTCGTTGGCGCAGCAACAAGCAACCCAACCAGTTTGGAGCGAACTTCATCAAGGCTTGGCAATTTCGCCAGCGCCTCAATCCCTGCAGCGTCCAGAATTTGCGATCCCAACGCGCCGCCCAAAATAACCAGCTTGTCATTGCCTTTAGCAAATTTATACGCAATCTTAGCAGCCGCCACAGGGTCTTGAGATGTTGCCACACCCGTCGGACCTGTAAACATGTCGGCCAATCCTTCAAACTTCGTGCCCTTCAGCGCAAGCTTCGCTAATGCATTCTTGGTCACCTTAAAGCTCGCGCCCTCAGCACGCAGCTCGGCACGCAGTGTGGACAATTGCTTGACAGTGAGCCCGGAATAATGCGCCAGAACGACAATCTCGTCATTGGAAAAACGCTCGTTCAGCTCCTGGACTTCTGCTTTTTTTTCTGCGCGGCTCATACCCATCGCGGTGTCTCCTTAAAAAAATTCCAAAAAAAAGATGGATCTAAATTCAGATCCATCCCTGTCCATTCAATATGAAAGCAATTCACGAGCCTCGTTTCCGGCTCTCTTGCTTTTCTATCTATGCAAGGTTAATTAAGCCTCTTGGCCCCTTGCGGTCTTGGACAGGTTTAAAGTTAGTGGCTTTTTACTCAATACAGGGAAGTGCGTCAAGCTTTTTCTTGCTTATACTTTTCGGTAAGGAGTCTGCCCTCGTGCGAATTGGGAAAATTACTCTCTATATGATCCTTGATAAAAAGGCGTTGCCGCTCAAGCGCTTGCTTCTGATCCTTGGTAATGGCCACATTTTGCAGAATTTCAATCAATCCGATCAAATGCATCAGAATGTCGGGCTTGGCCTGTCCGGCATTGCGTATGCAGGAAAAAGCCTCAAATATAATATCCTGTTCGCTGCTTTTTTGCCCCTTCACCAGAATATTCCCCTCTTCGTCGCCGTATATTCTTTCCGGCATGCCCTTTTGGAACAATTCGGCCAGAGCCGCAGACAGCTTGTTCAGCACGGCAATCGCTGTGTAATTGTCATTAATCCCGGGGGACAACGCCCGCAAACCAATTTCCACCATATGCCTGACTGAATATTCAATATCCTGACTTCCCGTAGGGGTTTGGCCGTAGACAATTGCGCGCTCTATATCCTTCTCAATATCGGGAGAGCTCCGGCTTGGCGGATAAACTTTAGCAATCTGCATCCCTTTGATAAGATAATCCCCGGCAACAAAAAGCAGTTGTACCTGCAAATCATTTTCCCGAGCCAGATCTTTGACACTTTCATAATCCACAGTTTGAACGTAACCGCTCCTGCCGGTGAAAATCACATGGGCTTCGGATGAAAAATCTTTGGGCCATGACGACTTTTTGAGCGTCTCTCCCTCTTTTTCCTTGTTTCCATTCTGCCGTGAAATAGATTTCAGAAGCTCCGCATAAACCTTGGTAATAACGTTGTCAGCTACGCTTAACTGAGCGACATGCTGCACATAGGCCAGCAGGATAAAAAGGTTGAAAAAACAAACAATAAAAACAGAACTGACCGTCACCCGCGGCAACACATCATGATTTTTTGCCTCGTGCAGAAGACCGATAAGGACGAAACACGCTGCAATACTACCAAACAAAAGCCCTATATATATCTTGGTGCTGCGATCACTCATAAAAATCCGGATGATGCGCGGCCCAAGTTGAGAGGCTGACAGGCTCAAAACCACCATAGTGATGGACACCACAAGAACAGCGAGCGTTATCATGGACGAAAGCAGGACCCTCGTGATATTCTGCGCGTCATCCAGATCGCCGTTGAAAAGGATGGGAAGGTCTTTTAAATCCTGCGCATAAGCCTGATCCAGCCAGAACAGGCCAAAACAGACCGCCACGTAGAAAAGACACAGCATCGCCGGAATATAAAACAGGCTCTCGCGCGCTATGAGATAGTAATTGTAAAGTTTCGAAAGCATAAAATTCCCATTAAATAAAAAAGGAGCCTGAACTTAAACAGGCCCCTTTTTATCATTTTTATCGCTGTTTCGCTAGGCTGCTTTGGCCTGATCCGCGCTCAATGAGGTCAGATCAAGCTTTACACCCGGCCCCATGGTGGAGGTCAGCGTGACCTTCTTCACATAGGTGCCTTTGGCGCCTGACGGCTTGGCCTTGATAATCGCATCGTAAAACGCGCGGATATTCTCAGCCAGCTTCTTCTCATCGAAAGAAGATTTACCAACGCCAGCGTGAACGATACCAGCTTTTTCAGCGCGGAATTCAATCGCACCGCCTTTGGCATCCTTAACGGCCTTGGCCACATCCGGTGTCACCGTGCCCAGCTTTGGATTTGGCATCAGGCCCTTTGGCCCCAAAACCTTACCCAACTGACCCACCAGCGCCATCATGTCCGGCGTCGCGATACAGCGGTCGAAATCCATCTCACCAGCCTTGATTTTCTCGGCAAGATCTTCCGCACCGACAATATCCGCACCGGCGGCTTTGGCTTCTTTTGCTTTTTCATCCTTGGCAAACACCGCAACACGCATAGACGCTCCGGTGCCGTTCGGCAAAGAGATCATGCCACGCACGGCCTGATCCGCATGACGCGGATCAACGTTCAGGTTGATGGCAATTTCGATGGACTCATCGAATTTACGCTTGGAAGCAGCGCCCTTCAAAATTTTCAGCGCGTCTTCCACACCGTAAAACTTCTCACGGTCCACCGTTGCCAAAGCTTCTTTTCTGTTTTTCGTCATCTTGGCCATGTCTTAATCCTCCACCACTTCGATGCCCATTGAGCGCGCGGTACCTTCGATAATCTTGGTTGCCGCTTCAATATCATTAGCGTTTAGATCTTCCATTTTCTCTTCGGCGATTTTAACCACCTGAGAACGGCGGATCTGCGCAATCGTTTCACGGCTAGGCGTGCCGGAACCTTTCGGAACCTTGGCCGCTTGCTTGAGGAAATAACTGGCCGGCGGCTTTTTGGTGATAAAATCGAACGAGCGATCTTCGTACACCGTAATAACCACAGGAATTGGGATGCCTTTTTGAGACTCTGTTTTGGCGTTAAATGCCTTACAGAATTCCATGATGTTCACACCATGCTGACCCAAGGCCGGGCCGACCGGCGGGGACGGGTTGGCGCCGCCACCGGGAATTGTCAGGTTAATAAAACCCGATACTTTCTTTGCCATTTCTAGCTCCTTTTTATGGGCTGCCCCGGGATATACCGGAGCAACGTTCGTTTAAAGAGTTCTGTAGTGCGGCTCAACCCATGGTCTTGGCGGGTTGAAAGCCTCCTACAGCTTCAATGCCGCGCACATTACTGCGCGCGCTCTCACAATGCAAGAAAAATTTACGGGATTAAATCTGGAGTGTTATCGGTTTTCCGCATAGCTTTAGCCAGAACTCTAAGCCTTCTCAACCTGCCCGTATTCCAGCTCCACCGGCGTGGAACGACCGAAGATAGACACAGAGACTTTCAGCTTCGCCTTGTCTTCGTCGATTTCTTCAACAACACCGTTGAACGAAGCAAACGGGCCGTCTACAACTTTGACTTCCTCGCCAATATCGTAAATGACGGATGGGCGCGGGCTGTCGATACCTTCCTGCACCTGGTTCATGATGCGCTTTGCTTCGGCTTCGGAAATAGCAACCGGGCGGTTTCCGCCTGCACCCAAAAATCCGCTGACCTTTGGCGTGTCCTTAATCAGGTGCCAGACCTCGTCCTGCATATCCAGCTTCGCCAGCACATAGCCGGGGAAAAACTTGCGCTCCGTATTCACGCGCTGGCCGCGCTTGACCTCGACAACCTCTTCGGTCGGGACCAGGATTTCTTCAACAAAATCCGACAAGCCTTTTTTGCGCGCCTTATCCTTGATGGCTTCGGCGACCTTATTTTCAAAGCCCGAATAAACATGGAGGACATACCATTTTGCTGCTGACATTTTTTTTGCTCTCTTTCTAAACGCTTTCAATCACTCTTAAATCTTAAAATCCAAATCCCATGATCGCCCGCACAAGCATGGCAATAACCTGATCCGAAAAATACAAAAACAACGAGGCCAGGAAAACCATCACAAACACAGCAATCGTACTGACGGTGGTTTCCTTGCGTGTCGGCCATGTCACTTTTTTGACCTCTGCCCGGACCTGCCGGAAATATTCAAATGGACCTGTTTTTGCCATTATTCTGAGCCTTTCTTATTTCCTGTTTCTGACCAAAGGTTCGTGTCGTCGAGGGCGTCTCGTATTCTTCTGTTTACCAACCAATGTTAGGGAATGAGCTATATCTACATCAAAAAAAATCAAAACGCCAGATTTTTTTACAGCAGCGCCCAAATATCGGAAAGGCAACAGATTTACTCGTTTTTAAGGCAAATTTATGAGATAATGGAAGTAGGATAAAGCAATGGATAATTGGAGAGACAAAGACAGCCTGAACCCCCGCAAAGGGATAGAGGCCAGTAAGCCGCGGGTTTTGAACCGCGAGGTCCATTATGCGGGAAAAGATATCATCCGTCAGGGCGACGAAGCCGGGCGCGCATTTTACATTGAGGAGGGCCGGGTTGAGGTTCTGATCAAGGACGGCCCGCATGAATTAAGAGTGGCACAGCTCGGCCCCGGCGATATTTTCGGGGAAATGTCCCTGATCAATCATGAGCCAAGATCCGCTACTGTGCGCTGCGTCACGAACACCACTGTGACAATTATCTCCCGCGACGAAATTGAGGGTAAAATTGAGCGCATTCAGGACGAAGCCATCCGCGCGCTTATCAACGTGCTGGGCGAACGGCTCAAAGCCGCAACGCGCGGCCAGCTGGACCATTACCGCAATCTTGCAGAGTTTCAGGACAAAATCGCCGGGATTGTACACCGCGTCAGTGAGGGGATCGATGCCCAGCAACGTGTAAAATTCCGCGGGGAAGTCGAACCGTTGCTGGACGATCTTCAAAAAGTTCTGGATCGGTACAAGGCCGTTTAACCAGAAAATCAATTTTTCCAGCGCAGCACCGGATTACGCGCGGCTTTGACTTCATCAACCCTGCGGCGCGGTGTTGAAAGCGGGAAGTTGTGGAACTTCTCCGTATCACCCGCTTTCACATCGGTGGCGAAGCCTTTCATCACGGTGATGAAGCGGTCGATCGCATCTTTGCTCTCGGTCTCGGTCGGCTCGATCAGCATGGTGCCGGAAATCACCAGCGGGAAATACACCGTCATCGGGTGGAACCCATGCTCACACAAAGCCTTGGCCAGGTCGAGCGTGGTGACGCCCGCTTCCTTCTGGTGTTTATCGGTGATCATGCATTCATGCATGCATGGCCCGGCATAGGGCGCGAAATAATCATCCTTGAGCTGGCTAAGGATGTAATTGGCGTTCAGGACCGCGTCTTCAGAGACCTGCTTCAGCCCATCGGCGCCGTGGCTCATCATATAGGACAGAGCGCGAACATGCATGCCGAACTGGCCCTGATAGCCCTTCAGCCGGCCCAGTGTATCCGGACGGTCGGCTTCAGTTTCCAAGCGGTAAATTTCGCCGTCCTTTATCACGGTTGGAACGGGCATATACTGCGCCAGCTCCTCGGTACAGCAAATCGGGCCGGAGCCGGGGCCGCCGCCGCCATGCGGGGTGGAAAATGTTTTGTGCAGATTGATGTGCATGACATCGACGCCGAAATCTCCGGGGCGGACCGTGCCGACCAGCGCGTTGAAATTCGCCCCGTCGCAATAGAAATACCCGCCTGCCTCATGCAGCAGGTCGGCAATTTCCGCGATATGGGTTTCGAACAGGCCGCACGTATTCGGGTTGGTCACCATCATTCCGGCAATGTCGGAGCCGTCCTCGCTGGTGGCGTAGAGCGCTTCTTTGAAGCTCTCCACCGTCAGGCGGCCATCAATCTTGGTCGGGATGGTGCGCACCTCATAGCCGCACATCGCGGCGGTGGCCGGGTTGGTGCCGTGAGAAGAATCGGGCGTGAGCACGACCTTGCGCTGGCTCTGGCCCTTTTGCTCATGGGCGCGGCGGATGGTCATCATCCCGGCCAGCTCTCCGTGCGCCCCGGCGGCCGGAGACAGGCAAACACCGGGCAGGCCGGTCATCTCCGCCAGCCAGTGCTGCAGCTCATGCATAAGCTTGAGCGCGCCCTGTACGGTGCTTTCGGGCTGCATCGGGTGGATATGGGCAAAGCCCGGCAGGCGCGCCAGCTTTTCATTCAGGCGCGGATTATGCTTCATGGTGCAGGAGCCGAGCGGGAAAAACCCGTGATCGATGGAATAATTCCAGGTGCTCATCCGCACGAAATGGCGCAGGGCTTGCGGCTCGGATACCTGTGGCAGGCCGATTTCGCCGCGCTCCTTCTGGCCGGTGCGCAGCTTACCGCCTTCAGGCGCAGGCAAATCCACCCCGGGATGGTCGCTGCGCGCCTTTTCCCAGAGCAGGTTTTCTTCGTAATGAAGCCCGCGATTGCCATCGGTCATTTGGGTCTGGTTCATTTCAACTACCTTCGCATCTGCACTCATGACAACACCTCTTTCAGTGCTGCAGCGAAGGCTTCGATATCTTCGCTCCGCGTCATTTCGGTTGCCGCAACGATAAGATGCGTGCCTTTATCTGCGGCCAAGCCGGCGATGATGCCTTTGGCTGCTAATGCCTCGACCACCTCTTCAGAATTCCTCGGCAGTTTGAGCGTAAATTCATTAAAGAAGCTTGGCGTTACCAGCTCCACACCGTTAATCGCGCACAGCGCATCGGCGGTGCGGCAGGCTGCTTCGTGGTTCAGGCGCGCCAGACGCTTAAAGCCGTCCTCGCCCAGCAAACTCATATGCACGGTAAAGGCCAACGCGCATAATCCCTGGTTGGTGCAGATATTGCTGGTGGCCTTCTCACGCCTGATATGCTGCTCGCGGGTGGAAAGCGTCAGCACAAAGCTGCGCTTGCCATCCGCATCTTCGCTCATCCCGCACAATCGACCAGGCATCTGGCGCAAATATTTTTCCTGACAAGCGAAAAAGCCCAAATGCGGTCCACCAAAACCCATGGCCAAACCAACGCTCTGCGCCTCGCCGCAGACAATATCGGCCATAGATGGCGCGGGCAGCAGACCGAGCGAAACAATCTCGTTGATCACCACAATCATCAGCGCGCCGCTTTCATCACATTGTTTGCGGATGGCTTCATAATCCTGCGGGCTACCGTAAAAATCTGGCGACTGAACGATGACGCAAGCCGCGTTGTCATCCGGCGCGCCCTCGGTGATCTCAACCTCGCCGCGGAAATTCGCGACATAGCTCTCCAGTACTTCGCGGTAATGCGGATGAACAACATTGCCTAGCGCGATTTTCTGGCGGCCCGTCACGCGCATCGCCATCAGCGCCGCTTCAGCCATCGCCGTTGCACCGTCATAGAGCGAAGCGTTTGCCACTTCCTGCCCGGTCAGCTGCGCAATAAAGGTCTGGTACTCAAAAATCACCTGTAGCGTGCCCTGAGCGATTTCCGGCTGATATGGCGTGTAGGCGGTCAGGAATTCCGAACGCTGGATAATGTAATCCACGCTGGATGGCACATGGTGATAATAGGTTCCGCCGCCCAGAAAGAACGGCCCATCGGGCGCGGCGTGGTTTTGATTGGCGTAAGAACCAAGCAAACGCTCAACCTCCAGCTCGCCCATATGATCGGGCAAATCAAGCTTGCCATCGACAAAGGCTTTGTCCGGCACATCTTTATAAAGCGCACGTACATCCGGCGCACCAACGGCCCGGAGCATTCCATCGCGGGATTTTTGGGTTTGTGGGAGGTAACGCATTGGTCGGCCTTTCTTAATCTACCGTCTTCAAATAATCCTGATAGGCCGCCTCATCCATCAGCGTCTCAAGCTGAGCCGGGTCATTGATGCGGATCTTGGCAATCCAGCCGCCATCGGCCACCGGCTTGGTGATCATCTCAAGATCGGATTCCATGTTGTCATTGGCCTCGATCACTTCGCCATCGACGGGGCTGTACACTTCCGCGGCGGTCTTAACGGATTCAACAACGGCGAAATGCTCGCCCTTTTTGACCTGCTTGCCGATTTGCGGCAGCTCAACGAATACCAAATCGCCCAGGGCTTCCTGCGCGTATTTGGTAATGCCGACCCAGGCGATATCGCCCTCGACCTTGACGCACTCATGTTCGTTGGTAAATTTCAGTTCAGACATGCTCTACTCCTCTTGTTGATTCTAAGCTGCTTTTTTCTTCATCGATTTTGTTTTCGGCTCAACAAAGGGCATCTTCGCCACTTCCGCCGTAATCTTCCGTCCGCGCACATCCACAAAAATCTTTTGCCCCGGCTGCGCCAGCGAAGTCTCTATATAGCCTTGTCCGATTGACTCTTTCAAGCTTGGAGAAAAGCCACCGGAGGTAAGCTCCCCAACTTTTTCACCGGATTCATTTAAAATCGCCGCACCTTCGCGCGCCACACCTTTATCCAAAAGCCGTATTCCCACGCGTTTACGGGCCGTGCCCTGCTCCAGTTCACGCACAACCCTCTCAGCTCCGATAAAATTCCGGTTTTCCTTGCGGATAATCCAGGTCAGATCAGCCTCAACCGGTGAGGTTGTTGCATCAATATCATGCCCGTATAGCGCATACCCCATCTCCAGGCGCAGGGAGTCACGCGCTGCCAGCCCAACCGGCGTGGCTTCGGAATGCTCCGCCAGTTCCTGAAATATTTCCGCGGCCGTGTTATTCGGAATACTGATTTCAAACCCGTCTTCCCCAGTATAGCCCAAACGGCTGATCAGGAAAGGCACGCCGTATTTCGTGGTGGCCTTATCCAGATGCATGTACGGCAAATCATCGGAACGGTAATCCAGTATCTCATGGACGATGCGCTCCGCCCAGCGCCCTTGTATGGCAATCAGGGCCTTGTCTTTCATCTCATAGAAATTGAGATGCGAAGGCAGTTTTGATTTGATCCAGGCAATGTCCTTCTCCTTGCAGCCCGCATTTATAACAGCGAAGAAAGAATTTTTATCCATACGCGTGATAATCAAATCGTCAATAATTCCGCCCTCTTCATTCAAAAGAACCGTATATTGGGCACGGCCGATAGCTTTGTTTTGAAATGCCGAAGGCGTAATTGCCTCAAGGAATTCGTCAACACCCTCACCCTCAATCTGAATCTGTCCCATATGAGACACATCGAAAACACCTGCATGGCTTCGGGTCCAGAGATGTTCCTCCATCACGCCCTTCTCATAAAGAAGCGGCATGTCATAGCCAGCAAACTCCCCCATCTTGGCCCCAAGAGAAACATGATATTCATGAAGTGCAGTCTGTTTCATATAAAATTCCATCCGATTGTAAATGATTCTTATTAGGAAATATAAGGACTTATCAATCAAAAACAAAGATGATTTATGCAGATATGTGCTTAATACTTGACAAGAATGGACGATAGACTGCATATAAAAGCGCTGAATAAGCATTCCCCGGTAGCTCAGTGGTAGAGCAGGTGACTGTTAATCACTTGGTCGCTGGTTCGAATCCGGCCCGGGGAGCCATTTTTTCTCTTTACCCATCCACACAAATCTACACATGAAAGTGTAACGCAGACTGATAGTCAGTTTTGGGGCTAGCTTTGTTTCTGGTTTTCCAGATATGTCTTCTCAAATCTATGAGATTTGGGGGCACATCTGGGAGAATTTAAACAAACTAGAAAACGGAGATGCCCCCATGAGCTTAACTTATTTGAAATGCAAGAACGCAAAAGGCCGTGACAAACCCTATAAAGTCAGTGCAGGCGGAGGTCTTTACCTTGAAGTCATGCCGAACGGAAGCAAATACTGGCAGATGAAATACCGCTTTGATGGCAAGGAAAAGCGGCTTGCTTTTGGTGTTTTTGACACCGTAGACATAAAAGATGCCTGTGATAAACGTGATGAAGCCATTCATGTAAATGCCCCTGTCATGCTTGAAATTCTTGAAAAAATTGAGGGGCGCGGTGTTTATGAAACCACACGCAGAGCCTTGCAGTATTGCGGCCAGATTTTAAGCTATGGCGTTGCCATTGGTTGCGCTGAACGTGATGATACGCCTGACCTTAAGGATGATCTTAAAACAAGGAGAACAGAGCGCTACGCCGCTATTTCCCCGAAAAAACTACCAGAGTTTTTAAAGGATTTGGAGAGCAACAAGGCAAGAATGTGTGTATTGCTTCATGATGCTTGCCATTTCCAGGAATAAACAGTAACAATAACCCCGTTGCACAGACCTAGGGGTATAGCTCAGTTGGTAGAGCGGCGGTCTCCAAAACCGCAGGTCGTGGGTTCAAGTCCCTCTGCCCCTGCCATTCAGTCACCGTTTCACCGGATTTAGAGAAAATATGCACGCAAGCCGCGCCGTTAGCGGGGCTTGGCGTATGTGCCTATTCCAAAGGACGGCAGAGCATGCCATTTCACCGCCAATTCTCCGCATTTTCTCTACGCCCTAATTTTTAGTCCCTCGGGCCGCAGCAATTCCCAGTAAGCTGGGTATTTGCAGGGAAATTTTTGGTTTTTTCATTGAGCTCATTTTGAGAAACGCACAGAAACTGCCGCCTGCACTATGGGTAATGTGTTGAAAGTAAGGGATTTCAGGGAATAGCGCTTAGTTCAAAATTCCAAAACTGCTCATAATTCGGTTGCGAACGTAGCGGTCTGAACAATTTTCACGCTTGGCAATGTCTTTAATGTACGCTCCGGCGAAATGCTCATCACGCCAAACATGCCCTTGAACAAGTCGTTTTAAATCCTCAGGCGGCACATCAAAAATGTTCCGGCTCTCTGCCCTGATAATCTTGGCGCCATCACGCCCCCGTTTGGTTTGAAAGGGCACAGTGATTTCAAAAGCATTCTCATGTCCAGTAACGCTTACACGCAGATGTTTTTCAACCAGTTTCTTAAAGCCCTTCGGCTTAAAACAGATCACAAGACAATCAAAATTAACCGTGATGCGCACCGCACATTTTCGGATTAAATCATAAGTCGGGATAGCTTCATGCTGTTTTAGAAGGTGGTCTAAGGCTGCGCCATCGTCTTCACCGGACAGTTTCGCAATTTCTCCACGCACGGTTTTTTCGACCAAGGTTTCAATCTCATGTGCCGGCAGACGGCTGCGGGCTCTGTCCGGATGCCCTTTATCTTCGGCCAGAGCTTGGTTGAGATAATAGCGGTATTTCTTGTTCTTCTTGTTTGTGAAAACCGGTGTGTAAGGATTTCCGTATTCATCGAAGATCAGTCCGGTCAGTAAATTTTTATGCGCCTGTCTTTGCAGACCACGCTCATGCGGTGCCTGATTGCGAAACCTGTCCTGCACCGTGTCCCACAGCTCCAGCGGAACAATAGCATCATGCAGCCCTTCATGAATTGTACCTTTATGCGAGATCTTGCCGATATAGACCGGATTTTGCAGCAAGCTGTATAATGCGCCGCGGCTGAAATATTCGCCACCATATTCCAAACCTCTTTGGGACACTCTTCGGCGGCTTTTGATCTCGCGGCGCTCCAGCTCAGTTTTGAGCTTACTGACGCACCCTAATTTTAAATAGAGCTCAAAAATCATCTTGGCTTTAGGTGCATCTTCCTCATTGGTGATTAAGCGACGGTTTTCAATATCAAAGCCCAGGGGCGCACGTCCACCCTGCCACATTCCCTTGGCTTTCGAAGCCGCTATTTTATCGCGGATGCGCTCCCCAGACACCTCGCGTTCAAATTGTGCAAAGGATAGCAGCACATTGAGCGTCAATCGGCCCATCGATGTAGTGGTGTTAAAGCTCTGCGTGATACTAACGAAGGTCACACCGTATTCATCAAACACCTCAACCAGTTTTGAAAAGTCTGTGAGAGAGCGTGTTAAGCGGTCAATCTTATAGACTACAATGACATTGATTTTTCCGGCTTTAATATCATTCAGCAGCCGGTTCAATGCGGGCCGCTCCAGAGACCCACCAGAAAACCCTCCATCATCATATTGCTCTGGCGATGCTTGCCAGCCTTCAGACTTCTGGCTCAAGACATAAGCCTCGCAGGCTTCACGCTGCGCATCCAGCGTATTAAACTCCATGTCGAGGCGTTCGTCGGTAGATTTTCTTGTGTAAATTGCGCAGATCTTTTTCATGATGCGCTCGCCGTCTTAATTCCAAAAAACACCCATCCGTTCCAGCGCTTGCCGGTAATGTCATTCGCGATTTTTGACAGGCTGTTGTAGGTTTGATCCTGATATTCAAAACCGTCGACTTTGACGAGCACGCTATGCTTTTTATTGTTGTAGGTGCGTACCAGCCGTGTTCCGGGCTTTAAAGCGCCCACACGATCGTCAAAGCAGGCTGGGTTGCGTTTATATTCTTTGATTAATTGATCGAGCCGTATCTGTTGTCCCGAGCTTAGGGCGCCCTGAAGCTTATAAGCGAGGCTTTTCTCCAGCATCACCCGCCCAACCCGAACGTGCGGCTGTCGCCCCCATGCTTCAGCCCAGCGCTGCCTGAGCTCATTAATTGATAATTCATGCATAAGAATATGGCCCTTCCGTTTGTTAACGTCAGGGCCATACACGCTTGCCGTGCGAACGAAGTCCAGTCGAAAGATGCTATTCCATATCGTCGCTTGGATATTTGGGTGGCCATGGCAGGATAAGGTCCGGATTATCCTTTAAGCGCTGGTATTCTTCCATGAACACAGCCCAGTCTTCATCAATAATCGGCTCGCCGGGCATGTACATAAATTCATCTCCGCCGATGATTTTACGCAAATGTTTGCGCGTCATATAATGCTCGTATTTTGCATTGAAGAATTCTAGCGAACCGGGGTTAGCCATGGCCTTAATTCTGCTTTCCTCACGATCTGCAACAGCTGCGTATAAGTCGAGCTTCATTTTGTCCGTGCCCTTTGCACCCTTTTCAAGCATACGCAGCAGATCTTTACGGGCATGGCGATCGCCTTTGATTGCGTCTTGTGCCATACGTTTGGCCAGAGCCATGATGTACGGAACGAGCAGATTATTGCCGTCTTCGGTGATGCCTACAGGCGTTAGCGCTGCTTGTATGAAGCAATCCCACAGGGCCTCTTCGGACAGCCTGTCAAATTCAGTGACATTACGACCTGGCGGACGCCCTCCCATATTTGGAGGGTTGCCACCCGGCTGCCCGAAACGCGTACTTTTTGGTGGTTTGCCGTAGCCTACTTCATAGTCTTTTTTATCATCATTATCACTCATGATTATTCTCCTGCATTTTGGGTTTCATTGAAGGTTTTGCCGGTTTCGGCGTGGGTGGCGTCCTGCCCTGTTAAGACCTGCCAACGGCGCACGGAAACATCACAGTAGCCCGGGTCGATCTCGATCAGGCGTGCCTTACGGCCAGACTTCTCGGCCGCAATCAAAGTCGTACCGGATCCACCAAAAGAATCGAGAACAATGTCACCGCGGTTTGAGCAGTCTTTCAGAGCATCCATCACCATGGCCGTGGGCTTGACGGTCGGGTGCATGGCGAGCTCATCCATGCGGCCACTCCCAAATGAATTGACGCCGGGATATTGCCAGACATTTGTACGGTAACGGCCGTTGGAGCCGAGCTGGACATTATTGGTGTGCTTACCTTTGCCGTTTTTGAAAACAAACACCAGCTCGTGTTGGGAACGATAAAGGCTACCCATCCCGGCCGAATCTTTGCACCAGCATATTAGATTGATCATATCCAGCTTGGCCGCCAGAGCAGAATCCATCATTTCACGGATATGGCGCCAGTCCATACATCCAAAAATTATGGCGCCTTTCCTGCAATATGTTGCCAAATGCTTTTTGGAAGTGCTAAGGAACTCGGTGAATTGATCGACACTCATTTCCCCGGATGCCATGGCAAATTCGGAATGTTTGATTTTGCCTTTTCCTCCAACATGCCCGTCCACCTTCACATTGTAAGGTTCGTCAATAAATACGACGTCGGCCCTTTCTTCACCGAGCAGGGCTTCATAGCTTTTCTTTTGAAGGCTATCGCCGCATAAAAGCTTATGCTCACCCATGACCCAAAGGTCACCGGTTTGTGTAACCGGCGGGTCACCAAGTGGTGGCGGAATATCATCATCAGGATCATCGTCACTATTAAGATCCAGCATCAGGTTAATTTCTTCGATTTCAAAACCGGTTATGGTCAAGTCATTTAATAAAATCTGGAGTTCCCGAAGCTCGATCGCCATATCTTGTTTGTTCCACTCGCCGTCTTCGGCAATGCGGTCCAGCGCAATACGGATAAGGCGCTCCTGCTCTTCGTTCAAATTTTCAAAGCGAACAACAGGTATGGCATCCATGCCCATGCGGCGCGCCGCTTCGACAAAAACCTGACCGTGAATAACGATGTTGTTTTTGCCGATAGGAATGGGCAGTGGAAAACAGCCGCATTCCTGTAACAGCTTTTGTGCCTTACTGATTTGTTTTTCGGGGATAGTGCGTAACTCACGCTTATAATAAGTGAGTTCACGCGGGTGCAGATAATCGATCTGCAACGAGTTTTTCTTCGACATTTCTGTCTCCTTTAAATGTTATGTCGGAGACAGACACACGCATGCAAGCAATCACCGACGGTTAAGTTTGAAAAAACTTCGGTTTCAATTGCTTCAATTGTGTTTTTGATTTCTTTTGTTTCAGCGCAGCCGATCACTACTTCATGATCATGGATTGCTATCCGGCCAGATAGGTCCAAACGATTACGTTACTACTATTCCCC
>CAYGSN010000035.1:0-20344 GCA_964352675.1 uncultured Pseudobdellovibrionaceae bacterium
CCTTCGGCAAGGTAGAGAGCAAGCTCTCCGACAATTTCGGCATCAAATCAATCCCGACCAGATCGATCAGGCCAAACACGCCGGTTTTGGGAATGCCAACGGGCTTGGACATCACCGCATCGGCAACTTCAATCGACACGCCCTGCTTAATCGCTTCATTCACCCCGGCGGTCAGCCAGAACACTCCCAAGCGGTTGGCGATAAAGCCCGGTGTGTCGTTACACATGACCACGCCTTTACCGAGTTTGACATCGCAAATTTCGTGGATCGTTTCGGCAGCTTTTTTATCCGTATCCTTGCCCACAACCAGCTCCAGCAAACGCATATAGCGCGGCGGGTTAAAGAAATGCGTGATCATGAAATCCTTGGCAAAGTCTTTGGGCTGACCTTCCACGAGCTTATGCAGCGGAATGGTGGAGGTATTGGAAGATACAATCGAGCCCTTCTTGCGCGATTTTTGGATTTTCGCGTAAGTCGCATGTTTGATTTCCAGCTTTTCCACCACGACCTCGATAATCCAGTCGCAATCGCCGATCATATCGATGTCATCATCAATCGTGCCAGTGGTGATCAGCTTCGCATTGGATTTGCGCATGAACGGCGCCGGATCGGTTTTAAGCATTTTCTCCACCGCCTCGGCCGCCAGATCCTTGCCTTCGACCTTAATGTCCAGCAAGACAACCGGAAGACCCGCATTGGTCAGCTGCGCGGCAATGCCGGAGCCCATAACACCAGAGCCGATCACGGCAACTTTTTTGATACTGTTCATGCTCATGATGAGACCTCTTTTTTGTAGAGTGTTTTAATCCAGATTAACTTCATATAGCGCAGCCCAAGCGTAGATAGCAGATAGGCCAGCATCGGTACAACGGCATGCAGCCAGGCTTTCTCGACCTTTAGATAGTTGAGATACGCTCCGATAATCACATAGGTGCCCAGAGCGATAATGATCCGCCGCGTCCAGCTGGTTTCCCAAGCCTTGTCAGATTCGACGCGAGCGTTGCGTTCCTGTATGGAAGCAACATCGCTCATTATATCTTCTCCAACACAGTCGCCACGCCTTGGCCGCCGCCGATACACATGGTGGCGAGTGCATATTTCTTGCCCTCGCGTTTGAGCAGACTGGCGGCTTTGCCGGTGATGCGGGCGCCCGAGGTGCCGAGAGGGTGGCCCAGAGCGATGGCGCCGCCATCAAGATTTACTTTACTTACATCCGCGCCGAGCTCCTTGAGCACGGAAAGCCCTTGTGCGGCGAAGGCCTCGTTCAATTCGATAATGTCAATATCGGCGAGGGTTAGCCCTGCGCGTTCCAAAGCTTTTTTGGTTGCCGGGACCGGGCCGATGCCCATGATTTCAGCCGCGCATCCGGCGGTGGAAATGGATTTAATGCGGGCAATTTTGGGGAGTTTGTGCTTATCCGCATATTCCTCTGAACAAACCAGAACGGCGGCAGAGCCATCCGTCAACGGTGAAGAGGTCGCAGCCGTGACCGTACCGTCTTTATCGAAGGCCGGGCTCATCGTGGCGAGTTTTTCTACATTGGAATCCGGGCGGATGGTGCCGTCGGTTTTGACATCACCGATGGGCACAATTTCATCATCGAACTTGCCGCTTTCTGCTGCCGCCGCCGCCTTATGATGCGAGCTGACGGCGAATTCTTCCTGCGCCTCACGGCTGATCTCATATTTATTGGCCAGATTTTCGGCTGTTTCGCCCATAGAGATATAAGCTTGCGGATATTTCTCGAACAAAGCCGGGTTGGGCATAGGATTAAAGCCACCCATGGGAATACGGCTCATCGATTCGACTCCGGCACAGATAAACACCTCACCAGCGCCTGCATTGATGGCACCCACAGCCATATGAATGGCAGTCATGGAGGAGCCGCAAAATCGGTTTACGGTCGCGCCAGCCACGCTCACTGGCAATCCGGCATGCTGGGCTACCAGTTTGGCAATGTTAAAGCCCTGCTCGGCCTCCGGGAAGGCACAGCCCATGATGAGGTCTTCGATATCATCCGTGTTTACCCCCGTCTCAGCCACCAGAGCCTTTACGACCTCGGTGGCCATATCATCCGGGCGGACCTTCGCCAGTTCGCCCTTATTCGCGAAATGCATGGGGGAGCGTTTGAAACCACAGATAACGACAGATTTTTGCATAGAAGGAGCCTCCGGTTTTCGTCAAAAATTTGAGTTAGTTTACAATGATATAGAGCGGGGGTCTATGTGTTTCCATCGCATTCTTTTTGACTTACGTAAATTATAACCCTATAAGAGGCGGATGTTTTTTAAACTGTGCCAAAAATTCGAAAAGACGCTGGAACGGAAATCGCCGCTCACCCTCACCTTTGCCGCAGCATCAGGGGCGGCGGTGGCGATTTACACAGGACTGCATTTTGAGTATTTACAGCCCCTTATCGCGAATACGGGCGGCGCCTTAAGCGGCGCATGTGTCATCATAAGGCAGACCGGCTTCAAAAAAGCCGACAACATGAAGAAGCTTAATATCGCTAAAAGTGCGGGCGCCTTAACCCAATATGCGCTTGGCGGTTTTATCCCCGCCCTGGCGATCATCTTTACAGATATGGCCCTTAACAACATTCACTTACGCAAGAAATTTGAAACAGCGGCGAGCAAAATCAAAATCAGCTTGGCCGGGGCCGGAATTGTCACGGCCGCCTCTATACCGTCAATTGTGATGGCGTTTAACAATGAAGCCCTGCCGATATCTCAAAGGATTTTGAGCGCAGGGCTTCAGGCCCTGCCGATGACGGCCAATTATTGCGGCATTGCCGCAGCAGCCGCGCATGAGGCCAAAAACCACAGATTGCTTATGGGGGCCGGGGGATTGCTAAGCGTCATCTTCGATATTGGCTCTCAATCTTACGGCATGCTGGTGTCCAGTGTCGGCTCCACCGTCTCAACCGGAATCGGCTGGTGGAAACATGATCGCCAACCAAAACAAACCCCTGTACCGGCCTGATTGTTGTTTATCGTTGACTTGAGTCTAAAAATTCGGCAATCAGACACAAGGAATAATCTTTGAAAGTTACAGAGGAGCAACAGTGATGAGTACAGCCGCCGATGTTAGAGGACTGAAACGCGTTTGCGTCAGCTGCGGGATACGATTTTATGATATGAACAAACGCCCCATCGTTTGCCCGTCCTGCGATACGGAATTCACAGGAGAAATCAAGCTTAAAGCCCGCCGTGGCCGTGTCGCCGCTGCCGATACGGAAGCGGAAGGAAAAGTCAGCAAGAAAGCCGTTAAAGAGGTGATTGTGGATGACGATGATGATCTCGATGATGAAGATGGCGCAGAGATCGTGAGCCTGGAAGACGCGGAAGAAGTCGATGATGATGATCTCGATGATGATGACGCTCCCGATCTGGACTTGGATGACAGCTCCCTGGATGATCTCGAAGTGGATGACATTGATGATGATCTGGACGATCTGGATGAAGATCTGGATGAAGATCTGGACGTTGATGACGAGGACAATACCGTAGAAGACGGTAAAGGTAAGAAAAAATAACCAAAGCCAAAATATTGTTCTGCGCCCGCATAGAGCTTGATTCGTCTTTTTCTGAAGAGCAAATATCGCGTTTACGCCCTGTGCAGGAGGGGCTGGAGGTTGGCCATCTTGCGTTTTCCGCCCTGCGCCGGGAGAATAACGACCGCTCTCCCTGGGTTCTGGAGTGGATTTTTGAAACAGAGCCGAACACGGATATTCTGGGAGATATTTTATCCCGCACCCTGGAGTCCCGGTCCGTCCCCCTTTGCACAACAACCCGGTTTTCAGTCGAGAAAATCCCGGATGACATTGATTGGCTGGAACACAGCTACAAGCAATTTCCCGCTTTTAATGTCGGATCATTTTTTATCTATGGTAGCCACTATGAAGGGAATATTCCGGAGGATCAACTTCCGCTGCAAATCGATGCCGCAACGGCTTTTGGATCGGGCGAGCACGGAACAACCTCAGGATGCCTGTTGGCTATGGAAGATTTAAAGACTACAGGCGTATGCCCCTGGAACGTGCTGGATATGGGCACAGGATCCGGCATCCTTGCCATTGCGGCATGGAAGCTTTGGAAAACGCCGATCCTGGCGGTGGATAATGATCCCGAATCCATCCGCGTGA
This sequence comes from uncultured Pseudobdellovibrionaceae bacterium, assembly GCA_964352675.1. Taxonomy (GTDB): domain Bacteria; phylum Pseudomonadota; class Alphaproteobacteria; order Micavibrionales; family Micavibrionaceae; genus CAYGSN01. Next base: position 4,145 of record CAYGSN010000035.1, read on the forward strand.
CCGAACGGCATCTGCAGGCCAATGGCGTTACGCAGGCCCCCGGCGCGGTTTCAACACTGGTCAATGAAGGGTTTGCAGGCGATGCCGTGCAGAAAAAAGGGCCGTTTGAATTGATCACCGCGAATATTCTGGCCGGACCGCTGATGGATATGGCGCAGGATCTATGCGCCGCGCTGGATGCAAACGGCTTTGCGATTTTATCCGGGATTTTGAATGAGCAGGCACAAAAAGTTCGGGCGGCTTATGAGGCGCAGGGGCTAGTCTTTGTCAAAGAGTATGAGATTGGGGAATGGTCAACGCTGGTGCTGCAAAGCTGTGATAATCAACGCGCCTCTGACAACATGTGATGGTCAACACGGGCTGCCCATGAAAATATGCTGCATTATTCTACTGTAACTGATTTGGCCAAATTGCGCGGCTGGTCTACATCCGTGCCTTTTAGTACGGCAACGTGATAGGCCAGAAGCTGCACTGGAATTGAATAGGCAATCGGCGCAACAAAAGGATGAACTTCGCCTAGAACCACACTCCAGGTGCTCTGCTTTCTAAGCGCATTGGCGCCGAGCTTGTCCGAGATCAAAAACACCTTGCCACCACGCGCAACGGTTTCCTGAATATTCGATGCGGTTTTTTCAAATAAGGGATCATTGCCCGGCGCAACAACAACAACCGGCACATTTTCATCGATCAGCGCGATCGGGCCGTGTTTCATTTCTCCCGCCGCATATCCTTCGGCATGGATATAGGAAATTTCCTTGAGCTTGAGCGCACCTTCCAGTGCGATCGGATAGAGGCTGCCGCGCCCCAAATATAAAACATCGCGCGCCTTGGCCACATCTCTCGCAACCTCCAGAATAGCCGCATCATGCTGCAATATATCCGCAGCAATTTTTGGCACATGGCGGAGCGCCTCGGCGAGGTTGTGCTCGCGCTCCTGATCAATAGCACCGCGTACCCGCCCCGCAGCAAGCGCAAGACAGGCCAGCGTGGTGAGCTGGGTGGTGAAGGCTTTGGTTGAGGCTACACCGATTTCAGGACCGGCCAGCGTGTGCAGCACAAAATCGCTTTCGCGCTCAATCGTGCTTTCAATCGTGTTGACAATGGAGAGGACTTTGCTGCCCTCCCGCTTCGCATAACGCATGCCTTCCAGCGTATCAAGCGTTTCACCGGATTGCGATACAACAATCGTCAGGTTGCCTTCCGGAATCGGCGCTTCGCGGTAGCGGAATTCAGAGGCAACATCAATTTCGCACGGAATGCGCACAATTTGTTCAAACCAGTATTTTGCAACCGTGCAGGCATAAAAGGCTGTGCCGCAGGCCACCAATGTCAGACGTGATGCATTTTTCAACGCCTCAGATATATCCTCCGGGATTGAGATATGTCCTGTCGAAGGGTGCACAAAAGAAGTCAGCGTATCGCCGATCACTTCGGGCTGTTCGTAAATTTCCTTGAGCATGAAATGCGCGTATTCGCCCTTGCCCGTTTGCGCACCGGATTGCGCCGTGGTTCTAATTTCACGTTCCACGGGCTGGTTGTCATTGATGTAGACATCCGCACCGGTGCGGGTGACGCGCACGCGGTCCCCATCCTGCAGAAAACAAATATTCTTGGTCAGCGGCGCCAATGCGTAAGAATCGCTGGCGACGAACATTTCGCCCTCACCATAGCCAACAGCCAGCGGCGTACCCTGACGGCAGCCAATCATCAAATCATGTTCTCCCGCAAAAATCATCACCAGAGCATAAGCACCTTCCAGTCGGTCAAACGTTGCATTCGCAGCCTCTTGGGGGCCCATCCCCTGTTTCAGGTAGTGTGAAACCAGATGCACAATCACTTCGGTATCCGTGTCACTTGTGAAGCGGTATTGCGCCTGCTCCATCTCTTCTTTGAGCGCAGCAAAATTCTCAATAATGCCGTTATGTACCACCGCAACATGGTCATTTGCATGCGGGTGCGCATTGCGCTCCACCGGAAGGCCGTGCGTGGCCCAGCGCGTATGGCCGATCCCGGCCGTGCCCGGAAGCGGGTTGGCGCTCAACAGTTTTTCAAGATTGGAAAGCTTACCTTCGGAGCGGCGGCGGGTGATTGAGCCGTTTTGCAGCGTGGCTATCCCGGCCGAATCATAGCCGCGATATTCCAGCCGTTTCAACCCTTCCAGCAGGAGGGGGGCCGCTTCTTTTTCACTCAGTATGCCTATAATGCCGCACATTCTTTGAAATCTACCATGGCTCAGGGGAAAAACAAATCACATCATGTTGCGCAGTGTTGCAATATTTTTAAGACGAACTCTTTTTCTTTTTCAGCTTTTTCGCAATCGCCGCTTTACGTTTACGGTATTCGGCCGCCCAGCCTTCGCGTACTTGGGCCACGTCCCGGGAAATGGACAGCGAATCAGCCGGAACATCTTTGGTAATCGTTGATCCGGCGGCGACAAACGCGCCGTTATCAATGGTCAGCGGCGCAACCAGATTCACGTTCGATCCCACCATTACGCCATCGCCGATGATGGTGCGGTGTTTTTCAAACCCGTCATAATTCACGGTAATTGCTCCGGCACTGAAATTCACATCATCGCCCATCGTGGTATCGCCGACATAGGACAGATGGTTAATTTTGCTGCGCGCCCCGACGGTTGATTTTTTGATCTCAACAAAATTGCCGATGCGCACTTCTTCACCGATTTCGCTGCCGGGGCGAATCCGTGCAAAAGGACCGATCTGCGCGCCCGCACCGATCTGCGCGCCCTCGATATGGCTGAAACCCTTGATCTTGGCGCCTGCTCCCACGTTTACGCCAGGCCCGAAAAACACATTCGGTTCGATCTGAACGCCAGGCGCAACACTTGTGTCGTGATGAAAATACACACTGGCCGGGTCAGTCATATGAACCCCGTTTTCCATGTGCCGGAGCCTGAGGACATGCTGCGCAGCCTGCTGCATGTGCGCCAGCTCAATCCATGTGTTACAGCCCTGCACCTCTTCGGGATTACCCGTTACGCAGGCCGCCACCTGTCCGCCCTGCGCCGTGATGATTTCCGGCAGTTGGGTGATATAGAATTCCTTTTGCGCGTTGTTGTCGGTAAGCTGCGCCGCCCAGTCGGGCAGTTGTTTGCCATCCACGCAAAAGGCCCCGGCATTGACCAGCGTGATTTTCTTTTCCGCCGCGCCGGCATCGCGTTCTTCGATGATTTTCTGCACAAAACCCTGCTTGTCGCAAACCAGACGGCCATAGCCGAACGGATCGTCCAGCTCCATCCCCAACACCGCAAGGCCGGTCAGAAGGTCGTGCCCTCGCGCTTCAATCAAATTTTGCAGGGTCTCAAGACGGATCAGCGGCGCATCGCCCAGCAGGATCAGCACATCGCCGTCAAACCCCTCCAACGCAGGCAAAGCCGTGCGTACCGCGCCACCCGTGCCGTTCCTGGTATCCTGCAGCATTGTCTGATGCGGCTTCACCGCCGCCTCAAGGTCCTTCATGCCGGGGCCGACCACCACGATAATCTTCTCCGGCTCCAGTTTTTCCGCCGTCGCGATCAGCCAATTGATCATCGGCAGACCCGCCAGATTCTGCATCACCTTGGGCGTGTCGGACTTCATCCGCGTGCCTTTGCCCGCGGCGAGAATTACAATGGCCAGTGGTTTTTTATTCCTGCTTGTCATCAGCTTCTTTTTTGTGTCAGTTTGAGCGATAGCGAATTTTACACTTTATATCAAGGTTTTCGTCATATGAGCGACCTTTTTCTTTACCTCCTGATCCCGCTCAGCTTTGCAATGGGGTTTGTGAATTCCATCACCGGCGGCGGCGGCGTATTCGGCGTGCCCGCCTTGCTGGCCATGGGATTCCCGCCGGTGAACGCTCTGGCGCTGAACAGGATTTCAGATTTTGGATATATTGCCGGGTCAGTCCGCAATTATATGCGCATTCCGGATTTCCGCCTGAAATTCGCCCTGATGATTACGCCGTTTATCCTGGTCGGCGCGTTTATCGGCGCGAATATCGTCATCGCATTAGATCCGGAGATGCTGAACATTATCATTGTCGGCGCAGTATTGATCGGAGTGTTTTTTTTGCTCTACCCGTTCCAGCCGAAAGAAGACGACACGGCCCGCCCTCATTACATCGCCGGGTTTATCGGCGTGTTCCTTTTGGGGCTGTGGGACGGCGCTTTTGCCATGGCCGGGGGGACATTCGGCGTTCTTATCCTCGTCCTCCTGTTTCACCGGTCCTATCTGGGGGCCAAAAGCATTATGACCACCGCCGCCGTGCCGGAAACCGTGTTGTCGATGGCGATTCTGTGGAGCAACTCTACGGTCGATCTTGAGATGGCCGGAATGATGTTTTTTTCATCTATTGTAGGCGCGTATATCGGATCGAAGCTGGCGATCAAACGCGGCAGCCGCTTTATCCGTTATGCCATGATTGCGATGGCGCTGGTGATGGTGGCCAAGCTGCTGGTGTTTGATATTTTCAAATTGTTTTAAAGGCTTATTGCTCCGCCCGCTGTTCTGCAATGCGTGTTTCTTCACCCTCTTTATATTCAGACAGATGCATATACAATGCGCCGAAAGCGGTTTTGACACGAATTTTCACCGGAATCGCCGGGCCGACTGCACTCACCGGAGCCACCCAGACCGTAGGCATGGTACCGCGTTCGCGACCCTGTTCCTGGATCGACATCCAGCCTCTGGGCTTGCTGTGCCAGGCACCGGTCACGGGAACAACCTCGACAATGCATTCGGCTGCCGGGCCGGAAAACACGTTATATTTCGATGGTTTTTCATCGAAATACCCAACATGGGTAAAAACCTGCTGGTAGCGGCGCTTGCCATCAAACACATCTGAAGTGCCTTCGCAATTCTTCCCCTGTGCCACAGCTTCAAAAACGCTCAAAGCTGCGGTGAGCGTGTCGGTTGTGCCCTCCACAAGTCTTTGTTTGACTTCTTTTTTCTCAGGAGCTTTGCCGTGTTCGGTCATGACAAGCTCCTGAAACCCGCCGGATTTGGTGTATTTATATTCGCTGATTTCATCTTCGCCGCGCCAGGTTGTGGTGGATTTATGTAGCTCGGGCACAAATTTATCGCCGCCGACAATCCAGCCATGACTTTCGAACACTCCCTGCCAGGGCGCCAGAGAGCCTAAAAAACCGCGCGTCTGAGCAGCAAGAACGATGCTGTAGCGGTTGTCTTTTTTGATATGAACATCGACCTTGGCCTCCACCACGTGGATACCGCCGGCATATACATCATAGACCAGTTTCTGATGGCTCTGCTCACGCGCCTGCGCCGCGGAAAATTGGCCATTTACGGCCAGAATGAAAAGACTAGCCGAAAATACCAGGCAAAGTCGCAATGCGCCCCCCCATACCGGATTTAAATTTTTGCACGCCCGCCGCACCGCCATCATTTATTCCTCCCAGATCAAAACTCGTGATACCTTTTTTCCTGAGAATGCCGAGAGCCTCCCAAAGCAAAAGATGATGCGCCGCAGATTTGCGACCATCACCGGGTGAAGTCCACCCAATTTGATAGGTCGCGCTTTGCCCATGGCACAAAATCAGAATAGCAGCGATTTTGTGGCTGTCCAGCATTGCCGTACCGATCAGCACGCTTTTTGATGGGGCGAACACATCACCAAACATCTTGAGCATGCGCACATCTGGACCTTTAAAGTTTCGTGCCCTTTTATCAATTTCATAGTTTTTCAATAGCCATGGCAAGCTTTGACTCTGATCATCCCACTGTAATTGCAGCCCGGATTTTTCTGCTTTCTTCAAGGCGCCGCGCCAGTTCTTTTTTAAACCAATACGCAGGGTTTCTTCATCCTGATCAAGATCCAGCCAGACGGTTTGATAAGGCGCGCCGCCCAACGGCCTGAAACCGTTATTTTTCAATATATCCAGAACGTTATCCGATAATTCAATCTCCGGGATAAACCGTCGCCTGCGCCCGATCCGGCGGGGAAACTCCCGGTTAAACAGGGCGGAAAATGCCTCAAAATCAGCCTCAGAGCCAAACCCGTCAAACCAGAGCGGTCCACGATCACAAATCACCGCATGCAAAGCCCCGCCCAGCGCCTTGGCCTCCAGAATCTGCACCAGCCCGGCCCGCCGCCCTCCCAGCATAATCAGGCCCCAGCGCGCGGTTTGGCGGCTTAAAGGGCATACCGCCCTGGCATAGTCATAAGATTGCAGTAAATTTGTATTAGAAATTTCTTTAAATAATTGTTCCCATTCAGGAAAATTTAACGAATTCCATATTATAGTATTAGTCATAGAGCATTCGGGGCATATAGAGGGGCATGTATGACAACCGACCAAAATCTGGGGGTTTCTCCAAAGGATCTTTTAACATGTTTTTTCACGGAATGTGAGAAACAGTTTCGATTCCTGGAACAACGCCATCATTTCAGTTACTTGAGCGGCCTGGTGAAATACCAGGGCGGGCGGCAAATCATTACGCCCTATAAAGGCGTGGTCAGCGAAGCGCCGTTTGTAGCCGTTACGCGCTATGAGAAAGACTTTCAAGCCTTTGAGGTTTCCTACAGCGAGGACAACTACGCCGTTGATTGCCACTTCATTTACGATCATTACCAGCGCCTGAGCTTTCAGGAAGTCCTGCGCGCCGCGAAAAAGAGCCTGACGCTCAGCCAGACCGCCTATTACACCGCATCGGTCAGGACCATGCAATCGGTTATCCTGGACATATCCGAGACCCTGAAACACGGGCAAAAGACGCTTTTACCGCCCAGCGAAAAAATTATCGAACGGGCGCTGACCATGCGCGAAATGACGCTGGAACAAAAGATAAGGGAACAATACCGCAAAAGCCTGGACATGATCAGCCAAAAAGCCGCCAAAGCCTTTACTGAAAAGGATTTCACGGCTGTGATCGAGCTTTTCCAACCCTATGAGATGGATTTAAGCGCATCGGACCGCAAAAAGCTGGAAGTGGCGAAACGGAAAATTTTAGAGGTATAGAACGGCCGTTCTATAAAAAGCATTCGGCCCAGGTTTCTGCACCACCGCCGTCTTTGCGGTAGCCCTTGATAACAATCTCTCCCTGACCCACCTTTGTTTTGCAGGAAAAGATCGGTACCAGCGTACGCAAAACCATTTCTAGCTTGCGCTCCGGATAAAACGGACCATAGGTGCAAAACTCCGCCCGGTCGCCGGGCAAGCCGGATTCCGCATCCACATTCCCGGCTTCTTCCAGCCGGAAGTTTGAGCGGTGGCGCGCCTGCGTCCCATCGGGGGTGGTGTAATAATTCGTTACAAAACTGCCATAGACCTTATAAGGCGCTTCGTTGCGCACGGCAAAACATATGGGATCGGACACCACATCCTGCGCCGCAGCGTGATCCGCCCATAACAAACACAATATCGCTGTAAGAAAAATCCACCTCATATATTTATTTTACCAGAAATTCGTCCCCCTTGGCTATCACCAAAGCTTGTGCAACGCAGCTATAAACACCTGTTCTTTTGCCCCCGAATTATCCTAAAATCATCGCCATGCAGGAGATTCTCAACAGTGAAGCGGAAATGAGCGCCTTTGCCGCGCGCTATGCCTCCACCATACAAGGGAGCGCGTGTTTCTGCCTGTCCGGACCCTTGGGCGCCGGGAAAACCGTATTTGCGCGCGCCCTGATCCGCGCTCTGTGTGGGAATTCGGCTCTGAATGTGCCCAGCCCGACCTTTACGCTGGTGCAAATCTATGACGGAACAAAAGGGACCATCCACCATTTCGATCTGTACCGCATCGAAAATGCCGGGGATATCTATGAACTGGGTTGGGATGATGCGTTATCCAGCGGTATTACGATCGTGGAGTGGCCGGAACGCCTTGGCCCCTTATTGCCAGACACGTACATAGACGTACGGATCGTTCCGTTCAAAGACAATCCGGATAAACGCGAAATTTTAATACGGAGCGTAGCGCCATGACGTATAATAAAGCCTTCATCCTGGCTGCCGGATTTGGAATGCGTATGCGGCCTTTGACTCTGGAGCGGCCAAAACCCCTTTTGGAGGTCGGCTCTCGCAGCCTGCTGGAGCGTACGCTGGATCATTTTGAACAAAACGGCATCAACGACGTGGTGATCAACACGCATTACCTGGGCGAACAGATTCCGCGCGCGTTGGAGGGGCGGGCGGATCCAGCACTGCTCTTTTCTGCCGAAGATCCTATTCTGGATACCGGGGGTGGGATCAAAAAGATGATCGGACATTTCGGCGCTGAGCCGTTCTTTGTGCTGAGCGGTGACGGGATGTGGAGTGAAAAGCCGGGTGCTAAGCCGGTTTTGCACAGGCTGGGGCAAATATGGGATGACGAAACCATGGATATTTTGATGGTGCTGCAATCTGTTGAAACCATGAGTGTCACCAAAGGCGTCGGCGATTATGATTTAACGCCGGACGGGCGGGCGATCCGCAGTAAAAATCAGACAGGCGCATATATGTTCACCAGCATGCGTTTGAACCATCCGCGCCTCTTTCATGATACGCCCGAGGGCGCCTTTTCCTATCTGGAGCTTCTGGACCGGGCGCAGGCGCAGGGCCGTTTATTCGGGATCGTGCATGAGGGAGACTGGCACCATATCAGCACGCCGCAGGATTTAGAGGCCGTGACTGCACATATCGCGAAGAAGGAATGAGCAAAGAAATTTACAACATCCCGGCCGGCATCCCCTTCGCCAAAGCGCTGGCGGCGGAGCTGTTGCGGCGAAATGAAGGCGCGCCCGAAGCACTGGCCGATATACGGCTTTTCCTGCCTTCGCGCAGGGCCTGCCGTACCATGCGTGAGGCTTTCCTGTATCTGAGCGGGGGAAAACCGCTGATGCTGCCGCGTATGCTGTCGCTGGGCGATGTAGATGAGGAGGAGCTGTCCCTGTCTATCGCCGGGCAGGCCGATGCAGAAAGCGCGTTGGAGCTGCCGCCTGCCATTTCCCCACTGCGGCGGCAGATTTTACTGGCCAAAACCATTCAGGCGCTGCCGGGCTTTGCCCAAAATTTTGATCATGCGCTAGGGCTGGCCACGGCTCTGGGCCGCCTGATGGACCAGATTCACACCGAAGGGCTGGATCTGGAGGATTTGCACAGGCTGGTGCCCGAAGACTTCGCCGAACACTGGCAAATCACCATCGATTTCCTGAAAATTCTCAGCCGTCACTGGCCGGATATCCTGAAGGAACACGGCATGATTGACGGGTCGCAGCGCCGGGACATGCTGCTCCGCGCGCTGGCCGGACACTGGCAGACGCACCCGCCGCCTTATCCGGTTATAGCCGCCGGTTCAACCGGTTCGATCCCCGCCACCGCGCTATTGCTCTCCGCCATTGCAGAGCTACCGCAGGGCTGCGTGATCCTGCCCAGCTATGATGCGGATCTGGATGCAGAAAGCTGGGACGCGCTGGAGGAACATCATCCGCAATACGGCTTCAGGCAACTGCTGGAGCGGATGCAGGTGGCGCGTACAGACATTAGGCTCTGGCCGCATGAGGATCATGACACCGGCGCGGCGCGGAGAGTTCTGGCGCGCGAGATTATGCGCCCGGCCGCCACAACACTGGAATGGCAAAAGCTGGGGACGGCACCCCAGACCCGCACCAGGCTTGCGCGCGCATTAAAAGATATGGACATCATCTCCTGCGCCCATCAGCGGGAAGAAGCGCAGGTCATCGCGGTCCTGATGCGCGGCGCACTGGAAGAGCCGGGGCGCACCGCGACCTTGATCACACCCGACCGCAACCTGGCCCGCCGCGTGGCCAGCGCCTGCGCCCGCTGGGGCATTGCGGTGGATGATTCCGCCGGAAAAAGCCTGGCCCAAACGACTCTGGGGAGTTTCATCCGGCTGTCACTGGAGGTCTTTTTGACCCGCGTTGGCCCGATTTCGCTTCTTGCCCTGTTGAAGCATCCTTTGTGCCGGCTCGGCCTCAGGCCCGAAGAAAAGGCGCAGAGCGTTTCCGATCTGGATTATGCCCTGCGGGGATCAAAACCTGGCCCTGGTCTGGAAGGCATAAAAACACGCCTTCAAGCCCAGAAACACCCGGAAAAACACGGCAAAATTCTGCAGGATCTTGAACCGATCCTGAACCGGTTCACTTTCGGTTCAAAACCCGAAAACCCAGCTCAATTCAAAAGCATTGTCAAGGGTCACCTGCAGCTTTTGGAGCTCTTATCCACACATTTCGATACGAATAGTTTCGATACGCTGTGGAGCGGTGAAGAGGGGGAGGCCGCCTCAGGCTTTTTCTCTGAAATACTCGACCATGCCGCCCTGATGCCGGATATGAATTTGCCCACCTATACCGCTGTTCTGGAGCATATGATGCAGAGCATCACCATCCGCCCGGCCTATGGTACGCATCCGCGTCTGCAGATTTTGGGTCAGATCGAAGCGCGTTTGGTGGAATCCGATATAATTATCATGGCCGGACTGAATGAAGGCACCTGGCCGCCGGAAGCGGGACATGACCCGTGGATGTCGCGCCCGATGCGGCGGGATTTCGGCCTGCCGCTGCCGGAGCGCTCCACCGGGCTGGCCGCCCATGACTTCGTCCAGGGACTATGCGCCCCGCGCGTTATCATCACCCGCGCAAAAAGGGCGGGCAACGCTCCCAGCGTGCCATCGCGCTGGCTGCAACGTCTTGAAACCGTGCTCGAAGCGGCACAGGTGGCCCATGACCCGCTTTACGCTTCACCGGCCGCATCCTGGGCCGCACAGATGGACGAGGCGCTGCGTCCGGTTCCGGCGCTGCGTCCGGCGCCCAGCCCCCCGGTTTCGCTTCGCCCGCGCAAATTGTCCGCCACACGGATCGAAACCTGGTTGAAAGATCCTTATAGCATTTATGCGCGCTATATCCTGAACCTCAAGAAACTGGACCCGCTTGAAAAACCCATTGATGCGGCAGCTCTAGGTACACTCATGCATGAGATTCTGGAACGCTTTGTCAAAGCCCATCCGGTAGACATACCGGGGGATGCGCCGGAGATCCTGCGGAACATCGCGGCGGGCGTCCTAAAGGAAAGCGGAGAATCTCAGGAAAGCTGGAACTTCTGGTGGCCACGTTTTGAACAGGTCATTCCGGCCTATCTGACACATGAAAAGACATGGAGGCAAGATCACAGCTTCCTGCAAGGCGAAAGTTACGGGGAGAGCGCTCTGTCCGCCCCCGCCGGAAATTTTACCGTGAGCGCGATTGCCGACCGCATCGACACAGGCACAGACGGGCTGGCCGTTATTGATTATAAAACCGGCGGAAATTTTACCCAAAAGGGCCTGACCAACGGCGCCCAGCCGCAATTGCCAATCGAAGCGCTGATCCTGAGTGAAGGAGGGTTTGCAGGAATTAAAAGGTCGTCCGTTTCGTATATAGGATATTGGAGCCTCAAAGGCGGTACACAGCCTTTTAAAACCGTTGAAAAACAGGGAGACATCACAGGGATTATCGAACATACGAGAGCCGGACTGGGGACTTTGATTACCGTTTTCGACGATCCCCAAACCCCCTATATCGCCCTGCCGCGCCCGGACAACATCCCGGCCTATAACGATTACGAGCATCTGAGCCGGGTTAAAGAATGGTCCGTGCTTTCCGATTCCGATGAAGCGGGAGAGGCGGCATGAGCAAAAACCCTCTACAGCTTTCCGGCGATAAAACGGGTCATTTGACGGGTCATGACCCAAAAACTGACCCGAAAACTGAAACACACAGTCTCCGCGATATCGACCCGGATGTCTTGCAGCGCAAAGCTTCGCAACCCAAAACATCGATTTGGGTCAACGCATCAGCCGGTACCGGAAAAACCAAAGTTCTGACCGACCGCGTGCTACGGTTGTTATTGCCGCGCGAAGACGGGCAACGCGGCACGAAGGCCCATAAAATCCTGTGCCTGACCTTCACCAAGGCCGGGGCCAGTGAAATGGCCCTGCGGCTTCAAAAAACCCTGTCGCGCTGGGCGATCGCACCGCCTGAAACTTTGCAGGGAGAGCTTGCAGGGCTTTTCGGCCGTACACCGCAAATACATGAGCTGGAAGCCGCACGGACGCTGTTTGCAGAGGTGATCGATACGCCCGGCGGCCTGAACATCATGACGATCCATGCGTTTTGCCAGTCCCTGCTGGGCCGCTTTCCGCTGGAGGCCCGCCTGCCGCCCTATTTCACCGTGCTGGAGGATGCGGCCTCTTCCCTGTTGCTGGGCGAGGCACGCAGCAACGCAATTGCGCAGGCGCAAACGGACAAGACCACGCCACTGGGCCACGCCTTTGAGAATATTGCCGCCATCATTTCCGAAGACCAGTGCGCGGCCTTGCTGAAAACCATGACCGGGGAACGCCGCCAGATGGAAAACCTACTGGCCCGTAATTTCGGCATAGAAGGGCTCTACACCAAACTTTGCGGCGCTCTTGGCATCACGGCGGGACAGAGCGCGCAGGATGTTCTGGCCGCGTGTTGCCGGAATACGGATAAGGTGGGAATGACCGCTCTGGCAGAGATTTTAGGGCAATCCAAAACCCAAACTGATCTGGCAAATGCCGGGCAAATCAGCACATGGCTGCAGAGCGATGAGATGCAGCGTCTGGAAAATTTTGAGGCTTATAAGTCGGTCTTCCTGACCCAGAAGGATGATATTCGCAAAAAGCTATTGGGCAAGGGAATTGCAGAGGCGCACCCGCAGGCGGAAGAGTGGATGCAAGCGGAAGCCCTGCGACTGGCCAAAGCGGCTGAGGCGGCCAAAGCAGCAAATGCCGCCGCCTTGACGCGGGATCTGCTGGTGCTGGGCCAGGCTGTGCTGGAGGAGTATGCGGCGCTGAAAGAAACGCGCTCGGCGCTGGATTTCGACGACCTGATCCTGACCACGCTGCGCCTTTTGAAAGGACGAGGCGATGGCGCAATAACAGCCATGAGCAGCTGGGTGATGTACAAGCTGGACCAGGGGCTCGACCACATCCTGATCGACGAGGCGCAGGACACCAACCCCGAACAATGGGAAATCATCGAAGCGCTTTGTGATGAATTTTTTGCCGGACAGGGGCGTACAGACCAGACACGTACAGTCTTTACCGTGGGCGATGAAAAACAATCAATTTATAGCTTCCAGCGCGCCTCCCCAAATGATTTCCGCCGCATACAAAGCACATTTCACAAGAAGATCGAAGAAGCCGGAGAGAGATGGGAGAAGGTGGATTTGAATATTTCCTTCCGCTCCACCCAAAGCGTTTTAAAAGCCGTGGATGCAGTTTTTTCCACTCCGGCGTTGCGCCGCGGCCTGTCGGAAACGCAGATCGCTCACAGAGCATACCGCCGCAAGCAGGGCGGGCTGGTAGAGCTATGGCCGCTGGTGGAAACCGGAAAAACGGAAGATTATGATCTGTGGGAGCCGCCAACGCGCATCATGGAGGGGCAGAACAGCGCCGCCGCCCTGGCTGCGAAAATAGCCGCACGCATCAAAGAATGGATCGATCGAAAAGAACTTCTGGAGAGTAAGAATCGGCCCATTCGCCCCGGCGACATTATGATTCTGGTCCGTACGCGTACGGCTCTTGTCACGCATCTCACCCGCGCCCTGAAAGCTCTGAACATACCGGTCAGCGGAACGGACAGGCTGGTGGTCAATGAAGAACTCGCCGTGCAGGATTTGCTGGCCATGGCCGAATTCGCCCTGATGCCGGAGGATGATTTATCGTTGGCCTGCCTTCTGAAATCCCCGTTGATCGGAATGGAAGAAGAGGCACTGATGGATCTGGCCGCGACGCGTACGGGCAGCCTTTGGGCCGCTTTGCAAACCCGCGGCAATCCTTCCCACAAAGATATCACGCGCTACCTGCGCGAGATTTTGGCCCGGCGGGGATCGGCGCCTTACGATTTCTTTGCCCATCTTATCCAGTCCCCCTGCCCGGCGGATGAACGCAGCGGCCAGCGGGCGATACAGCGGCGGTTTGGTACGGATTCCCTCGACGCGCTGGACGAGTTTCTGTCTACAACCCTGGATTTCGAACAACAGAACATCCCAAGTCTGCAGAAATTCCTGCATTTATATGGCCGCCAAAACGTGGAAATCAAACGCGAAATGGAAGAGCCGAAAAACCAGGTGCGCATTATGACAGTGCATGGCGCGAAGGGATTGCAAGCCCCGATCGTCTTTATGCCGGATACAATACGCATAAGCCGGACAAGCCCCGGCCACGCGCAGGAAAGATTTCTCTGGCCGCGCCAGACGGGTCTGGCCGCCCCCATATGGTCCCCACGCAGCGACATGGATTTCGAAACCTACACCGCGCTGCGCGATACCATACAAGGCACACAAGACGAGGAATACCGCCGCTTGCTCTATGTCGCCATGACGCGGGCGGAAGACCGCCTGTATGTGTGCGGACATACGGGCAAGAAAACACCGCTGGAGGATTGCTGGTACTTTCACATTAAATCGGGCCTGGACGCATTTGGTGATATCAAGCACGGGGGCGAATGCGAAACCCTGGAAGATGGAAGTCTGCGCCTGTCCAACCCGCAAACAGCCGACAAGCCGGAAAAATCACCAGGTCTGCATAGTGAATCCGAAAAACCGAACTCTGCGGACCTGCCGCTCTGGTTGCTCAAAAAAGCGCCGCAGGAACCGCATCCGCCAGCCACGCTCATGCCCTCGCGCCCGTCACAACCCAACGCGCCCGCCGCCTCGCCACTGGAGCGCGCCGAGATGCAACGATTCCGCCGCGGCAATCTGTCGCATAAATTGCTCGAAACCCTGCCGGACCTGCCGGAAGACAGGCGCAAACAGGCCGGAGCACGGTTTCTTAAAACGCATGGAGCAGATTTAAAAGAAAGCCTGCGTGCAGAAATTTTAGAAGAAATTACAAAGATTCTTCACCATCCCGATTTCGCTGGAATTTTCGGCCCCGGCAGCCGCGCCGAGGTGCCAATTACCGGCCTGCTTTCCGATGGCCGGATTATTTCGGGCCAGATCGACCGCTTGTTGGTCGCGCCCCAGGAAATTTTAATCGTGGATTACAAAACCAACCGTCCACCGCCGCGCCAATCCGAAGATGTACCGCAAATCTATCACGACCAGATGCGCGCCTATGCCGACACAATCCGGGAAATCTATCCGGGACGCAGGGTCAAATGCGCTTTGTTGTGGACGGATGGTCCGTTTCTTATGCCGCTGGATGTATAAAGCCAACGGAATTCCGTAAGCTGGAGACTGAAAAGAACAACACAAGTGATTGCCAAGACCGCAATCCGCTCTATATAAGAGTTGTCTGTAAAATTGAGTGAGAAAGGATACGACCATGCCCGCACAAGCCGTCAACGACGCCGAATTTGAAAATGAAGTTTTAAAGAGCGATGAAACCGTCCTGGTGGATTTTTGGGCCGAATGGTGTGGACCGTGCAAACAACTCTCGCCTATTGTTGATGAAATCGCAGATGAGCTGAAAGGCAAGGTGAAAGTTGTGAAGGTCAATATTGACGAAGCGCCGGAAGCCCCTACCAAATATGGCGTACGCGGTATCCCAACGCTGATGATTTTCAAGGGCGGGGAGCTGGTGGACACCAAAGTCGGCGGCATGCCTAAAAGCCAGCTCAGTGAGTGGGTTGAAGGACAAATCTAAAAAAACTTGCAATTATTTTCATAGTTTAATATTTTCTGGCACATGCTAGATGATCAGAAAATTGTGGCGTGCGTTAACGCCTTAAAGCCACATACAACCCTGTCGGAACAGTTTTTGGAAAAGGCTATTCGTGATTTGCCCGAGACTTATCAGGCAAGCGTTCATTTGGCTTTGTTGCCAAATATTTCTGATAGAAAACTCAGAAACGCCGACTTCGTATATAATGGTTTGATCGGAGGTGTTACTGGTTTAGCTGGGTTAGGATTTGGAGTATCGCTGATTTTTCAATTAAACCAAGACTCAAATTCTGCAGCATTAAATTTCATTCTAGGGATAATTTTTAGTGCCGGGTTTTTAACAATTTCTGCGCTTAATCTAAAAAAAGCATTTCGTTCCAGTGCACCCGACAATGAGGGGCGGGCGAGATTAGCAATGGATATCCTAATGCAGCAGGCAGACAGTATTGATTACCCGACTTCAACAACGGGAGCTGTGGTTCGAATACCAGAGCAACGATAATTTACTGGAACCCTACTTCGGAATTTCGGATGCCAGAACCATAATCATCTGGCGGCCTTCCATTTTCGGA
>CAYGSN010000036.1:0-18463 GCA_964352675.1 uncultured Pseudobdellovibrionaceae bacterium
GCGCAATATACCAAAGCTGCGCGGCCAGGTGATGCCGCCGTGGATGCGGGCAGAAGTGGCCTGCGCGCCGTTGTTGAAACAGATTCTCCTGGCGGTCAATATGCCTGGGCTGTGCTGCGCGATACGCTGCATTATGCTGCGCTTCTGGTCGGTGAGATTGCCGATACGGTATTCGATATCGATGAGGGGATGAAGCTCGGCTATAACTGGAAACAGGGGCCCTTTGAGATGATCGATGCGCTCGGCCCCGCCTGGTTTGCCGGCAAGCTGAAAGACGCAGGCAAGAGCGTGCCTAAGATTCTCGAAGCGGTTGGCGACGGAACATTCTACCGCATTGAAAACGGTGCGCGTCAATTCTTCGGTACCGATGGAAAATATAACAATGTCGAGCGCCCGGACGGTATGCTCCTGCTTTCCGATATAAAGCTTTCATCCAAGCCTGTCATGAAGAACGGCAGCGCCAGTGTCTGGGACGTGGGCGATGGCGTGCTGTGTTTTGAGCATACGTCTAAAATGAACACCTTTGATGAAGGCACGTTTGAAATGCTGGCCAAGACCATCAAAACGATTGAAGGCTCAGACGATTATAAAGCGCTCGTGGTTTATAACGAAGCCTCACATTTTTCCGCCGGGGCCAATCTTGGCCTCGCGCTCTTCATGATCAATATTGCGATGTTCCCGCAGGTTGAGCAATTTATTGCCGCCGGGCAGAAGGGTTTGATGGATCTCAAATTTTCAAATTTCCCGGTTGTGAGCGCCCCAAGCGGTATGGCGCTGGGCGGTGGTTGTGAAATCCTCCTCGCCAGTGATGCGGTGCAGGCCCACGCCGAAACCTATTGCGGTCTGGTTGAGGTCGGTGTTGGAATCATCCCCGGCTGGGGAGGGTGTAAGGAAATGATTTTGCGCTTCATGGAAAAAGAAAAGGCCAAATTCAAAAAAGATTTGGGCAAGATTGAAAAGGACCATCTCTGGTTCTCACCCAATACCACGCCGATGGGCGCGGTGCGTAAGGCGTTTGAAGTGATCGGCACGGCCACTGTGGCCAAATCCGCGCATGAAGCCGTCGATATCGGATATTTCCGGGACAGTGACGGCGTGACCATGAATCGCGATCGCCTACTCTATGATGCCAAGCAGCGCGCCTTGGCAATGGTCGAGGGCTACACCGCGCCTGAAAAGGCCGAAGGCCTCCGTCTGCCCGGCCCCACCGGCAAAACTGCGCTGGACCTGGCTGTGGCCGATCTGCACAAATCCGGCAAGGCCACCGATTACGATGTGGTGGTGTCCGACCATCTGGCCAGTGTGCTCTCCGGCGGCGATGCCGACTGGATGCAGGTGATCAGCGAGGATGATTTGCTCAAATTGGAATTGAAGCACATCGCCGCCCTGTTCCGTGAAGAAGGCACCATGGCACGGATGGAGCATATGCTCGATACCGGCAAGCCGCTCAGAAATTAGGGTTAAGCTGCTACGTGACCGACCTTAACAAGACTGTAACGCTGCGTTATATGCTCTTCGGGCTGGTCTTGGCCGTACTGTCCAATATCCCGTTTTATGCCTGGATTTTCAGGAAGAACTGGGACTGGTTCGAAGGGTTTCCCTTTGGCTGGCTCGGCGTTGGCATGAATTACATGGCCACGTTTTTTCATGAAATCGGCCATACGGTCTTTATGTGGTTTTTCGGCTATCCCGCCATCCCGCTATTTGATCTGGCCCATGGTGGTGGTATGGCCTGGATGATGAGCGACCAGCAAATTCCGATTTTGGTTCTGGTCTGGCTGGGACTCATCTACGCGCTGTGGTTTTTTCGGGGTGAGGTTACACTGCAGATCACCGCTGCATCGTTGTTGATAAGCAATCTGGCGCTGGCCTTTACGCCGTTTCACCGCGACCTCTTTACCTTTATGGGGCCGGGGGCGGAATGTTTGATCGCCGGGTTTTTTCTGTACCGTGCGTTGTTTAACCTCGCCCCGCGCGGAGCATTGGAGCGGTTTTTGAACGCGTTTTTTGGCTTCGGGATTATTATTCAGGTTTTTATCAATGGATATGGATTGCTGACAAGCCGAGTTTACAGGCTGGTCTATTATAAGCAAAAAGGCTCACACGGCTTTGGGGATTTTGATAAAATAGCGGATCACATACCCGTGCTGAATTTCGAAGGGGTGGTATGGGTGTGGTTGATTTTGAATGCCCTGTGTTTAAGCCTCCCTTTTATTCTATATTGTTTTCAAAAGAGAAAAGATGATGAACAGTTATATTGACATCTATTGCGAGCGCCTTGATCCGGGGTTCTGGGCCGAACCGCTCAACGCCCTGACGAATCTGTCCTTTATTCTGGCGGCGTTTTTTGCGTGGCGTTTGGTACAGCAAAAGGGGCCGGCCGGTTGGCGGGAATATGCACTGGTGGGGTTAATCGCGATTATCGGGTTGGGCAGTTTTCTCTTCCATACATTTGCAGCGGTCTGGGCGCAGCTGGTCGATGTGCTGCCAATCCTGTTTTTTCAGATTGTATTCATCATGGTTTACGCAGAGCGGGTAATGCGGCTGAATTGCAATGTGAAGCATGCGATGCTGGTTGTTTTTCTGGTGTTTATATATGGATTCGGCCAATTGCCGTCCGAGTGGCTGAACGGCTCTTTGGGCTATGCTCCGGCCTTTATATTTTTGATTGGTCTGGGTCTTTGGCACTATTTCAAAGCTGCCCGGGAGAAAACAATTTTACTGGGGGCCGCAACCATCTTTGCCGCGTCCTTAACATTCCGCTCAATAGATATGGAACTGTGCGCTGATTTCCCGCTTGGCACACATTTTATGTGGCACACGCTCAACGGTGCTGTGCTTTACTTGACGGCCCGTTCTTACCTTGTCAATCGCCCCTAAAAATGCTGCAGTGCAGTAAATTTGCATAACTTGACATTTTTTATACATTTTCGTAGCCTGCGCTGGTAATATTAGGATAAAGACATATTTTAATATTCACGGAATTTTAAGGATAAGTCCTTAATATAAAGAGCATTAGAGGGGCTAGAGTAAATTGAAGCAGGTTACAGCAACATTCGGAGGGGTGAGTGGATCACCCATGGATTTATCATCGACAGACTGGCAGGAGATCTGGGGCGGCGCGAATCGTATCTTCTATGATGAATTAACGCGCCTAGGCAATGAAGGCGCTGTCGAAGCCGTTGAGAAATACCGCAATATACGGGCGGCCGCCAATGCGCAGGACCGCAATGCGACGCGAATCACGCTTTTAAACGATTTAACTCAGGACGAACTGCTGGAATATGCGCGTTATGAAGGCGCGCGCGGCATGCTCTGGAATTCCTCTCACATTATTGCGGAGCGCAACCGGCACAACGCAGCGGCTGGCAGCCCGGTTTTCGACCGACAAAATCGCCGAGAAAAAATGATCGCGGAGATGCAGGCCATAAAGAATATGGGCCATGATGCGAAATACGTGCATGATCTATACAGCCGCAAGAAATTCTGGCCGACTTATACGCCGCATCCAACAAAAGATAAAAGCGATGAAGGGCGCGAATCTTTCAAGGCATCAACCCGCATTGCCGAAGAGGCTCAACCGCAGGACCGTCCGACAGCCCTGCACGCGGTTGTAGAAAAGATGCTGCGCACCCGTAATGCGCCTGATCGTAAAGATACGCTGGAAGATGAAACAGCCGACAGCATGTCCGCGCGTAAAATTTATATCGAAGGTATGCTCGATTACATTGAGGATCTGCAATTTGCTGCCGATACGGTGTTTGGGTCCGGCGCGATTGATTTTGGCGCGGAAGAAATGCTCATGGATCTTGCCCCGCGTGACTGGTATGCCGGGGATGCAGACGGGAAGGCCGTGCCTGCTCCTGTGCTGTTCAACAAGCGCGTGAAGGGTGCCTTGGCAGGCGTGAAAGCCAATCTTGCGATCCTGGATAATGATGCACTCAAAGGCTCGGCCGATCATGCCAGGCTGGGTCCGGTTATTGATGTATTCCGTCAGATTGAAGCCAAGCTGGAAGTTCTTAGAGACAAAGGCGATGACCTTGTTGCCGCCGGATCGTACAGTCCGGAATTCGAACAGGCGAAAGCTGATTTTAAAAGTGCGTTCCGTTCCGCCGTATTCCGTCCGAACTTTCCCGAAGACAGGGGAGCCAGAACATTCACACGCGGGCCGGAATTGACCGATACGATTTTCCGCACCTTGCAGGAGATCCGTGAGAATGGTGATGTTGATGAATCCGTACGTATGGCGGCGCAGCGTTCCATTTTCCGCCACCGCCAGATCGGTATTGCGATGGGGCGCCAGGAAAACCGCCATAACAGCGAGGATTTCACCAAGATTTTCGACAATCTATTCACCTATCTGCGCGATAACGGGCTGGCTTCAGAACTCTATAACCCCAAAACCGAAGTGCGGCTCAGCAAGCTGAAAACCGCGCGCCAGATTGAAATCCTTAGAGAACTTTTCGAACAATATGACGCAAAACAGGTCGGGCAATGGCTGGATGCGGCCAACCCCAGGGATGCTGAAAATCCCGGCGATCTGGATATTGAGGCCAACTGGCTGAACGAGATTATCCAGCGTTTCGATGTGATCCGCTGTTGTTTCAATCACCGCCGTATGGGCGCGACAATTATCGCCGAAGCGCAGGAGATGTCACTGATCCACCAATTGTGCCTGGCCAAATCCAAGGGCATTGACGGCATGACGCATATGGCGCTGAACGAAGAGGAAAAAACTATCGCTGCCGCGCCTGAAAATCTGAAAATGTTTGTTGAGGCCATGGGACTGACCGATGTGGTGATCTGTGTGATGGTGCCGATGAGCGATTCACAAAAACAGAA
Organism: uncultured Pseudobdellovibrionaceae bacterium; assembly: GCA_964352675.1. Lineage (GTDB taxonomy): Bacteria > Pseudomonadota > Alphaproteobacteria > Micavibrionales > Micavibrionaceae > CAYGSN01. The sequence goes on from CAYGSN010000036.1 coordinate 4,843, forward strand.
CGGTATTGAAATCAAGCCCGTTCAGGACGAAGCCAGCCAAGGCCTGATGGATTTGGGACTGGTATTTGGCCGTCCGCCCTTTGAAAAGAAGGGCTCGGGTGCGGCCTACGCGCGCGGCGGTTTTTCACCTCTATCCGTGACGCGCATGTTCCTGACGAATCTTCTGAAAAAAACCGGCGGGGTGCTTTATAAAGGTGCAAAAGCTAGGGAAGTCCTGAAGGATATGGCCTCTTACACCTCAACAACCGTGCAGGGCCACCATGTCGAAATGGCGCTGGGTACCCCGGCGCAGGTTTATGATTTGTTGGATGATTTCGCGTCCGAAACCAACGCGGCCTGCCTGGTGATTGACGGTAAAATTGCTGCGGAGAATATTGTGCCGCTGCCGCCGGAGCAAAGTCCGGATATGGGCAACGCTCTGAAACGCGCGGGCGCGCGGGCGCGTGACATATATCGCCGGATGCGCATGCAGAACAGCACGTCAGATCCGGGCAAGAATATTTACGATCTGTATATGCAGGCCACATCTGCCACGGCCATGGCAGAATTTACCGGCACAGGCGCCCGTAAAAAAGCCCGTAACGGAAAGAAATCCTTCCCGGGCGAAGCCAAAACGACCGGACTGCGCGCTATCGGCTGCAATATCAACAATGAATTTGGCCTGCACCTGGCAGACGGATCTTATACCTCAGGCGGGGTTTTGATGGATCTGCACAGAGAGTACCAGGAGAACAACATCTCCAAGCAAGATTTGATCGCCCTCACCAAAGATGAGGGCCGCATGCGCCAGATGTGGGGCAATGCCATGGCATCGCAGGCCATGGCTGATTACGAGAACGCTTTTGACCGCCTGCAGCAAAGTGATAAACGCTGGACGGTTGGCGCTGTGCTTGAGGCTGCGAAGACCGGCTTTGAAGATTATGACGAGCTGACCGCGCAGCATTTGCGCCTGACCTATGATGCGATTTTGTACACGTCTCTGGTGGAAGGATTGTTAAATTCTACAAATCTGGACGGTCCGGATGACCGCGCCAGTTTCGACCGCAAAATCGAAGACATGGTGATGGCGGTTTATAACCCTGGCGATACATTGCACGAGCTGAAATTCGGCCCGGCCACTCATGCCGCTTATCCGGATATCAAGCCGTTGCAGGACCATGCCCGCGATGTGCGCTTTATGCGCGCCGTCATTTACGAGGTTGAGGACCGCGTGCGCCTGTTTAAGACAGATCCTGCAAACCCGAAAGCGATCGATCCTGAGGTGCAATCCGCGGCGTTGTTCCAGATTGCCTGTGCCATGCGCCAGTGTGTGGAACCGTCGATCCAGAGCCTGATGGACCAGCCCGGCTCGTCGCCCGGCGCGCGCAAAGAGCCTGTGCGTGATATTCTGGTGCGTCTGGGCAGTAACGTGCAGACGGAGCTGGAACTGGCGAATGCAGTGGATGGCGACCACCAACCCAGAAAAGGCGCCTAGCAAGCCTCTCAACACGCGTTCTAAGGTTTTTTTTGTTTTCCTGAAGCTGCATTTGCGGCATGATAGAGTCATGTTTTGGTCAAAAAAATCCAAGGAAGAAAAAGCGGCGAAAGCCAAAGCCGAGAAATCCGAAAAGCTTCGGGCGGAAGCTATGGAGAATGTCCGGGCGGCCCGCGAAGCTATTGGCGAAGAAACCTTGGAACGCATTGCAGCGGCGATGACAAAAAAACAGCAATCCGCTGTGGAGCGCGCAAAGGCGCAGATTAATCAAAGCGATTCCGAGAAGGTCAAAGATGGCATCATGTCCATGCTGGACGATGAATAAGAAAAACGCATACACCGTAATTTCCTCAAATTTCCCCATTAAATCTTAAGCGTTTTGCGCTATATTAATGAAAGAGCAAAAAATCAGGAGGATTCCCGCCCATGCCCGTATATTCACCGCCGACCGAGGATATTAAATTCATTTTGCATGAGGTTTTGAATGCCAAGACCCTCTCAGAATTTCCGGGCTATGAAGAGGTATCCAAAGATTTGATGGATCAAATTATCGAAGAAGGTGGGAAAATCTGTGAAGAAGTGCTTTTCCCCATCAACCAGAGCGGGGATCAGGAGGGCTGCACATACGAAAACGGTGTTGTGCGTACGCCCAAGGGATTCAAAGAAGCCTATGATATATTTGCCGAGGGCGGCTGGTGCGGGTTGTCCAGTGATCCTGAATATGGCGGGATGGGTATGCCGATGCTGCTCAATACCGTGATGCAGGAAATGATCTGCTCTGCCAATATGAGCTTCGGCATGTATCCCGGCCTCTCTCAGGGCTGCTATGAGGCGCTGCATAGCTTTGGCACGGATGATCTGAAACAGATATATTTGCCCAAGCTGACCAGCGGGGAATGGTCCGGCACGATGTGCCTGACCGAGCCGCATTGCGGGACCGATCTGGGCCTTATTAAAACCAAGGCCGATCCGCAAGATGATGGCTCTTATAACGTGACGGGCACGAAGATTTTTATCTCCGCCGGGGAACATGACCTCACGGAAAACATTATCCATCTGGTGCTGGCGAAATTGCCCGATGCACCGGAAGGGGTGAAGGGGATTTCCCTGTTCGTGGTGCCGAAATTCCTGCCGAAAGATGACGGCTCCGTGGGCGCACGCAATGGTGTGATGTGTGGCTCGATCGAACATAAGATGGGTATTCATGCCAATTCCACCTGCGTGATGAATTTCGATGATGCGACCGGCTGGCTGGTTGGTGAAAAGCATAAAGGCCTGCGCGCTATGTTCGCGATGATGAATGCGGCGCGCTTGGGCGTGGCGATGCAGGGTCTGGGCATTGCCGAGGTGGCCTATCAAAACGGCGTGGCCTATGCCAAAGACCGTCTGCAGATGCGCAGCCTCACCGGTACCAAAGCGCCGGACAAACCGGCCGATCCGATTATCGTGCATCCCGATGTGCGGCGCATGTTGCTGAAGGGCAAGGCGTTTACGGAAGGCGCGCGTGCGCTGTCTTACTGGGCGGCCTATCTTTTGGATGCCTCACATAAGAGCGCCGATGAAAATCAACGTAAAGGCGCGGATGATTACGTCGCGCTGCTGACCCCGATCCTGAAGGCTTATCTCACCGATATGGGCAGCGAGATCGCCAATGAATCGCTGCAATGTTATGGCGGGCACGGCTATATCGCCGAATGGGGCATGGAGCAATATGTCCGCGATGCCCGGATTGCACAGATATATGAAGGCACGAACGGTATTCAGGCGCTGGATCTTGTGGGCCGGAAAATGGGCCAGGGCTATGGCCGTTTGCTGCGCCGTTTCTTTCATGAGGTACAGGGCTTTATCGAGGTCGAGCAAGCCAATACGGATCTGCAGGAATTCGTCTTCCCGCTCGCCAAAGCCTTTGCGAAACTGCAGCAGGCCACCGCGATGGTCGCGCAAAAGGGATTGAAAAACCCGGATGAAGCCGGGGCGGCCTCCAGTGATTATCTGCGCCAATTTGCCCTCGTGGCGCTGGCCTATATGTGGTGCCTGATGGTGAAGGCAGCGAAAGAAAAACTTGAGGCGGGTGAAGGCGATAAAGCCTTCTATGAAGCTAAAATTCAAACCGCACAGTTCTATATGGCCCGTATGTTGCCCGAGGCAGATGCGCGGTTTAAAATGGTGCTGGCCGGGGCGGAGACGCTGATGGCAATGGATGAGGATCAGTTTTAAATTCTCTATTTACGTATTTTATTGACAATTTGGTTGTTTTATAGCTATAAATACTAAAATTAAGTATTTATGGGATATAAATATGTTCGAGCATGATCCGTTTTCTGATCAGTGGAAACAGGCAGCATCTGCGTATACGCCAAGCAACAGGTCTTTGGCTATATCTACAGCTTTTACAGGCGTGCGCTATCATCCCGACCGTCTAAGAAAAAAAGACGGGTCAAAAGATGCTGTGCGTTTAGATAGCCTTGCATCTAATATGCCGATCACAACCGAGGAACTTGTAGACGATGCTGTGCGTGCTTACATTGCCGGTTCCAGATACATGCACCTTCATGCAAGAAACCCCCTTACGGGTCGACAAACTGGAAGTGCAGAGGATTATAAAAACGCCTATGATGCAATTAGAGACGCTGTTCCTGGTGTCCTTTTGAGCGGTCCGACCAGCCGAAAAGAAGAAGTCGGTGATATAATTAAATCTCAAATGGTTAATTTAAGAATGTTATCCAAGCATTTTGTGCCGCACGAAGTTGCAATGGTTGAGATGAATCGGGCCTTTCCTGCTATTCAGGGCGGCGCAGATTTTCTAACTATTTTCACAGAGCCGGATATTCTCAATGATACGGCGCTTGATGAGTTTAAGAAAGAACTAAGATCACACCGTGATCCACGACGCTGGCCAACTACTATTTTGAGTTACTTTAAAAAGTTATGCGCCGTCACAAGAGAGCAAGGCATTAGACACGAACTTGAAATTACACATCTTCAGAGTTTGGAAACCTTGAAAAAACTTGCGCCGTACCTGAGAGAATTTGGATTGGGCGGCGTTGGAAACCAAATTCATGCTGTTGTGCTTTTGGGCTTTTCAAAGGGGCTTCCTATAGAGCGCCAAGCTTTTAACAAAGCTATGAAGAAACTAACAAAATTAAGCAAGAAACTAGGTGTACCCATTTTGGTATCAGTTGGAGCTGTTATCAGGCCGAATGAAGCTTCAGAGATAAAAGGAGGTCGTTCTCATGGGCAGGGTCTCGAGGATGGTAAGCATGATTACCGAGAAGTGATTGAATGGGTAGTTGATCACAACAAAACTGCAGAATCTCGTGGTGTTCTTCCTGTTAGTATTTTCAGAACAGGACTAGAGGATGCTCCTGTCATGTATGGTGTACAGCAAACAAACGCCTCTCTTGCATTTATGGCAAATCATATTTTGCGAGAACTGGCGGTTCCAGTTGAGCTGGATATTAACAAAGTTCGAGCGATGATGGCAGTTGATCCTGTTAATGTAGATTCTCCAATAAGCCCAGATTTGCAAAATCAAATTGATGGTTTGATCGGAGAAATTCATGCAACTATGGTGTGAAATATAAAAATTGTTTCATTTTATATGCTAATTATTTACTAGTGAGTTATTGCCCATGAGTACACATGATACGGCCCGCGCGGCCATAGAAAAATCTCCCTTTTCCACAAGCCCTGCAGAGGTTCAGACGGCCCGCGTTTCTATCATTGGCGGCGGCGTAACCGGCGGCGCGATTGCCAACCAGGCTATCCGGTATTATATCGAGCGGCTGAAGAGCGAACCCGGTCTTCCTCCCCTGAAAATCGATTTTTTCGAGGCCGGGGGACAGAACGGTTTTGGGTCCCCCTATGATCTTCAAACCGCGGTTTTTCGGCTGAACCAGCCCGCATCGAGCATGTCCCTCTTTGGCGATGACGGCAGCTTTGTTTCCTGGCTTGAGGACTGGGAGAGTGCCAAGGATATCAAAGAGGTTCAGGCCGCCCGCGCCCGCGTAAAAGAATGGCAGGATGCGGGCCTGAGCGATGCGCAAATCGCCTATCGGGATCCGAAAACCTATTATATGGCGCAATCCTGGGGGCGCAATGATTTTGTCCCGCGCGATCTTTACCGTCACTACTTGGTAGATGAGCTCAGGAAACATCTGGCGCGCGCCACGCAGATCAACACCCAGCTCGGAACGCAGCAAATTGCGATTAACACGCATAATGCCTGGGTTGATAATCTGGACGATGCCGGGGATGGTAGCGCGTCTATTCGTGTCAGCAGCGCGCTGCCAGGCGGCGGGCGTATGGATATCGTTTCCGATTCCATCGTTCTTGCCACCGGACATGTTCAAAACGGATTATTGGCCGAATTTCGTAACAATCCCAATTATGCCGACACACCCTTTGACATGGCGGAGGTTGAGGCCATGACAAACGGGCTGGGCGCCGATGATACGGTTTTTATTCTGGGCACCAGCCAGTCGATGCTGGATGCGCTGGCAGGCCTTGAAGCGCTTGGGTTCAAGGGTCACATTATCGCCGCCTCCGGCAGCGCTGTGGAGCCCTGGCCTTATGATCCGGTTAAGCACAGAACCCGGAATGTAGGTTTCCCGTTCCGCCATATCACGCAGGAAAAAATCCAGGGGCTGATCGAAAAATTCCCAGGCAATGCGATGAAGATTGCAGACGGCCTGCGCGAACTGATTCGGGATGAATTGCATGACCCGGAAACAACCAAAATCGGCGGCGGCCATGCCTTGAATTCCCTGTTGGCACGGTTGGACGATTGGCGCACGATTATGGAGGTTTGCCCCGGCCTGCATGAAGAATGCATCGATCTGATCGATCAGTTTAAGAGCAACAGTACATTTGATGGGCGATTTGAATCTTACATGCATTTCAAGAAATCCGGCCAGCTGGAAATCATGCGCGGTCGCGTGCAGCCACACTTGACGCGGGCACTTGATAGTGGCGGGTTTGAAGTTACGTTGAGAGACAAGGTTGATGGCGGCCGTGAATTTACCCTTGAGGTTTCAGCGTTGATGAATTGCGCGGCGATGCAGCGCGCGCCGTTTCATCAGGACCGGCAAACCGGCGATATCAATGCGCATCACCCGCTGGCCGATATTGCTCTGAGAGGCAAGTTCATTCAGGCCGATGTAAAGGCCAATCAGCTTGCCGCGCATGCAGATCGTCCGGAGGGGCAAGTCGCTATAGCTGGCCCGGCGCGCGGGGCACAATGGGGCGTGCCGTATACGCGCCCTGAATTCGGCGACGCGGCCCGCAAAGCCGTCGATCATGCTCTGAATGAGGCCATCAAGCGCCAGGCACTGTCGCTTTAAATTCTTTTATTGATAGGTGTTTTTTAACGAGCGCGGAGCTGTTCTTCCAGAATCGCTATGCGTTCCTGCATGCGTTGGCGCTGGTCTTCCAGCTTTTGCTGCGCATCGGCCAATTGCGATTCCATTTCGGCGAGTTTGACCAGCTGTTCTTGCTGCGTTACCTGCGGATCGAACAGCATAGCTTCCAGTTCTTTTTTCTCCATGGAACACTGCGTGCGCTCGCGCTGGAGCTTCTGACCGAGCAGTTTGAGTTGGCGCTCGGCTTCGTTAAAACGCATCGTCGCGCGCTCCAGGTTCCAGTCGCCAGTGGCGATGCTGCTGCGCTCCTCACGGGATTCACTTAAAGAGAGATCCAGCTCGTCATTCAGCGCTTTGTTCTCCTGCGACAGGGCTTCCAGCTCGGCTTGCAATGCATTCACCTTTGCCATCAGATCGGAATTGATTGTGTCAGATGTTACGGCTTCCTGCACGGTGCTAGGGGCGGATGGTTCTACCCGGCCCAGTGATGAGAAATCCGCTTCGGCGGATTGCTTCTCCCGCGTGACGACCATGCCCGGAAATTCAGGATCGTTATTGGTCAGGATAGTTTCCTTTGGGGAAGCCTTTCCAGTGGCGCGCTTCTGCGACTCTGCCGCTTCGGCGGGTCGGATGTCCTGCGCCGCTGCTTCCAGTCTCCGGGTTGCGGGCATTTTATCGATTTCCGATTCCAGACCGATCGGGCGCACGAAACTGTCGCCGGTATCCAGACCTTCAAACCCGCTGGAGGCTGCCGGGATGGCGGGAGCGGCGGCCACGCTGATTTCCTCCATCATTTCTTTTTCCACAGGAGAGGCTGAGGCGCTTTCCACAGTTTCCGGCCTTGTAATGTTGATGTCGCCATTGGCTTCACGCATATCGGCACGCTCGCCATAAACAGGCGGACGCAAGAGATCCCGTGAAGAAGATTGTGGCTCAGGGGTCAGAGATTGTTGCGCGGCACCCGTATCAATCGGCGGCGGTGGGCTGGAATGGGCCGGATCGGTGGCAATAATGCCGGGGTCTTCTTCAATTTGGGCCGCGATTTCATCAATGGCGCGGGTGCGGGTCTGGCGCTCGTCAACAATGTTCACCGGCTGGTTTTCCGGGATGATTTCGGTGATCGGCACCTGTTCGAATTCGGCTTGCTCAAAGGCAATGGCTTCGTTGATCGCCATGTTTTTGGCGGGGTCCAGCGCCGCATTGTCACCGCGCACCACTTCGCGCGCACCGCTTGCGGAGGCTTGTTTGACGATGCCGCCGGCCATGCAGGTCTCAAAATCCTTCGCCGCATTCTGAAAGCCCAGCATATAGAAGCGGAACTCGTTGCCCTCAATGGTTAGGTCTAGCGCGCTGGCATCACGCATGGATTTGTAAAATTCTTTGTGGCTGCTCAGGCTCAGGCTTATGAGGTTATCGCCCAGCGCAAAGCCGGTCAGATCCTGCTTCGGGCCGCCGGGAAGGGAGGCCCGCACCTTGTAGGTTTTACCCTTTTCAAAGGCTTTCTGGCGGAAGTTAATGTTCAGCGTCTCCACCCACTGGTCGGATCCATCGATCTGCATGACAAAGCCGTTGTTGAATTCGCTGCGGATCGCGCAATTCTGCACGTTGCTCTTGGTTCCCGGCAGTTCGGACAGGCCGACGGCCCATGCGCCAGAGGGATAGAAGTATAATTCCGGCTGCGCGGCTCGCACAGAAGGCATTGTGGCAAAAACCCCTGCCAAACCAACGGCCAGTGCGAAGAATGATGTTTTCATCCTGCTATGTCTCATGATAAATCCATTTGAAATCCAGTGAAGTGACTACACAACATTTCTAACATTAACATTCCCCTTAACACCGCACAATCCCTTTATAGGGGCCGCTCTATTTTTGATTTTTGGGCTGTTTTTCGCGGGCGATGCGCGATATAGTATTCCTTATGAGCCTTGAGACACTTATCACCGAAATACAGCAAAAACTCTCCCTCGTTCCGCCGCTGGGCGCGAAGTATAAATTCGACTTCGGCGATGACGGTGTGGTCTATATGGACGGCACACAAAGCCCGCCTGTGATCACCCAGGACGATATCGGTGAGGTGAACACCACATTCGAAAGCAAGCTCGAGGTGTTCCAGGGCATCGTGAATGGCACCCAAGACCCTACAATGGCCTTCATGATGGGGAAGATGAAGGTAAAGGGATCGATGGGATACGCCATGAAGCTGAACAGTCTCCTTGAAGATTAGGGCAAGTTCCCATGAACCTATACACCCGGCTCCTTCTCACGCTTATCGGATGTTTCTTCAAGCCCCGGATTAAGACCTCCTGCGTGCGCATTCACTGAAAAATGTACGTGTTGCCCACCGATCTGGATATAAGCGGGCATATGAATAACGGCCGAGGAATCCCTGCGCGAAACGACAAAAGCATAAACCCATGAAAAAAGCCGCCTCAAAACAAGGCGGCTTCTCAAATCAAAAAACGCTCTCTTAGAATTTGTAGTTCAACCCAAAGGAGAGCAGCGCGGCATAGGTGTCATCCGCGGTGGCCTGGATGTTGTATACTTCGCGGGTCAGGGAAATATCTTCGTCCTCAATATCGATATAAGTCGCAGCAAAGTCAAAGGACATATCTTCATTGTATGTGTAGGTTGTTCCAACAGAGAACCAGTTGCGGTCACCATCGGGGTTCAGTGTGCTGCGGGTTACATCCGTTGTTGGTGTCTGGTCATATTGGTAACCCGTCCGGAACGTCCATGTGTCGTTGGCCTCATATTCGAAGCCAATCCCGAAAGCCCATGCCGTTTGATAGTCAAAGAATGTCTGCGCAATCGGTCCGCCGATAGAGTTCGTAACCTGCAAGTTGTCAAAATCACTCCAGTTATGCCAGTTCGCACTAGCCAGCAATGTCCACTGATCACCCAATTCTTGCGCGATCGAGAAGGAGGCAATATCCGGCACCTTAATGGTGGCATAGGCATTGGTAGAAACACCGTTGGTGTCCACAGAGCCTTCCAGCTCATGCTTGATACCGGAACGGTAATCCACGCCAAGGCGGGAACCGTCCCATGGCTCCAGCAAAAAGCCAACATTGTATCCAAAGCTGTTGTCATTTCCTGTCAGGCGTACATCAAGGTCGGTAACACCGTTATTTGTGATGCGCTGCAAATTTCCGCGTGCTTTTTCCATGATCAACGTGGCGCCGATAGAAAACCAGTCAACGGGCTGATACGCGACTGTTGGCTGGATATCAATCGTGCGCAATTCGGTTTTTGTCGAGGCGGCGCGGCCGAAGAAATCCGGGTTGTATTGTGATCCCAGACCGAAAGGTGCAGAAACCCCAATCCCGATCCACCACGCATGGTCGTCCGTGATTGGCATCGCGGCGTAGAGGTTTGGAATTTCATTCAGACCGCCAGGATTGCCGCCGTCATCGGCAGGAGAAAACGCCGCGCCGAGTGATGTGGTTCCATTGTCCTTAAGATCGGAATTCGTGTAGAGCATGTGAACGCCAATATTGGCTTGCGCCCGGTCCAGATGGGTCAGACCGGCCGGGTTGTAAAACAAAATACTGGCATCGCGCGGCATTGCGGCTTGTCCGGCATAAGATGTTCCCAAACCAGAAACGGATTGTTCCTGAATGTAAAACCCGGCGGCCATCGCCGAAGCGCTGCTGAGCGCGGTTCCCATGAGGGCCAGTGTAGCAATTGATAAAATTCTGTGTGTCATGTCAGTTTCTCCCAAAGCTGTAAATAAATCTATTATCGCAAATTTAGAGGTGAGGCTTTGCTCTATGCGAATCTGTTCGATAGTATACTTAAGGTCCAATTAAGCAGAAAATCAGACGTCACAACAGGGGAGATTGTTTGTGCTTCGCAACATAAGGGAGAAGTCTGTGACATTAATACAACAATCTTAGGGTTGTGGGGAGGGGCGCATCACAACTTTTCGCCGTATGTCCTCCAGCATGAAGTCCGCTGTGTCCTGCAGGCGGTAAATGGACATTAAATCGTTGTTGGGCCCCATCAGGTAAATAAATGTAGAGTGATCCATTGTGTATTCGTTCAGATTATCATCCTCAACCTTGGTTGCGAATATCCGGTAGTTTTTAAGCACATTGTCAATTTGCGGCTGCGTTCCTGTCAGACCAATCAGGCGCGGATGAAACAGACTCACGTATTCTTTCAAAACATCTGGTGTGTCGCGCTCCGGGTCAATTGTAATCAAAAGCGGTTGAATTTGATCGCCATAGGGGCCGAGTTCGTTCAGCACCTTGGTGATTTTCTGCAGCTCGGTCGGGCAAATGGCAGGGCAATAGGTGAAGCCGAAATAGATCAGCTTGTATTGTCCTGCAAAGCTTTCCTCCGTGATCTTGTTGCCATTATGGTCGGTTAGCGTGAATGGCCCGCCGATTTTCAAGCCCGCGACCGGCGCAGCATTTGTGGCCACGCTATCGCCCTGTTTCAAAACGCGGGCGGTTTCAAATTGCATCTGGTAATATGCGACAGCCGCGCCAACGGCCAAGCCAATCAGGCAAAGAATGGCGGTGCGAAGAAGACGGTTTTTGAGTTTCTGGTTCATAGAACCGAATTCATACTATCCTGGATTGTCATGATCAAGCGTATTTTGATTTGGCGCATCGGAAGATCCCGGAGAAGATTTTCGCTGTGGCCGCAAATCATCCAGTGAGCGCTTAAATAGCCAGTATTTCTTTTTTTCGCCGTCGAGTCCGTACAACTCATCACTCATTTTCACAAAACCATGCCGGGCCGCAGCCCTTAAATTCCGCGTGTTGGTGGGTTCAATAAAAATCTGAACTTCCGGGTCGGCTGTAAATTTTGCCAGATAGTCCAGCTGTGCCTTGTATAGGAGTGCGGAAAGCCCCTTTCCCCTCTCTTTTTTGAGGATATGCCGGTTGCTGAGCTCGGGGGGATCATTTCCCTCCGGATCGAAAAAAATGTCAGCAACCCCTATAATGTCTATAGTTTTATCTGCACCTTCCGGTTTTTTCAAAAGCACAAAATGCGCCAGGGAATTATCAACAAACAGTTCCGCCCATAACTCATAAGAGTAAAAATCCAGATCCGGATTCTTCTCTTGCCATGCGGCCAGCCTTTTGCGGGCCTCATCGTCATCATCAAACAGGCATGCGACGGAGGCTTCATAATAAACTAGGAATTCGCCTTTTTCTTGCTTGCCCTTGCCAAGCACAAGGCAGGCGTAGGGGCCTTCTTCTATCATTGTTAACATAAAAAAGAAAGTACCATAAATTAACATAATAAATCAAACCTTTAATGCATGAATTTGCTTCCTCAGCTATTGAGAATCGCTGTGGTTTGTGTAATCTGTCCGTCATAAATACAAACCTTCGGGGTGCGTGTCAGAGCGGGAGCAAAGACAGGCTGAGAATAAACCCGTTGAACCTGTTGGTTAGAACCAGCGCAGGGAAAGGATGAAGGCGAAATGCCGCATATTATTGTTGAATATTCCGACAATCTTAAAATTGACGTGCCGGGCCTGTTGCGGGCGCTGCATGAGGAACTGGCCGCTGAGCCAAGCGTAGAAAAGGCCCGCATCAAAACCCGCGCTACTCCGCTTCAGCATTATGTTGTGGGGGAGGATTCTGATGCCGATGGAATGCTCCATATCACAATCAAGGTTCTGCCGCGGCCGGAAGATGTGCGGGCGGAGATGACGCTCTCACTGCAAAAAATCGCCAAGGCCGCGCTGAACGAAATGCACCCGAATTGTAAACTCACCGTTGAAGCCATGACGCTGGATGCCCATAGCTATTGCGCGTGAGGGAGCATTGGTGGATGAGGAGGAGATCTAAGACTTACGCAGCCATAAAAACCCAACACAATACCGCCCCTTTAGGGTTGTATTATGTAAAATATAATAGAGAGAAAAGGACTAAGATATGACCCCCAAAGATCAGCCAGAAACCACCAGCGCTTGCGGCTCTACGAAGGATAAAACAATCAAAAGCGGCGCTTGCCCGTCCACGTTGCATGTGACGCGCGGGCCGCTGACCGGCTCTCGAAAAGTCTATATCGGTGAACACAAAGTCCCGATGCGTGAAATCATGCTGAGCAATGATGAAATCATCACAGTTTACGACACCTCTGGCCCCTATACGGACAATGAGGCGCAGCTCGACATCATGCGCGGCTTGCCCAAAACCCGCCACGCATGGATCACCGGCAGAGGCGATGTCGAAGAGGTCGAGGGCCGCCGGGTCCAGCCCATGGATAACGGCTATAAAGACGAGGCGCAGGCCGAGCGCCGGAAGATCAAGCATGAGAAATTCCCCGCTTCCCCCGAAAAACCATTGCGCGCCAAATCCGGCCACAACGTCACGCAGATGCATTATGCGCGCAAGGGGATCATCACGCCTGAAATGGAATATATCGCGGTGCGCGAGAATCAGGCGCGCGAGGCCGTCTACAACAACAAAGGCGGCGAGGGCTTCGGCGCAAACCTGCCTGATTTCATTACGCCGGAATTTGTCCGCAAAGAAGTCGCTGAAGGCCGCGCCATTATCCCCGCCAATATCAATCACCCGGAGCTGGAGCCGATGATTATCGGCCGCAATTTCCTGGTCAAGATCAACGGCAATATCGGCAACTCCGCCGTGACCAGCTCGATCGGCGAGGAAGTCGATAAAATGGTCTGGGCCACGCGCTGGGGCGCGGACACCATCATGGATCTCTCCACCGGCAAGGATATTCACGACACGCGCGAATGGATTTTGCGCAATTCCCCCGTGCCCATCGGTACCGTGCCGATCTATCAGGCGCTGGAGAAGGT
>CAYGSN010000037.1:0-15275 GCA_964352675.1 uncultured Pseudobdellovibrionaceae bacterium
GAGCTGGACGGCGTGATTGACAAAATGCTCAAGGTCAAGGACCGCCCCGTGATCGAGGATGTGAATGTCTGCAAAGCCGAAAATTGCTTCCCGATGATCCCGTCCGGCAAGGCGCATAATGAAATGATTCTGGCCGCAGATGCGGAGAAGTTTGCGAAGAACTTGGTTTAGATTCTATTGTTCTGCCGGGCCGGGCGGAGGAAGAATATCCACCTGGATATACGGCGGCTTCACAACCTTAATCGCACCGCCTTCGAGCAGAGTGGCACACTCCACCCCCCTGAAATCCGACAAAGCGGGGGAGGATATATCCAGAGTAACCGCCTCAAGATCATAACCTAATTCCGGCAAATAATGCACAGGCACCAAAGCCATTTGTACGCCCGGATATTTCGAATGCAGTATAAAAACCATCTCCCCATGCTGGGAAAAGGCTTCATCCTCTCCTAAGCGCGTAAATTGCTGCGCATAATGGCATTGCACTTTGTGCACATACTCCGCAGACAGAGCGGCAGCTTTTTGCAAAACATTTTCCGTCGCCGGTATCATAACGCACACAACAGAAAGATTATTCCGGCCATCCACGATCACCACGCCGGACCAAACCCCTGCTTCAACCTCTTTAAACAATGCTACTTTTTGATGAGCAAAGACAATGCGTTTGACCACTTTAAACACTTCACTGTTTTTTGGTTCCATGCCCGCTCTCACGCCTCAACTGGGAAAAGCTGCGGCGGAACGCCCTCAATCCCCTGCACTCGTTTCATGGATTGAGGCATGGCCGCAACAAGCGCCCTACTCCTGTCTGTGGCATGCTCCCATGCGTGAGCATAAATTTTAAACAAAGAGAAAAACGCATCCATACTGTGCATGGCATCCGGCCTCATAGCATTGTTAAACACTGCGGTATGACCGAATTCCGGCCTTGCATGCACCATCGGGTAACAGGCATGGACATACTCATATGCCGCGCCGGTATAGGATGAAATCATGGTTAAAACATCCTGGACCCTGCCCCCGCAGTCCAGCGGTTTCCCGGCATTGGCAAACAGTATCTTTCGCTGTTCCTTGGCCTCCATGAACTTCTGACCCTTTTCCAGCGCATAGTCCACGGCAAAAGACGCCTCGACCACACGCTGCAGCGTCGGAGAATGTGGCGGGAACACAACCGTCAACGGCCAGATATAAACCATCGCCATATAGGCATAATAATGATCGTTCTCCAGACGATCCGAAAGGCTTTCGCGGCTCTGAATATCTCCCAAAAAACTGAAATATTCCTGCGCCTGCGCTACCAGCTTTTCATGATCGGCCTCGACCCATGAATGTTCGATCGCCATGCGATGCAGCTGCGTTGTCCACGATTCAGCTTCGGACATGTTTCCCCAGCGGTGCGAAAAATGCTTTTGAGGAAAATTATTGAGAGGATTAAATATAGAATGTGTCAGGGTCATGCTGGACAACGATCCGCCAGCCGGTGAAAACGTCAAATTCAGCGCATGAATATAATCATGCTGGAACAAGTTCAACGGCACGGCCAGATGGCCCATCACTTCCTCAAGCACGCCTTTGGATTGAAAATATGCCAGCGCAAAACTATCCAGCGCGATATAATTAAAGTTCCGGCGGTTGATCATGCCTAGATCACTAACCGTGCAAAAATCATATTCAACCAAACGACCGTTATTAAACTCAAACCAACCGTTATTTGCACTGCCCGCCCGGACCTGGCTGTTATACGCAGCGTCTCGCGTCCGAAACGACATCACCAGGATATCGGAAGATGGCACATACCCAACCAGCTCCGCACCATCGATAAAACGCTGGCGTACATCAAAAAGCGGAGCGTCCGGCGCAGCAGGATCCGGGACCAGCGTGCCTGCGAAATCCTCCAGCCCTAGCTCAATCGCATAATCATAAAGCATGCGGTTGAGCGCGTTCAGATAT
Organism: uncultured Pseudobdellovibrionaceae bacterium; assembly: GCA_964352675.1. Classification (GTDB taxonomy): domain Bacteria; phylum Pseudomonadota; class Alphaproteobacteria; order Micavibrionales; family Micavibrionaceae; genus CAYGSN01. The sequence goes on from CAYGSN010000037.1 coordinate 1,948, forward strand.
GGCGCGACACGATCGGCCTCTTCCGCCGTCGCCTTTTGAAAATCGGCGGCCGTGGCCCTTTCCTCCGCAATCACATGCGCGCAAAAATCTTCGGGTGTATCAAAATATCGCAGCATAGGGTTCAATCACATTCAGACCAGCTTCACAAAAAGCCGTTATGCCTGACATGTAAAATTATGTCAACAAAAAATACCCTTTACCGCCCTTTAAAAACCCTGCTAAAACTGGGCCATGGCCGCTGCAAAATCAAAACGTAAAAGCAACTATTCCAAATCCGTTTATTCCCCCGGCCCGGCCGAGGGTGCAGTAGAAACGCACACCCTGTCAATTCTGGCCGAGAACCAGCCCGGCGTGATGGCCAAGATCATCAGCACGCTGTCGGGCCGGGGATATAACATCGATTCCATGACCGCGGCCGAGACGGACCATGACCGCAACCTCTCCCGCCTGACGATCGTCACCTCTGGCACGGAAATGGTGCTGGAGCAAATCAAGGCAAAGCTGGAGAGCATCGTGCCTGTGCGATCCGTACGCGACCTCACCACTCATGGCCCGTATGTCAGCCGTGAACTCGCGCTGGTTAAGGTCAAGGGCACCAAGGAAGACCGTGTTGAGGCGTTGCGCATCGCCGATATTTTCCGCGCGCGTGTGGTGGATTCCACACTGCAGAGCTTTGTCTTTGAAATCACAGGAGAAAGCGACAAGATTGACGCCTTTATCGACCTTATGCATCCGCTGGGGCTGGTTGATGTGTCGCGCTCCGGCGTCGCCGCCATCTCCCGCGGCGAAAAATCTATCGGTGAAGATTAATGAAAAAAGTTGAATTTACGGGAGCCCTCGGCGAAACCCTTGCTGCGCGTTTGGATGAGCCGGAGGGCACGCCAAAGGCTTATGCCCTGTTCGCACACTGCTTTACCTGCTCGAAAGATGTCTTCGCCGCCTCCATCATCGCAAAGGCGCTGACCAAGCACGGCATTGCGGTTCTGCGCTTTGACTTTACCGGGCTGGGGGCGAGTGAGGGCGATTTTGCGAATACGAATTTTACCTCCAACGTGAAAGACCTCCTCAAGGCCGCGGATTTTATGCGCGCCGAATTTGAAGCGCCGCAGCTCATTATTGGCCACTCACTGGGCGGTGCTGCCGTGCTGGTCGCCGCGCCGGATATCCCGGAGATCAAGGCCGTCGTTACGCTCTGCGCCCCGGCCGATGCCGCCCATGTCACCAATAATTTTGGTGACGACAAGGTCTGTGAAATTGAGGAAAAGGGCGAAGCGGAGGTCGATCTCTCAGGCCGCCCCTTCAAAATTCAGAAACAATTTCTGGATGATATCAATACGGTTCATGTTGATGAATCCATTGCAAAGCTTCATGCCGCGCTTCTGATCATGCATCCGCCGCTCGATCAAGTTGTCGGAATTGAGAATGCCGAACATATTTTCCGCCACGCCAAACACCCGAAAAGCTTCGTCTCTCTGGATGATGCCGATCACCTTCTGCGCGGGAAAGAACACGTCCAATACGCCGCCGATGTGATCGCCGCCTGGGCCAGCCGCTATATCGGCTACGATATGGCCGAGGAACAAAAACCGGATACGCCCGTTATTGATGGCGTTCTGGTCAAAAGCTCGGCAAATGGACGCTTCCAGCAAATCGTGCAGGCCGGAAAACATGTCTTCATCGCCGATGAACCGGAAGATGTTGGCGGACGCGATAGCGGGCCGGACCCGTATAGCCTCCTGCTCGCCTCCCTCGGCACCTGCACATCCATGACACTGGAGATGTATGCGAAGCACAAAGAGCTCCCGCTTGAGGGGGTTGATGTACATTTACGCCACGAGAAAATTCACGCCGAGGATTGCAAGGACTGCGAGACCATTGAAGGAACGCTGGATAAAATCACCCGCGCCATCACGATTAAAGGCGATAAACTCAGTGATGAGCAACGCGCCCGCCTGATCGAAATTGCGAATAAATGCCCGGTGCACAAAACCCTGCAAAGCGAGATCGTCATCGAAACCTCGGAAAGAAGCGCAGGCAAGGCAGCGTAGGAATCCTTTTAAGCGAAGGTTGGAACCACCAGCTGGCTTTGCTCAACAACCACGCTAAAATCTAGCTGTTGCCCCGCCTCAACAACATGACGGTAACGGGGCTTTTCCCAGCCCCCATGGCCAGCGTCAGAGACAAGCCCAATTACGAGGATCAACCTTCATCAACTGCACCGTCCCATCAAACCCAGACCAGCGCTGCAGATGACTGGCACCTTTATCACCAAAGGCATGGAGGTGAAACCCGTGGATTGTATCATGGGGTGAAATTTCTGAACCAGAAAAAATTCATCTTGCCATCGATAATATCTCCATATAAATAATTATGTATAATTTTATTGAGGGGAGATAGCATAATTTTGTTACTTATTTAAATTTTTTATTACAAAAACTTCAAAAATCTTCTTGATTTACCCATAAAATCGCTTTAAGAGGGTTTTTATGGATATGAAAATTTACACATTAACGGACTTCTTTTGCGCCCAATCTGCCGGAGACGTGATGAGATTTAACGGCGATCTAATGCTGAACCAACCGGGCTGCCCTGCCCCAGGCCAGATGCCCGCCATTGAGGTTGTCGGCGATTTGGATATGAGCGCCATGCAAAACATCGCCTTTGCCTCCGGCACGATTATCCATGGCGATGTGATCGCGGCAGACACAAAAAACATCGTTCTGGCCGATGATATGATCATCGGCGGTGAAATTGATGTGGAAGGCGCAGAAAACATCGCCGTGCCCAGCCGTCTCCGAAAACTCATGACAGGCGAGCCGAAAGGCGCCCTTTTATTCAACATGGCCGGAAAGTCCATCACCGCTGCACAGCCGGCAGCACAGCACATTGCACGCAGAATGATTGAACCTCTTGCCCGGCACGTGATCGGACGGATCGGCCCGGCCTGAATTTCCGCTTGATTCCAACGGATTTTTGCGCTTTTCTGGCATTCTTTAATCAATTCAAATATGAAGGATATTCATCATGACCCAGGCCGCAGCCGCTGCAGCATCTTCCTCCAACGCTCCTTTGAACGTCTATTACGATAAGGATTGTGATGTTGAGCTGATCAAGGACAAAAAGGTCGTCGTGGTCGGATACGGCTCGCAGGGTCATGCCCATGCGCAAAACCTGAAAGATAGCGGTGTCCAAAGCGTTGTGATTGCCCTGCGTGAGGGGTCTGCCTCCGCCGCCAAGGCCGAAGCCGCCGGGTTTGAAGTGAAATCCCCGGCCGCAGCCGTTGCCGATGCGGATGTCGTCATGATGCTGGTCCCCGATGAGCACCAGGCCGATCTGTATAAGGACGAGCTTGAGGCCAATATGAAAGAGGGCGCAGCCCTGGCTTTTGCCCACGGGCTGAATATTCATTTCGGCCTGATCAAGCCACGTGCGGATCTGGATGTATTTATGATCGCGCCCAAAGGTCCCGGCCATACGGTCCGTAGCGAATATCAACGCGGCGGCGGGGTGCCGTGCCTTATCGCCGTGGCGCAAGACGCCAGCGGGAGCGCCAAAGAGATGGCCCTGTCCTATGCCTGCGCGGTGGGCGGCGGACGCTCCGGCATTATTGAGACGACATTTAAGGACGAATGCGAAACCGACTTGTTCGGCGAGCAGGCGGTTTTGTGCGGTGGCATTTCCGCGCTGATCAAGGCCGGCTATGAAACGCTGGTCGATGCCGGATACCCGGAGGAAATGGCCTATTTCGAATGTCTGCATGAAACCAAGCTGATTGTCGATCTGCTGTATGAGGGCGGCCTCGCGAACATGCGCTACTCCATTTCCAACACGGCCGAGTTCGGCGATTATGTTTCCGGCCCGCGTGTTATCACGGATGAAACAAAGGCGGAGATGAAACGCATCCTGGCCGATATCCAGTCCGGTAAATTTGTCGAGACCTTCATGGGCGGCAATAAGGAAGGCTTAAACCGCCTGGTGCAGATGCGAGAGCAGGAAGCCAACCACCCGATTGAAAAAGTCGGTGAGCGCCTACGCGGCCTAATGCCCTGGATCGGCGCAAACAAGCTGGTGGATAAGGCGAAGAATTGACGGCTTGCTTAGCAAATGCAAGGAGCCTAGCCAACCCGTCATCCAGAGCGATGTCTAGGGATGCTGTGTTTGTCTGCCTTGATCAGCCCCCTCCACTCGCATACGCTCGGTCGGGATGACGCCAGATCTCAATACCTCCAAACCCGACCAAATCTACAAAGGCATCCTTTATGCCTGCACGGCGTTTTTCATGTTCACGGCAATGAGCGCGCTGAACAAGCTTCTGGTCGGACAGCACAATGCCGTGGAAGTGGCGTTTTATCGGAATTTTCTTTGCTTGATCCCCTCAACACTTTATATCCTGCTCACGCGCCGCCCTGAATTACTGAAAACCACCATGCCTGTGGCAATGACGGCGCGGGTGCTGATCGGAACTCTGGGGCTGGTGTTCACACTGGCTGCGGTTCAGTACCTGCCCATATCCAACGCTACGGTTTTGTTTTTCACTTCCACACTGCTCATCCCCGTGATGGCGCATTTTTTCCTGAAGGAACATATCGGCCTGCATCGCTGGATTGCCGTGGGAATTGGGATGACCGGCGTCATCATCGTCGCCCAGCCCAGTGCGCAGATGACCCTGATCGGCGTGGCTCTGGCCCTCGGCGCGGCATTTGTCCATGCCACTATTCAGGTTCTCATCCGCGCGATGAAAACCGAAAACCCCTTTACGATCACCTATTATTTCTTTCTGGGCGGGTTCATTCTTCCCGGCATCGCCATGCCTTTTATTGCCCATATCCCATCATGGGACGCCATCCCCATTCTTCTGGGTGTCGGTCTAACCGGCGGGCTGGGGCAATATTTCCTGACGCGCGGGTTCCAGATGGCGCCCGCCTCGCTGCTGGGGCCGTTTAATTATACCGGCCTGCTCTGGGCTACGCTTTTTGATGTTGTGATCTGGGGCTATATCCCCGGCTGGAGCATATATGCGGGCGGATTTATAATCCTGAGCGCACAGCTTTACATCATCCACCGCGAGCGCCAAGTGGCCAAATCAAAGCGCCAGCAGGAAACCGGGCAGCAGCCCCAGGAATGAAATTAAATTCAGCACCGCACCAACAGCCAGCACCCCCAAAGTCAAAATCATACTGATAACCCGCGTCTGCTTATCCATTGTCAAAGCCTGATAATGCAAGATACGCGCAACCAATAACGTGACCCCCATCGCATGGAGCACCCAATCAGTGAGACCCGCCAACTCAATCAACAGCATGAGGAAGAGCGCAATCGGCACTGTTTCAATGAAATTCCCATGCGCGCGCACATATTTTTCCAGCTCTTCAACCCCGCCATGCCCAAGTGAAACACGGTTGGCCCTGCGCCGCTTGACCACTCCAAGCACAAGAAAAATGAGAAAAAAAGTAAAAAGGGAAGCATAAAGACCAGTAATCATCGGGTAAATCCTTTCGGTTATGTTGTCTGGATTATCCAGCGATTCATCGTGGAAAGGAAGGATTTATTCGCGCACTTAATTGGTTATTTACGGCTATATTGTTGATATTAAAATATATTTATAAAAGGCGCCCGCATCGGTTTTTCACCCTCTTTTTACGAATTCTGTGTTAAAATATGGGAATGATAGGAAGTATTTCTATAGCATTGTCAGGATTAAATGCCGCCTCGCAACGTCTAAGCGCGAGCGCCTCTAACATCGCCAACCTGCAAACCGTTGGATCGCTCAGCGGCGGGCGGGAGCCCTATACGCCTCTGACGACGCAACAAACCGCACAGGAAGGCGGCGGCGTACGCAGCGAGGTCGTGCCACGTAACCAGCCCTTTGTACCGGCTTTTGACCCGGATTCACCCTTTGCCGATGAAAATGGCATGATTGGTGTGCCGAACATCAACCTGGCCGAAGAGGCCGTCAACGTCCAACTGGCGGAAACAACCTACAAAGCGAATATCGCCACACTGAAAACGGCGGAAGAGCTGAATGACGAGCTGCTCAAGCTGTTTGATAAGAAAGCCTAAGACTTAGCCGCTCCAGGCGCATTTCCATCCAGACAAAATTCCTCATACGCAACATCAAGGACATCATGACCATCTGCACGCTCCCCCGAGGGGAGCTGTGTGGGATTATAAAATGTAAGTTCTCTGTCTCTCCAGATGGCAAATTGTTGCCGCAAAGAAAACGGCCCGCCTGAATTACAGCAAGTAACGCTTAAATGCCTGTAATCATCCCGTGTCCCGCCATTACGAGGCACATCATCCAGAATAACCCAGCGCCCGTCTGAAAGGCGGCGGCTTCGCGTAAAGGACCAAGCGTGAGTTTCCGAGTCAGGAGCCGCTCTAATCGCCTCCACAACGGCGGTAAATTTATCTATGTTCGATGTTTCTGCAATTGTTGTCGTATTCGTCATGTTATCACCTCAGTTTATTATCCCAGAATTTTAAAATATTGCGCATGCCCGTCGGTTGTGCAGGCGGGAAGGACGCATTGCTGGCCACGATTCTGGCGCGACCTTCCGTCTGCGCCGCATCTAATCTAACAAGACCTGCCAGATCCCTGCAAGCTGGTCCGCAGCCTAGTCAAAGTCTTTTGTCGTGATCAACCTTTCGCGGCACTTTTCCTTGTCGTAATCTCAAATCTTCGACACTTTACTTACAAATAACTGTTATGTCAAAATTTTCTGGCACGGCGCTTGCAAACATACCTGCAAATCCATTTTTTAATTAAAAACTTTTAAGGAGCATGACACATGGATATCGTAAAGCAGAGCTTACTCACGAAAATTGCTGCAGGGGGCATAAATGCCGATGCAGGACAGGCGGCGGCAAAGAAATTCAGAGACCCCGCTGAAAACTTCAAAACCTTTCTCAAGCAAGTGAATTCACCAACCGAGAAGGTCGGAACCCCTCCGCCGGCCAACGGCGAATCCGATCCCCGTCTAAGCCGCACACGCGGCGGCACTACGAAAGTAACACCCGAACTCGTAGGCGCATCCGGCGCAGGCGCAGCCCAGAATGTCAGCGCAGAAAAGATGACGACCTATAAGGATATTCTCAATGAAATGTCCAGACTGGCGCAGATAACTGCCAGCCCCTATCATAACTACAGCCAAGAGCAGCGCGCTGAATGGAGCGCCAAGTTCGAAGAGCTGTCACACAAACTCAATGACAAGCTGCAAGAAAGCGGCCTGTATGACGAGCCGGGCAGCATGACCCGGGTCGGCAACATGATTGGCGATCTGGACATCGGCAGCCGTGAAGGTGCGCTCGAAGCGTTCCACCGCCTTGATAATCTGGGCACGGAAATTGCGCAGCTGCGCGGTGAAACACCTCCCGGAACTGATGGCAACGAGTACGAAGTGACGCTTCAGCACATCATTAACCTTACAAATCAGGCCTCCAACTACATGACCGATACAGAGCGCGCGCAGCTCAATATCGAGTACAAGCAGGCAATGGAGAAATTCTGGGGACAGCTGGGCGGCACCAACCACCTTCCGGCACAGTCCTTCTATGAGAGCCTGTATGCCGGTCTGGACATTTCCACCGAGGAAGGCGCACAGCGTGCATTCATGGAGATGAAAGACCTGCAAAGCGGGCTGGATGCGAACCGCGATATGCTGGCCAATGCGGAACGCAGCCTTAAGCGCATATCCTAGAACCTGGCCATAAAATAAGGCAAATTTTGCCGCCCGGATAATTTTTCCTCTCACAGAGGGCAAAACCGGGCGGCATTGTTTTTCTTGGTGCACAGCTATAGGCTTAGACCATGAAGTTTGTTTACTTTGGATATGATTTTATGATCGACAGCGTCCAGCGCCTGATCGCTGACGGGCATGAGTTGGTTGGTATTTTCAGCTTTGAATGTGATAACGTCTTTAACTTCAATGTCAAAACCCGGGCGCTGGCGCAAAAGCTGGATATCCCCATCACCCTTGAAAAACCGCAAGCCGAAGATATCGTCCGTTTCCTGGAAAACGGCGCGGGATGCTTCCTGTCCGGCGGATATATGTACAAAATCCCGCCCATCGACCCCGAAAAAGCCTATGGCGTGAATGTCCACCCGTCCCTGCTGCCGAAAGGCCGGGGCATCATGCCCACGCCTTATATCATCCTGAACGCCCCGGAGGCGGCCGGATTTACGGCTCACAAGCTGACCATGGACATGGATGGCGGCGATATCCTGCGCCAGGTGCCCCTGCCGTTATCAGAGCGCGAAACCGTTGAAACCTACAGCGCGCGCATCGCCATGGCAGGGCCGGATTTCCTCAGTAACCTGTTTGAAGATCTCGAATATTGCTGGGCAAACGCCAAACCCCAGGACGAAGAATCAGCAACCTATTTCCCGCCGCCCACCGATCATATGCGCCTGCTGGACTGGAACGCGGATGTTGAAACAATCGACAGGACCGCCCGCGCCTTCGGCCGCTATGGCTCGCTGGCGCACCTGGAAAACCAGCTCTATGTCGTTTATGGCTGCGATGTCTGGGAAGAGCGGCATGATCACCCGCCGGGCAGCATTATCGCCCGCCTGAGCCGTGAACTCGTAATCGCCGCTAGCAACGGCTATGCCTGCCTCAAAGATTTCCACCCCGTTCAGATGGATCCGTAATTCTTTGGATTTCTACATGATCCGGCTTTGCGGCAGGCGCGCCTTGGCAAACCAGAAGGTTTCAATCGCATTGACGAATTCCTGCATTTCCTTCAAACCCTTGGATTTCGGAACATGCGCATTGGCCATGTTCTGATACGATTTTTTTACGTCTTCCGGCGAATCCGAACCCGAAAACACAATCACCGGAATATCGCGCAGGCTGTTATCGGTCTTGATTTCCGTAAGCGTCTCATGCCCGTCTTTGCGCGGCATTTTGATATCCAGCAACACCAGATCGGGGCGCGGCGCATTTTCGTATGAATCGCGTTGCTTCAGGAACGAAATCACCTCCTCACCGTCCTTGACGTAGTGAATCTCGTTTTCAAAAGCGGATTTTTGAAAAACCTGCTTGGCAAAAAACGCATCGGTCTCTTCATCTTCGGCCAGCAATATAATAATCGGAAGTTGATTTGGCATTTGCACTACCCAGCTTGATTACAACATAAAAAACTAATATATTATACACCATAGAGTGTAAAAGAAAACTTGCTTCCCCCCTCATAGTTGTTATCCAACCAGATTTCTCCGTTGTGGAACTCAACGATACGTTGACATACGGACAATCCAATCCCCACACCATCGTATTCATCATCTGTGTGTAATCTCTGGAAAACCTGGAAAACTCTATCTGAAAACTCCCGGTCGATCCCAATTCCATTATCGGCGACAGAGAGTTCGCATTTTTCTCCCTCCCCCTTGACTGAAACTTTGATGCGCGGATTGACACCCTCTTTTCTATATTTTATGGAGTTTTCAATTAAATTCTGAAAAAGTTGGACCAGCAAATAACGATCGCCACGAATGGCCGGCAGGCTCTGATATTCCACCACCGTACTTGTTTCATTGATACTGGCCTCCAACAGTGCAATAACCTCTTCCATCACGCCATTCAGATCAACATTTTCAAACTCCTTTTCCTTACGCCCAACGCGGGAATAGGCCAGCAGGCTGTCGATCATTTTCTGCATCCGCCCTGTGGCCTCGGCCATGATATGAATCAGATGTTGCCCATTTTCATCCAGTTTTTCTGCGTATTCCTCTTTGAGGAAGTCCGCGCTCATCGACACATGGCGCAGAGGTGATTTCAAATCATGCGACGCCACATAGGCGAAATCTTCAAGTTCTTTGTTGGAGCGTTTTAATTCTGCTTCGGCCTGTTTGGTCTTTGTAATATCACGTACGATCCCGCTAAAGAACCGGCGCTGGCCGATAGAAACCTCAGAGACAGACAAATGGATAGGAAAGATATTGCCGGATTTGTGCTTGGCCTCCAGCTCCCGGCCAACACCTATTATATCGCTGACATTATCCTGCAGGTAATCTGCCAGGTGTCTCCCATGATCGCGGGCATGTTTTTCCGGCATCAGGGTGCTTATATTTTTGCCTATAACCTCATCTGCTCCATATCCGAATATTTTCTCACACGCCTTGTTATAGGTTTCAACAACACCGTTTTCGCGGATTGTGATCAATCCGTCGGGCATCGTATCGACAATCGCGTTGAGCTTGCTTTGCGCCATCAAAACATCAGTCACATCCCTTGCAATTCCCAAAATATAGGGCTGCTCGTCCTGATCATAAAAACGTACCTTCTTTGTAAACACTGTCCGTGTCACGCCTCGGTAATCGGTAATATCTTCGAAATTCTCACTGCTGCCAGATTGCAGGGCCACTCTGTCACCCTCTAAATATTGTGCGCGCTCTTTCTCGCTGAATTGCTCCAGCGCCGTCGTACCTATAAGGGCATCGCGGTCGGCAAAGCTGTATTTTTCCAGGAAGGCGGCATTGGCCTGTATGATCCTGAAATCGGAATCCTTGACAAAGATCAGGTCCGGAACATTGTCCATGATCAGGTTCAGGAACTGGTTATTCTGCGTGATTTCGCGGGTTTGCCGTACCACCATATTCTCAACCACAGAGGCCTGCCCTGTCATGGTTAACAGAAAAGCGCTCACAAAAAACACAAAGCCCAGACTGCCCGCCAGGAAATACCAGTTCGTCCAGTTGATATTTTCCAACGCATAATCCGGGCCAGTATAAAACACCAGATACCATTGGCGCCCGGCAAAAGAAAAGGAAATATGGGTATGGATAAGCGCATCACCGATCACGCCGCTGCCGTGAGAGCCTCTAGCCGTATCATAGGCATAGGAGACATCCTCCAGCCTGTGCACAACATCCGCCGCCCTACCATTCGCCTGAGAGGCGGGATGATGTGTATGCGACCTGCGCGCATCGGCCTGGTTATCAGGATGGTAATCCCCGCCGCTTCCGTCATCCTCCTTATACCCGTCGTCATAAAGACGGAGGTTTATGTTCTTTTGTCTCCATTCCATCATAACCTGTTCAATAATATCGCTATAACGCAAAGCGCTAACAATAACGCCGAAGAGGGCTTTCCGCCTTTGATCCTCCGTTTCAACCGGAAAACCGTTTTTATAGACCGGAAGAAACGCCACCAGGCCCAGACGGTCCTCCGTTTCACTCAGCAGCTTCACCGGACCTGTGGCAACGATCTCATTGGCCGCGATAGAGCGTTGAATAGCCTGATAGCGCGGCGCATGAGAGGTGAAATCAAACCCCTGCACACTGGGGCCTACCCCCGGCGGGGCCAGGTTCATCATCGGAAGATACGCGCTTTTTCCGGGATCAGCGGGAACAAAACGTCCCTGCTCGTCGATCTGGGTAAACACCGCATCCCCGCGTCCCGTCAACGCCCTTAACTCTTCCAGCGCAGCCCCTTTTTCATCCGCTGTTACCCATTTCGCAAAGCCGATTGCCTCAATCCCCTTATGATGCTTGAACGCGCCGCTTGTAAAGGCATTGAATTCGCGGTCGTCCACATACTCGGAAGCGCCGTAAAAACTCTGCACGGCATACAGCCCCTGCTGGTAGCCCTTCAGCAACAGGGTCATCTGGTTCTGGATCAACAGCGCGTCGGTCTGTATATCCTGCTCCAGCTCTCTCCTGTCCATATGCTTGATATAGAAGAACAGGGTGATAACCGTTGCAAAAATAAGCATAAGCGGCAGAGCCACCGCGGTCTTACGCTTCTTCTTCACACCGCTGCGGTTCAAAAGCAGCACAAGGATCGGCGTGAAGGTCAAAACCCCCAGCGTATCGCCCACATACCATGTGCCCCAGGTAAACGGAATCGTATCCAGCGGTACAGTACCCGTGACATACAACAGCGTACTGGACATGCTGCAGGATATGAGACAACATAACGGTCCGGCCAGAAAGCAGAATTTCAGGATGTCTGACACATTTTCCAGGCGGTTATCGCGGCCCACAAACCGCCGCACAATCCAGGCGCCCGCCCAGGCCTGTATCATCGCCCCGATGCCGACGCCCGCGCCGTTAAACAGCACAACGATATCCGGATCCACCGCGTTCAGGTAATAATTATAGCCGTTCAGAAGGAAAGAACCCAGAAACACGCCCGGCAAAACGCCATAGCCGTATATATACACAAACGCCAGCGCAATCCCGGAGGCCGGCCAGAACACAGTGGCATAACCCGGCGGAATCGCCAGCGCCAGGCCAAACCAGCCGGAAATAGAATACAAGACAGCCAGCAAAGCAGTCAGTGCGGAAATTCTGAGATAACCTTGCATCAATCTTCCAAACTTGATGGAGGGAGCTTTGTTTACGCGAGAAATTCTAACCCAGATTGACAAGTATAGGATGAAAACCGGTCTCTTTCACCCCTGAATTTATGTTTTCTTGCGGCGACCTCCCAAAACATCCCCGGAGTTTTCACCAGGAAGAGTTTTTACCGTGTGAAAACCAGGTTCTCAGCAATTGCTTCTGCCGCAGAAGCGCACTGTAACGCTCACGGACCTGCGGATTGTCCTGGATATGCTGGCGGACTCGCTTTTCCTCTTCCCAATCGAGTTCACTGTCGATCAGCGCCTGAATATCATAGTCTGTGATGAGGGGGGAAACCATCTCTTTACTCCACGGCTATGATGTGACAACCGGGAAAGGACGGGCGAGATGCGGCGCACCCTCCCTTTTCCCGGTCACGATCACTTGCGAAATTCAACCACAACACGGCGATTTTCCCGCAGCGCCACGCCGTCACGCGTATCGACCGCCGGATGACTCTCTCCATAGGCCTCCTCGTCGATAATACGGTTGGCCACGCCGCGCTCGTTCAGCGCATCGGAAACAACCTGTGCGCGTCTTTTTGAAAGATCGACATTGTAATCGGACGGCCCGGCCTTATCCGTATAACCGGCCACTGTTACCTCGCGCGGGCTATATCTCTGAATCTCCTCCGCAGCCTGATCCAGCGTATTTCCCGCCGCAGGTTCGATCAAAGCGCTGTCAAAGGCGAAATTCACTTCGTAATCGTTCAGAACGTTACTAACCCGCAGGTCCTGCTGGGGGGCGCGCGGCTTGCTCACCTGTTCCATATGCTGCGGCGCTGTCCGGCGCAGATCACAGCCGTCGCGGACAAAGCCCTCCGGCACGGGCTGATAAAACTGGCAAGGCTCACGGCTTTCATAGTTTAAATATTCCCGCAGCCCCAGCTTCTTCTCTGCCGGCAATTGCTCCGCATAGGCTTCATACGGGGAATTTTTGACTTTCTGATGGGAGGTAAAATCGTTATCGGCCGCAAAAACGGCCG
>CAYGSN010000038.1:0-14353 GCA_964352675.1 uncultured Pseudobdellovibrionaceae bacterium
TCTGAGCCTCCTGAGCGTGGTGTGTATGATTTGAGCTCTGCCTGCCGGCTGGGTGGCCGTGCACGATTTTATGCATGAGTGGGAGGTTCCGATGATTATCCTCTCTGGCGTGATCCTGGCACTGGGGTGGGGATTATTCCTGTATTCACAGAAGGTGGATTGCCACGATACGGGCTGCCATCACGGGCCGTGCACGCCGAAGAAAAACAACACCCGGCTGATTCTAAAAATCGCAACGGGACTTTTCCTGGTAAATATTGCCATTTATGGCATCGTGCATCGCGGAATGGATATCGGGATTTCCCAGCCTGCTTCGGTTATGCAGGGCGGGAATCATCAGCACTAAATTCTTCAAGTTTTTTCTCAAAAGAATCCCACAAACCACTCTCAATATTCATATTATTTAGATTGTTAATCTCCTGAATTCCCGTCGGGGAAGTTACATTGATTTCTGTCATGTAATGGCCAATCACATCAAGTCCGACAAAGACCAGATTGCGTTTGGCCAGTTCCGGTCCGACCGCTTCGCAAATCTCCATATCCCGTTTTGTGAGTTCGGCTTTTCGTCCCGTTCCGCCCACATGAAAATTGGCGCGGATATCATCACCGGGTGGAATGCGTGCGACGCCGCCTGCGGGTTTGCCGTCAATCATGATGATACGCTTGTCGCCTTCGGAGATTTCCGGGATGAATTTCTGGATTACCAGAGGTTCGGTATAAAGCGCACTAAAGGTTTCCAGTAGGGCATTGAGGTTTTTATCACCCTCTTTCAACAGAAAAATTTGCGAACCTCCATTGCCGTTGAGCGGCTTGATGACGATATTTTTGTGCTCTTTTCGGAATTCTATAATGGCGTCGCGATCGGCCGTGATCAGTGTGGGCGGCATCAATTCCGGGAATTTGGTGCAGAACATTTTCTCCGGTGCGTTGCGGACCTCTACAGGGTCATTGAGCACCAGCGTATCGTCCATCACGTGCTCCAGCATGTGGGTGGCTGCGATATAGGCCATGTCAAAGGGCGGGTCCTGACGCATCAGGACCAGGTCGAATTCCTTAAGACTGCGCCGCTGAGGATCTCCAAACCTGTAGTGATTCCCATGTTCGCGGCGAACCTCTAATGGGCGGATTTCTGCGCTGACCTCCCGGCCGCACTGCGCCATGGAAGAGGGCAGATAATGGAAAATACTGTATCCGCGTCTTTGTGCCTCCAACATCAAAACAAAGCTGCTATCCGCATCAATGTTGATGGTGTGGATGGGGTCCATTTGGATGGCGATGTTTAAAGTCATTGATTTTCTGCTTCTTTGGTTGCTTTTTGACGGAAATTATATTAACTCTCAGTGCATACATAAAACAATCAGAAATGAATTCAAGATCATCCATGCCATTTGAAGAACTCGGACTGAGCGAAAAAACTCTCAAAGCTATTGCTGAATGCGGCTATACGGAGCCAACCCCTATACAAAAGGAAGCAATTCCTTACATCCTTATGACACGCGACGTGGTGGGCTTGGCGCAAACGGGCACGGGCAAGACCGCAGCCTTTACCATGCCGATGATCGAAATCCTGGCCGGTGGCCGGGCAAAGGCGCGGATGCCGCGCTCGCTGATCCTCTCCCCTACGCGTGAGCTGGCGGCGCAGATTTCCGAGAATTTTGATACATACGGGAAGTATCATTCGCTGAACATGGCGTTGCTGACAGGCGGCACCTCGGTCGATGACCAGATCCGAAAGCTGGAGCGCGGTGTAGACGTTCTGATTGCCACGCCGGGACGCTTGATTGATTTGTTTGAGCGCGGGAAAATCCTGCTGACCGACATCAAAGTTCTTGTGATTGATGAAGCCGACCGTATGCTGGACATGGGCTTTATTCCCGACATTGAGAAAATCGCGGCCCTTCTGCCCCCAATCCGCCAGACCTTGCTGTTTTCTGCGACGATGCCGCCCGCAATCTCCAAGCTGACGAAAAAATTCCTGAGCAATCCGAAAGAGGTGTCCGTTGCACCGCCTGCCTCTCCCGCCGAAAAGGTGAAGCAGTTTTTGGTACACACACCGCCGAAAGCCAAGCAGGAGACCTTGTTGCGGCTTCTTCAGGAGGAAAAGGTGCAAAACGCCTTTATTTTCTGTAACCGCAAGCGTGACATTGACGGGCTGTGTAAGTACCTGAAGGGCAAGGGATATGATGCCAAGGCTCTGCACGGTGATATGGCGCAGTCCGAGCGCACGAAGACGCTGCAGGAGCTTAAGGACGGCAAAATCACGCTGCTGGTTTGTAGCGATGTTGCGGCGCGTGGTCTGGATGTTGATGATCTGTCTCACGTGTTTAACTACGATGTTCCGTTTAATGCCGATGACTACATTCACCGGATTGGCCGCACGGGCCGTGCAGGCAAGGAAGGGCGCGCCTGGATGCTGGCGGCACGCGCGGATGAAAAATATCTTGATGCGATTGAAGCCTTGATTGGCAAGAAGATCGAAACGCCGGACGCTAAAGGTCAAAAACCACAAAAAACAACGAAGGCAGATCCCAAGACCGAATACAGGTCGGAAAAGCCTAAACCCAAAGCCAAAGACAGGCATGAAAAAGAAAAGTCGCCATCGTCTGAAAGCAAGAAGAGGTCATCATCCGACTATTCGAAAAAACCCAGGGAGCGGGAGCCTTCACGCGAAAATAGCGGCAAAGACTCCGATACAGCGGGTTTTGGCGACGATGTACCCGATTTCTTCAAAACTGGCTAGGGTCGTTTAGACCAGATTTTCCTTGCCAGAAGGCCCGGAAAACGGCACTATTCCTATAAGTTTTGGTTTTGACCTCACCCACGAAATGCCTCTCATCCATGGTGCCTATCTCTAAGAAAAACTGGATATTTTGTGCGGGCATTTTGTGCCTTGGTTTTTTGTGCTTACCCACAAGCGCTCAGGCTCAACTTCTAACTGGGTTTCGTAAAGATGGCGAAGGAACAAAGCTGCAGCCGCTTTTTGAGGTTGAGCAGCCTTCGACGTTGCTTTCCCCCTCGCAAATCAATCCCGGCTTGTTGAGCCCGCGTCGAGGCACTGGCGCAGGGGATACAACACAAGAGCCTGTGGATCTGCAGGCGGACAATTTATCCTACGACGATCAGAACCAGATTATCACGGCTACAGGCGATGTTTTTCTTGTGCAGGCCGGGCGCATCCTGCGTGCCGATAAAATCGTTTACGACCTGAAATCAGACCGCGCCACTGCCAGCGGCTATGTCGTTCTGAATGAAATGAACGGCGATGTACATCTTTCCGATGAAGTCGTGCTAGAGGACAACATGAAGGACGGCTTTATCGTCGGCTTGAAAAGCTATTTGAACGACGGCTCGCGTTTTACTGCAGAAGAGGGGCAGCGCACGGACGGCAACAAAACCACAATGCATGCCGCAAGTTATACGCCATGTGACCCGTGCGAGTCCAATCCGGAAGAAGATCCGGTCTGGCAGATTAAGGCGGCAGAGGTTAATCATGATGAAGAAGAGGCGCGGATTTCATACAAACACGCCCGGTTTGAAGCTTTTGGCGTGCCGATTATGTATCTGCCGTATTTTTCCCATCCTGATGGAACGGTGGAGCAGAAAAGCGGGTTTTTATCTCCCTCTTTCGGATTTAAGAGCGATCAGGGAATTTTTATTGAAAATAATTATTACTGGGCGATTGCCCCGGATAAAGACCTGACAATGGGTGTTATTGCCTATAGTGATGAAAACCCCTTGGGGTTGATGCAGTATAGGCAACGCTGGGACGATGCGGAGTTTGAATTTAATGGCGGTGTTACATATTCGGAGCGCAGGGACCGTTTTGCCGGAGTAACCGTAACCCGTGACGAAGAAGTGCGTGGACACGTCCTTGCAAATGGGCTGTGGGATTTGAATGAAAAATGGCGCACAGGATTGGATATTGAATGGGCTTCGGATGATCAGTATATGCGCGAATATGACTTCAGCAATGATAACGTTTTAACCAACCAGCTTTATATTGAGCGGTTTTCAGGCCGAAATTATAGTGCCGGACGTTTGCTGACATTCCAGGATATTCGGGTGCGTGAGGATCAGGAGGATCAGCCCGAAGTGCTCCCGGAAATTGTCACAAGCTTTATCGCTGAGCCCGGCTCGATGCCTTATCTGGGTGGGCGGCTGGATTTTGAGGGGTCGTTTTTGGGGTTGCGTCGTGATGGCAATGACCAGGATTTGAATCGGTTGAGTACTGATATTGGCTGGCAACGGCGCATGGTGTCGGATTATGGGCTTGTGGCCGATATCGATGCGGATATGCGGCTTGATCTTTATAATGTGCGGGATCGTGAAATTGCTGGTGCTGCTGCCGGTGATGTGACGGAGGCCCGTTTTTTTCCGCAAGGACACGCGCAGGTGAGCTATCCCATGGCGCGCAGCTTTGACTCTATGCAGGCGCGGATCGAGCCTGTGGCCTCGCTCACTCTCGCGCCGAATATCGACACGGATGATGATATCCCGAATGAGGACAGCCAGGACGTGCAGATCGACACTAGCAATTTATTCGATCCTAACCGTTTTCCGGGTTACGACCGTGTGGAAGATCAAAGCCGGGCGACCTATGGTCTTCGCACAGGTTTATACGGCTATGGAGGAAGCCAAGGAACTGTGTTTCTGGGGCAGAGTTATCGCCTGAGTGATGATGACAATCCGTTTCCTGTCGGATCGGGCTTGGATGGACAGAACTCTGATGTCGTGGGCGATGTTTCTGTGCGATATAAAGATCAATACGGTCTGGAGTATCGCTTTCAACTTGATAAAAATTCGCTGGATTCTCAGCGTAATGAGGTTACGGCTTTTGCCGATTGGAACCGGTTGCGCCTAAATGCCAACTATCTTTTTGCCCGCGGCCTGGAAGGAACCGATATTGAGGAAAGCCGTGAGCAGCTTAGTACTGATGCTCAACTCTATTTCACGGAAGAGTGGGGAATGCGCGCTGGCGCAACTCAGGATTTTGGAGAGGCCCCGGGGCTGCGGCAGGCTTATGCCACTTTGGATTATTACGGGCAATGCGTATCATGGTCCCTGCAGGGGCAGCGTAATCTAACCATCGATGCGGCGGGAGAGAGTGATTTTGAACTGGTCTTCCGCATCGGGCTTAAAAACCTCGGTGAGTTTCAGAAGTCGGGGTATCGTAAGGATGGGGGAGCGCTATGATGGGCGAATTTCTTCTCGCGCATAATATTCACATGTGGTTTGCATTGCTGGCCGCATTGGTTTCCGTTTTCTTTTTCATCCGCGAGAAAGTTGAGCTGGAGATTATCAGCGTGGGGCTTCTTGCGGCCCTGATCCTGTTTGGTCAGGTTTTTCCGCTCTACGACGCCAACGGCAAGAATATGCTCGATACCGTGAATATGCTCTCGGGTTTTGCCAATCCGTCGCTGCTGGCCGTGATTTGTCTGTTGGTGATGGGGCAGGCGATGATCTATACCGATGCGCTGAAAATCGTCACAAATGTTTTTGAGTTGGCGACGGCGAAGACTGTATGGGTTTCGATTTTCGGAATTATGTTCTTCGTGATGTGCGTCAGCGCGTTTATCAACAACACGCCTTTGGTGATTATTGCCATTCCTCTGGTTCAGGTCCTCGCCCATGCTGCGGGCCGTTCTGAAAGCCGCATGATGATCCCGCTCAGCTATGTTGCAATTCTGGGTGGTATGATGACTCTGATCGGCTCATCCACTAACCTTCTGGTTTCCAGCGCGATGACGGAGTTGGGCTATGAGGCCCTGGAGTTTTTCCAGTTCGTTGTGCCTGGCTCAATCCTTGCCGGAGTCGGTTTTTTGTATGTGTTGTTCATCTTGCCGCGGTTGCTGCCGGATCGGCGTAACATGGCGCAAGACTTGCGCGGGAATGACAAGGAATTCGTCGCGGAAATTGATGTAACCGAAGACAGCAAGCTTGTCGGCATGGAATGTGTAGAGGGAGTTTTCTCCGAGCTAAGCAAACTCAATATCCGCCTGATACAGCGCCGTGGGCAGATTATCTTGCCGCCTTTTGAGGGCTACACGATTGAGGTGGGAGATATCATGATCGTGTCGGCTAATCGTAAAACCCTGACTTCTGCGCTGTCCCAGTACTCCGGATTTATGCTCTCCGGTGAGGAGCCGGGGGACAGTAAGGAAGGCACGGACGGGGAGTTGAAATCCGAACCGCGCGTCCTGGCGGAGGTTATGATTACGCCGGCTTCGCGGATGGTGGATATGTCGCTGGAGCATGTGAGTTTTCAGCGACAGTTCGGTGCGATCGTTCTGGGGATCCAGCGCCGGGCAAGAGTGGTGCAGCGCAGGCTGGCACGGATCAGGCTGGAGGCTGGAGATGTCCTGCTCGTTGCTGGTCGGCGCAGTTTGATTGATGCGATGCGCAACAATCCCGACTTCATTGTTCTGTCGGGATCAAAGCGGGATTTGCCGCCTCCCGGAAAGGCACCGGTTGCGGCGCTGATTTTTCTCGTTACGATCGGTTCTGCCGCGTTCGGCCTGATACAGATTCCCGCCGCGGCCTTTATAGGGGCCGTTGCGATGGTGGCAACGGGGTGTTTGAATATCCGTCAGGCAACACGCGCGATCGACCGGAAGATTTACCTGCTGGTAGGGGCGATGCTCGCCCTCGGGGTTGCCTTGCAGGTAACGGGCGGGGCGCGCTTTGTGGCCGAATTGATCCTGCAGTTTCCCTTTGCCGACAGCCCGCTGGCTATGCTTGCGATACTGTTCCTTCTTGTATCCTTTGCCACGAATATTCTTACGAACAATGCCTGCGCTATTCTCTTTACGCCTATAGCCCTGAACTTGGCCGGGAATGTGACGGTTGCGCCCGGTCTGGGGGTCGATATCTACTTTCTGTTCGCTATTACCGTTATTTTTGCGGCGAACTGTTCCTTCGCGACGCCTATCGGGTATCAGACCAACCTGCTGGTTATGGGGCCGGGGCATTATCGTTTTCGTGATTTTATCAAGGCCGGGGTGCCGCTGATCCTGCTGCTTTGGGTCACATATATGGCCATTTTGAAATATTACTACGGCCTGTAGTTCGTTATTGCAGAAATGGCGCTAGCAGCTCTTTTGGATCAATATTCGCTGTAAAGCTCAGGGTCATCTCATTGCCGTTGAGGATATCGGGGTTTCCTCCCGTCATCATGAAACGGGTTTCAACCTTGCCCCGGATGTTGCCTCTCGGCTGTATTTCCAGCGTCCTGTAGTGGAAGTTTTTGAGGGCCATGGCGATGGTTTCGCGCTCCAACTCATCCCCTTCAATAAAATCCGGGAGAGCCCCCGTCCAGCGAATTGTGCCGGGATCGGTATTTCTCAACGTTCCCTCGTTTATGCCCAGGTTTTTATCAAATTCCAGAGTGCCGCTGATTTGGCCTTCGCTGCTTAATCCTTCTATCTTCAAAGCTTTTAGCAGCGGAACGGTTTTGATATTCGCAAATTTAAGTTTGCGGTCTTTCGCCAGGCTCGCGGTACCGCCAAAGATTCCGATTTTAACATTGTCCCAAACAACCTCATCGGGTGTTATATGGGCCTTCAGGCTGCATGTATGCGCCAGGCTTTGCCGGATAGATAAACTGCATTTGAGTGGAGCTGTGCTTCCTGTTTCCAGGTTGCCTTTGTCATTCAGCTCAAAATTCCCGGAAATGCCGTCCAGACGCAACCACGGCAGGCCGAACCCTGCATCGCGGATATCCAGCGCCACGCTGTTGCTGACGGCCTTTTTCTCAGCATTATAAGCAACAGAGCCACTGAGAACGCCCGTTCCCTGATGGATGTAATGCAGGGCATGTGTGCCTTCGTCTTCCGCTCTGCGAAAAACGCCTTCAACAGCTTTCAGGAAGAGAGGGTCTGAAGAGAAATTAAAAATAACATCACTTTCTTTTATTGATAATATTCCTTTTATATCAATGTTTTGATTTATATTTCTGATGTTTAATCTTATGTTCTGCGGAGGGTTTGTGTTGCTGCCCGAAATCTCAAAAGGGAGGCTGATATTCCGGGCATTCCCGAAGATGGGAAGAATTTTCTCTCTATCCTCCAGTCCTGCCCATCCCGCAAGATATTCATCCAGCGCCTTGAATTCTTCCGCGTGTATCTCCCCGGAAATAAGAGGGGGCGCATCGTGATTCCGGTAGATATTCAGGAGAAATTCCAGAGCGCCGTCACCGAGGGAGCGGCTTTCTGAGAAAAGCTTCATCACACCACCGACAAGCTCCAGAGCTATAGAGGTGTTTTGCCAGGGCATCCCCATGATCTGGAATCCGCCTGCGCGCATTTCGGATGTAATTTTTGTTGGGGTGGATCGATCTCCCGATATATTCATCCAGCCATTCATGCGTGTGGCTTTCATGTCCAGAAAGGGGATATTGAATTTTGCCTGCAGGATTTCAAAATCGGCATTCCAGCGTTCAGGGCCGATCAATCCATTCATTTTGCTTTCAAAGCTAAGCCAGTTCTGGCCGGAATTGATGTTGGCCTGCACTTCATAAGCGCCGCCTTTGCGCCGCGCCTGCCCGTTCAGAGAGAAAAACAACCCGCCATAATTTTCAGTAAGGAGGGAGAGCTGGGAGTCTTCCAGTACAATCCTCTCAAAGGGCAGGGTGCGCAGATCGAACGGACCGTTATGCCCGGAAAGTGTGATGCCGGGGGTCAGGCTTTCCGTGATTTCTCCCGTGAGTTTCAAACCCCTGAGATGCAAGGCATGAATACGCCCCAGCACAAGCGTATCCAACAGCCCGTAATGGATTTTCATCTCTGCTATGGTGCTAAATCCGTCCTCATCCAGGGCAATGTCACGGTAAATGATCCATCCTGCCTTGCGCTCCGGCTCCGGCAAGCGTGCTTTTCCAAAACCGCTCTCGGCAACAAAACGCTGTGCTTTCTTTTCGGCCTGTCCGGGGATATACGTGAAGAACAGCGTGGCCAGAAAGCTGGACAGCCCGAGGACAAAAATTCCGCCGATGATTAGAAATCTGCGCATGGAATAGGAATAGCAAACCCCGTCCCTGCCGGGAAGGGATTAAACGTCGATCTCTTCAACGAATTCGGCGTTGTCCTGAATGAAGCGGAAACGCGCATCGGCATTTTTGCCCATCAGGCGCTCGACCAGATCTGCGACCTCGGCCTGCGGATCACCGGCTTCTTTCAGTTCTTCGCCGTCCAGCTCCTCGGTCAGGCCCAGAGCGGCGGCCGCATCGGGCAATGTCACCCGCAACAGAATACGGGTTTTTGGATTCATCGTGGTTTCTTTCAGCTGGTTGGCGGGCATCTCGCCCAGCCCTTTAAAGCGGCTGATATCGACTTTGCTCTTGCCCTTAAAGACGCTCTCCAGCAACTCGTCACGATGGGCCTCATCGCGCGCATATTCGCTCAGGGTGCCGCTGGCAAGCCGGAACAGAGGAGGTTGCGCGAGGAAGAGGTGACCCTGCTCAATCAGCGGGCGCATGTGAGTATAGAAAAAGGTAATAAGGAGTGAGGCAATATGCGCGCCGTCAACATCGGCATCTGTCATCACAATCACACGCTCATAGCGCAGATTATCCAGATTGAAATCTTTTCCTGCGCCGCAGCCCAGGGCAAGGATCAAATCCTGAATTTCCTGGTTCGCACGTATTTTATCGGCAGTAGCGCTGACCACATTCAGGATTTTTCCGCGCAGCGGCAGGATGGCCTGTGTCTCACGGTTTCTGGCTTGTTTTGCAGATCCGCCCGCACTGTCTCCCTCGACAATAAACATCTCCGTACCTTCCGAAGAGTTGCGCGAACAATCAGCCAGCTTTCCGGGAAGGCGTAATTTTCGGGTGGCGCTTTTACGCGCCATGGCCTTGTCATCGCGGCGTCTCTGGCGCTCCTCCGCGCGCTCGATAAGGGTTTCCAGCAAGCCGGAGCTGGCCGCCGTGTCGCTGGAGAGCCAGTGATCGAAATGATCTCGGATCGCCGCATCGACCAGCCGCGAAGCTTCGGCATTCGCCAGTTTCTCCTTGGTCTGCCCTTGAAATTGAGGTTCCTTGATGAACAGTGAAAGGATCACGGCCGCGCCTGATACGATGTCTTCGGCTGTTATCACAGAGGCTTTTTTGACATTCGTCATCTCGCCGTAATTCCGGATGCCGCGCGCCAATGCGGTGCGCAGGCCGCTTTCATGGGTGCCGCCCTGCGGGGTCGGGATGGTATTACAGTAGGAGTGCGAAAATCCTTCGCCATCTTCCGGCCATGTGACGGCAAATTCCACGCGCCCTTGTTTGTCTGGCAGATCGGCTTTGCCGCAAAAAGGTTGGGGGGTGATTGTCGTACGCTCATGCAGTGAGGCTTCGAGGAAGTCTTTCAGACCGCCGGGAAAGTGAAACACGGCTTCTGCCGGTATGTCCTTGTCAGACGGAATAACGGACGGATCGCATTTCCAGCGTATCTCAACCCCGGAATACAAATAGGCTTTTGAGCGCGCCATCTGATGCAGCCAGCCAGGCTTGAACTTTGCTTTTTTGCCAAAAATCTCCGGATCCGGGTGGAAGCTCACCGTTGTGCCACGCCGGTTGCTGACCGTGCCCAGATCTTCCAGTTTCGAGGTGGGATGCCCTTTGGAAAAGCTTTGTCTGTAGAGTTTTTTATCGCGCGCGATCTCCACCCACATATCGTCGGACAAAGCGTTGACGACTGAAATTCCGACGCCGTGCAACCCGCCGGAGGTTTCATAGGCTTTGTTCGAAAACTTTCCGCCGGAATGCAGTGTGGTCAGAATAACTTCAAGAGCAGATTTTCCAGGAAATTTTGGATGTTCATCCACCGGTATGCCGCGCCCGTTATCGCGGATGACCACCGTGTTATTTGCTTCCAGCGCAATTTCAATCCAGTCCGCATGCCCGGCCACGGCCTCATCCATGGAGTTATCCAGGATTTCGCCGGCCAGGTGGTGCAGCGCACGCTCATCCGTCCCGCCGATATACATGCCCGGGCGGCGGCGCACGGGTTCCAGTCCTTCCAGCACCTCAATGCTGTCGGCACCGTAATCATTTTTATCAGAAGGTTTTTTATTGGCGAACAGGTCGGACATGGTGATGAAGCGTTTAACTCTTTAACTTTGATACAATTCCATTCATACTTACAAAAGGTAAGGATAGAGTTCAAATACCGCGAAAACCAGCGCAAATCAAATCAATTCACAGGATTTAAAAATGACACCTCCCAATTCCGGCTCTAGAAATACAGAAGATGACCAGCCTGTAGAGCTGCGCGGACGTGTTCCAACTTTGCGTGTGATTGCCATGCCGGCCGATGCCAATCCGCAAGGGGATATTTTCGGCGGCTGGATTTTATCACAGATGGATCTGGCTGGCGGGGCGCATGCTTACAAATACGTAGATGCGCGGGTTGTCACAGTCGGGGTAGAGGCGATGAGCTTTCACAAGCCCGTTTTCATTGGCGATGATGTGAGTTTCTATACTGAAATTTCCAAAACAGGCACCACATCGATTACAATAAAGATAGAGAGCTGGGCTTATCGGCGGGAGGGACGCCACTGTGAAAAGGTAACCGAAGGGCTGTTTACCTATGTAAGGATTGATAAAAACAGGACTCCCGTTTCTATCTAGAGAGGCTGTAAAATATTTAAGATGTTGAAAATAAATAGAAAAATTTTTGCTTTTTTGATTTTATCGCTTTCTCTATGTGCGGTGATTCCTGCCGCCCATGCCGTTAAAATCAGCAAGGATTTTAAAAAGGAAATGCCGAATATCAAGCTTATCCCACAGGAGGAGTTTGAGACACAGACAATCCTGCATGAATCTAAGCCTTTTGACAACGAGGCGCTCGCCTATAGCATTCGGGTACCGAAAGACTGGGAGGAAAAGCAGTCGGAAGATCTTACAGAGGCGACGATCACCAATAAAATTTATACCGAGCTGGCGATGTTCTACGGTCCGTCAAGCAATGGCTTGCGCAGCACGCTATCCATCAAGGCTATCCGACTGGAGTATAATCTGAGCGCGGAGCAATGGTTTATCCAATTCCTGCTCAAGCGCGGTATCACGCCGGAGGGTATGAACGTCATTGACGAGAAAACGGCGGAGGGGATTTACGTCACCGTTGAGGAAGCCGATTCCTTTTTTATCTACACCAAAATAGCCATTAATGGCCCGTATGCTGTCATTACCGACTATGTGATGCCCATCCCTGGCGCAAAGGGAGAGCGGCCGGTCCAGGTCCAGGTTGTTCAAAGTTTTAAGCTCCGGAACAATGTTGAAGGGTATGCCGAGAAAATGGAGGAGTATCGTTTTCTCGATATCATGAATTTCAAGTACCCCGTGTCATGGGAATTGCGCTCGGAACCGATGCGCACGATCGACCTGATCGAGCTGGAGCTGCTGAATATCCAGTCGCGCATTGTGAACACCAAAATCATTAAGCGCCAGGAATTCCTGGAAGGGAAGATGGATGTAAAAGTCGTGTCCTATGACATTGCCGATACACTGGAGAATGAGGAAAAAGAATTTCTAAAGCGTTTTCTTGAGCGCGATCTGATTTTAGGCGACGTTCTGGAGCAAAAAAAAGATATCAAGGGCGACGAATATGTCGAGTCTTCAGTTATCAAAGTTTACAAGCTGACCGACAGCAATCACCCCAATCTGCAGTTTGAGTTGTGGGTCGCCGTGATCGATGCGTTTGATTACTACATTATGGCCTCGGTCTATACCCCGTCCCGCGATGAAGATTATCCCATGTGGGCCAGAAACACCCAGACCTTCAGGGTGATTTTAGACAATATGCAGGTCAATGCGGAATCGTTTTACGAGTAACCGTCTTAACGGCATATACCCCTATGAAGAATAATACATGTGGTATTCCACGGGGTGCACCATGGTTTCATAAAGATCAAGCTCTTCCTCTTTCAATGCGATATAGGCATTCAGCATATCTTCGGTGAACACATCGCCTTTGAGCAGGTATTCGTAATCATCACGAAGGGCGCTGAGTGCCGCGCGCAGGGAATGACAGACCGTCGGAATTCCCTCAAGCTCTTCACGCGGAAGGGCATAGAGATCTTTGTCCATCGCTTCACCGGGGTGGATTTTATTCGCAACGCCGTCCAGGCCCGCCATCGTCATGGCCGCGAAGGCCAAATAGGGGTTGGCGGTCGGGTCGGGGAAGCGAACTTCCACGCGCTTGGCTTTTTCCGATGCACCGTATGGAATCCGGCAGGCCGCCGAACGGTTGCGTGCAGAATAAGCCAGCAACACAGGCGCTTCATATCCGGGCACCAGGCGCTTATAGCTGTTGGTTGATGGATTGGTGAAGGCATTCAATGAGCGGGCATGGCGGATAATGCCGCCGATGTAATACAGTGCGGTTTCAGACAGGCCGGCATAGCTGTTTCCGGCGAATAGTGGCTTGCCGCCTTTCCACAGGGATTGATGCACATGCATACCGGAGCCGTTATCGCCGTAGACAGGCTTGGGCATGAAGGTCGCGGTCTTGCCATAGCTGTTGGCCACGTTATGCACGACATGCTTGTAAATCTGGATGTTGTCGGCGCTTTCCACCAGGGTGGAATACAGGATACCAAGTTCGCACTGGCTGGGGGCGACTTCGTGGTGGTGTTTTTCCACCGGAACGCCCATGGAATTCATGACGGTCAGCATCTCTCCGCGAATGTCAGACAGACTGTCAATCGGGCTTTCCGGGAAATATCCGCCTTTGACTTTCGGGCGGTGCCCCATATTGCCGGTGTCATAGTGACGCCCGGCGTTATACGGTCCTTCCTCGCTGTCGATCTCAAACCCGATACGGTTTTGCTCCATATGGATTTTAACATCGTCGAAAATAAAGAATTCGGCTTCCGGTCCGAAATAGGCTGTATCGGCTATGCCGCTGTCCTTGATAAATTTCTCGGCCGCTTTTGCGATGGATCGTGGGTCACGGTTATAAGTCTTGCCGCTTTCCGGGTCGGAAATGTCACAGAAAATCTTGATCGTCTTTTGTGCGGCGAAGGGGTCAACCATCACTTTCCCAAGATCAGGGCGCGCCACCATGTCTGATTGATGAATTTCCTGCCAACCCGCAATCGAAGATCCGTCAAAGAAAATGCCGCTCTCCAGCAGGTCTTTGTCCAGCGTGCTGACATGCTGGGTTGTGTGCTGCCACTTTCCGCGCAGATCGGTGAAATTGAAATCAACGAATTCAATTTCATTCGTATCGATAAATTTGAAAAACTCAGTCGTGTTCTTGAATTTCAGGATATGGGCGCTCACGGTCAAAGCTCCTTTTTGGAGTGTTGGAATAAATGGGGCGACTGACGGGGTTCGAACCCGCGACAACTCGGACCACAACCGAGG
>CAYGSN010000039.1:0-12827 GCA_964352675.1 uncultured Pseudobdellovibrionaceae bacterium
GCCAAAAAGCCAGCTGCCAAAAAGCCAGCTGCCAAAAAGCCAGCTGCTAAAAAACCTGCTGCTAAAAAAGTAGCTGCTAAAAAGGCGACTGTTAAAAAGAAAACAGCGGCCAAGAAGCCTGCTGCAAAAAAGAAAGCAGTAGCTAAAAAGAAATAACAAAACTGCGTTTCTAAATTTCACCTGTGGGGCCTTCGGGCCCCATTTTTTTATTTAGGATTAATCAATACTGTTGTTATTCAGCAGAAGGGGTCATTAAAGGTGTGCTATCAAGTTCTTGAGAAGAAGGAACACCATAGGGTGCTAGAAATCTGTAGAGCGGGTTTGAAAATAAATGCCTGTTGGCTTCAAACTCCTCTCTTGCCTGTTCTCTTAATTCAGGAATTATACGATCTTTCACGCCCTCTAGAAACTCCGGCAAAATCGCGTCCCTATAAGAGCGTTCAAATTCTGGAATAACATCTTGTTTGAGGGAGTCTAAAACGTCCGGCAAGAGTTTTTGCGTTACGTTGTTTGCTACAGTTTCACTTGCTGCTTGCACTTCTGCTTGCACACGTTGGTTTATATAGTCTTCAAGTGGGGCGCGGAAGGCAAAAGCTGCTGCGCCTGCTATACAGCCAGCGATGGTTGTAGCAACTGTAGTGTGCCAGGCTGTTCTTAATGTGTTTTGCCCAAAAGCTTTTATATTCTTCATTTTAGCCTCTTTTTTAAAGATGACTGCACGTTACATCATATTTATAATTATGTCAATTATTGTAACTGGAAGTTTGCATCTTTTTTGTAACAGCTTATATCTATCTTCATGAAAAACGAGATGATCCCGAATAATGAGCGCCCCCTCATCGGTCCGGCGGTATTTGACCGCTCCGCGCCCTTCCGCATCGATTCCGAATACACCCCGGCCGGGGATCAGCCCACGGCGATCGCAAAACTCTGCGCCGGTATCCGCGATGGGCTCACCGATCAAACGCTCCTCGGCGTGACCGGCTCGGGTAAGACCTTCACCATGGCCCATGTGATTCAGGAATTGCAGCGCCCCGCGCTCATCCTCGCGCCGAACAAAACGCTGGCCGCGCAATTATACGGCGAGTTCAAAAGCTTTTTCCCCGACAACGCGGTGGAATATTTCGTCTCCTATTACGATTATTACCAGCCGGAGGCCTATGTCCCGCGCAGCGATACCTTCATCGAGAAAGACTCCTCGATCAATGAGCAAATCGACCGCATGCGCCACGCCGCCACCCGCGCGTTGTTCGAGCGGCGCGATTGCATCATCGTGGCCTCGGTCTCCTGTATTTACGGTATTGGCTCGAAGGAAGATTACATGGCGATGGCCTTCCCCATCACCGCCGGGGAAACCATCGCGCGCGACGATCTCATCCGCCGTCTGGTGGAGCTGCAATATACCCGCAACGACATCGCCTTCGAGCGCGGGACGTTCCGTGTGCGCGGCGATACGGTTGAGCTCTTCCCCGCCCACTTTGAGGATCGCGCCTGGCGCATTTCCCTGTTCGGGGATGAGATTGAAGCGATCACCGAATTTGATCCGCTGACCGGGGAGAAGTTTGATGCGCTGGAGGGTGTGCGCATCTTCGCCAATTCCCACTACATCACGCCGGGCCCGACCATGGCGCAGGCGATCAAGAACATCAAGGCTGATCTCAAAACCCGCCTTGCGCAGTTCGAGGCGGAGGGCAAGCTCCTCGAAGCCCAACGCCTAGATCAACGCACGCAGTTCGATCTCGAAATGCTCACCGCCACCGGCTTTTGCTCCGGCATCGAGAATTATTCGCGTTATCTGACCGGCCGCGCGCCCGGCGAGCCGCCGCCGACCCTGATTGAATATCTGCCCGATGATGCGATCATGTTCCTCGATGAATCCCACGTCATGATCCCCCAGCTCCGCGCCATGTATAACGGCGATTTCCAGCGCAAATCCACACTGGTCGAATATGGCTTCCGCCTGCCCGCCGCGGTCGATAACCGCCCGCTGAAATTCGAGGAATGGAACCAAATCCGCGGCCAGACCATCTTCGTCTCCGCCACGCCGAATGCGTGGGAGCTGGAGCAATCCGGCGGCATTAGCGCGGAACAAGTCGTGCGCCCCACCGGCCTGATTGACCCGCCCGTCGAAATCCGCCCGACCGCCAATCAGGTCGATGATCTAATGCACGAGGCCCGCGAGGTGATCGCCGGGGGAGGGCGGCTCCTCGTCACCACGCTGACCAAGAAAATGGCCGAGGCGCTGACCGAATATCTGGGTGAAAATAATATCCGCGTGCGCTACATCCATTCCGATGTGGATACGCTGGAGCGGATTGAGATTATGCAGGATCTGCGCAAGGGCGAATTCGACGTCCTCGTCGGCATCAACCTCCTGCGCGAAGGCCTCGACATCCCCGAATGCAAACGCGTGATGATCCTCGATGCGGATAAGGAGGGCTTCCTGCGCTCCCGCACATCCCTCATCCAAACCATCGGCCGCGCCGCCCGAAACCTGGAGGGCAAAGCCATCCTCTATGCCGATAAAATCACCGACTCCATGCAATACGCCATAGACGAAACCACCCGCCGCCGCAATAAACAGCTCGAATATAACGCCGAGCACGGCATCACCCCCGAAAGCATCAAGAAAAACCTAAGCTCCATCCTAGACAGCGTCTTCGAACAAGCCGACCGCGTCAATGTCCCCGGCGGCACAATGCTCCACGACTCCGCCATGCAGGAATTCGAACACGACCCCGCCGCGCTCGCGAAACATATCGAAAAACTTAAAAAACAAATGCACGACCACGCCGCGAATTTGGAATTCGAGGAGGCCGCCAAACTGCGCGATCAGGTTAAGAAGCTGGAAGATGCGGGGTTGGGGCTTTAACCGTGTCCTATAGGCTCATGTTTGCTGTCATAGGCTTGTGGTGGAGTAGACCATAAAGCGTTGCCGTTCTCGTCATATCTATCAAAACCCTTCCAATAATTAGGGCGCTGCTCCACAGGCACAGCTCCCCATCCTTCATTTAGTACAGCCAGCTCCGGATCCCGCCATTTGCCGTTATCCATGACCAGTTCATCATCAAGAAACATTTTTCCGCCATGACCGCGCAACATTGTGGTGATGTCCCAATGGTCTCCAGTCTTTGTTTTGTTTCCATTTGAAACGTTAACGGGTACGCCCTCATACTCAGTATATTGGTAACAATCGCCCCATGCTAAATGAAAGCTCCCACCAATTTTTTCGACAAGTAAAATATTAAGAACATGGCGACCTAAATGCGGGTTTGTTCCAATTCCTAACTCTCCAACATATGCGTTGTTAGGATCGCGATCTAAATATTCTTGAAAGTGTTCACCACCTTTTTCTGCCGTGAAATCAACGATTTGTCCTTTTTCAATACGAAGCGTCAAGTTTTCAATAATTTTGCTGGAGTCTGATTTTGTTGCAAACCGACCCTTAGAAACGATAACGCCTTCAACACTATCCCTGCGCGGTGCAGTAAAAACCTCAGCTCCGGGTACATTTTTAGCAACAACACTATTGGCACATGTAAATGCTTGTCCAAGCTCGTCCATTAAAGACATCCTCACATCCGTGCCGTCATCATTTGTGATACGAATTGTTTTTGCGGCATTTACTTTAGGAATTAAATGCTCTGCCTGCGCTTTTGAAATTTGATCCCAAGGCTGGTCACACATTTCAAAATATAGCTTCACGTAATCTTCGTAGGGGATACCGTCTCTTTCTGCATCTTCCTGTGTTGGAACAAGGGTCAAGGTATAATATAAATCGCCTGACGTGACCCGCTGGCTAACAGGCGCTGCTTCTGCTCCATAAAGTCTACTTTTTTCAGGGTCTGCCGCAATATTCGATTCTGTTGTATAGGCTGCGATAACAGTTGTTGCGGGCGCCATTTTATTGACGTAGAGAGCGGCAAGGTTTTTTATGCCATCATTATCTGCATGATTTATAAGTAAATGGTCAAAGTCTGGCTCCTTGAAATCCACATCAAAAGGAATATCCTCCTCTAAAAGCCTTCCCACAACGTGAGGCATTATAGTTCGGGTTTGGTTGCCAATTCTTACGATTGCATAAGGGGGATTACCTTTTGCTCGATCAATGTTATAAAGGCGATCGCCTAGCGCTTCTTGTAACTTATCCTCTGCTGGTGGCGCGTCGTAACTTTCCCACATCGGAATCTGTGCTTTGTTTAGTGCATTTAGAAAGCTTTCATTATCTTCTACACCAGCAGCGTAAACTTTCAGGACACGTTCTGATTCATGGAGTATTTGTAAAAACCTGTCCGTATCCAGATCAGCCAGATTTTGTCCAAATTCATTGAGTAAACGATCAACCTGCTGTCCCCAATGTGGTAAAGCGGGTAAGTGTTTGAGTGCAGTGAGTTGTTCCAAACGCTTTTTAAATGCGGGGCTTAAACTGGTGATGGTGTCCATGATACGCAATCCTTTTAAATTTTTGATAGGGGTGTAAACATAATCATACATTTTTGAGCTGTAAAGGAATTTTTTATGTAAGACGCCATTGACACCAAAGGAATAAATTCCTAATTATATACTTGACTGCACACAGTGTTCTTGCTATTATAATAGTATGAACATTACAGATAAAATATACCATGATGAAAAAGCCGCAAGGCAACACCTAGAGCAAATAAGATGGGCTGATGGCGTAAGCTGCCCTCATTGTGGCGGTACAGAAAAGTGCAGGCCAACAAAAATGATGAGCAAGCCCTCTAAAACCAATCCTGAGCCTAAAGAGGTTCAAGGTTATTACCTTTGTGGTGATTGCCGCAAACGCTTTACCGTCCGTACAGGAACGGTTTATGAGCGCTCACACATTCCCTTGCATAAATGGGTGCTAGCTACACACCTTATGGCGGCTTCTAAAAAAGGTATGAGCGCACACCAGCTTCACCGTATGCTTGGCGTGACCTATAAATCAGCATGGTTTATGGCTCACCGTATTCGCGAGGCTATGAATGACACTAACCTGCCGCCTATGGGCGGTAACGGTAAGTCCGTACAGGCTGATGAAACGTATTTCGGTAAAAAGGCGGTTGTGCAAAAACGCACAAAGCGCGGCAAGCCATCACACTCTAGCCAGTTATCCGTTGTGTCTTTGGTAAGCGAAGGTAAAGCTCGCACATTCCACGTTGATCGTGCGGATGCTGATACTGTACGTGATATTTTGAAGAAAAACGTACATTCGGAAAGCACTTTATATACAGACGAAAGCCGCCTTTACACAAAATCAGGCGATGAATTTGCCGCGCATGAAAAGGTAAAACACAGTGCCGGGGAGTACTGGCGTGATGGCGTAACGACAAACAATGTTGAAAACTTCTTTAGCGTGTTTAAGCGTGGCATGAAAGGTGTTTACCAGCACTGTTCAGAGCGCCATTTGCAGCGTTATCTAAGTGAGTTTGACTTTAGATATAACACCCGCGATCTAAAAGACGATGAACGCGCTACGCTGGCTTTAAAAGGCGCAGAAGGCAAGCGCCTAATGTACGCATAGCTGATTACCGAGCGTCAAGATCACAATCATTCTGGTCTTTATCCGATTCCCGGTCTTTAATCGGCTTGTTGGGCTTGGGAGGGGTTTCGAGCATTCGCTTTAGAACTTCATCGCGCCTATTTTCGTCTTGCAATTTTTCTTTATTTTTTGACATCAACATCACCTTTTGGAAATATTTCAAGGTATTCAGATTGGCTATGCGTTAGCCATACGCGCCCTGCGTGATGCCAGTTTTGGTTTGGCACTGCAATAAAAATGCGCTCTTCTTGAAAAAAGAAACCAGATTTTATAGTTATTTTTAAAAAAGATTCAGTTCCATCCGAAAGGCTTCTTATACCATCAATATCGCCTGATTTTCTAAGTCTGTTGCCCCAGCACTGATAGCCAAGCGCCTCACCTTCAGGAGATTTATCAGGAATAATAGCAATGGTGAATGATTGCTCTTTATTTTGGTCTAAAGTTTGTGCATTTTTCGAAAAGAGGACAAATTTTTTCCTAGCGTGAGGTACGTTTACGCTTTGCTCAACCTCAAAAATTATTCTAGCGGCTTTGGTATTTCTAATAAATTTTAATTTAACCCGAACCTCAAACCATTCAAACCCGTCTTTGTTTTCAGAAAAGATGTTAACATTTTGTATAATAAATAATTTCCTGATGTCCGCAATATTGCGTCTTATCCAAGAATTTGAATTGAAAATATCTTGTACAATTTGCCCCACTAGAAAAGCGACAAAGCAGGTTGCTAACCAGCCCCACGGTAGATTTACCCAAAACTCAGAAGAAGAAGCCTGCTGCTCTAACATCCACGGGACCGCCTTTGAAGAGCCGACCCCAATAATAGAGACAAAATATGTAGATTTAGGCGCGCGCATACCCCTTTCATACTACGATTCCCCCGTATGAGCGAGTCTTTTGTGCAGTAAAGTATATGATTGGGAATAAATTCCTATAATGCTCATATGTCCCATGAGCCCGAATATATCGAAACCACCATCCATAAATTTAAGAGCAATATTGCCCGCTATCTGCGTGCGATGGAGGAGGGGCGGTGCAAGGGGGTGATCCTCAACCGTAATAAAGAGCCTGTGGCGGCGGTGATTTTGCACCCGAAAGCGGCGCAGCGGCTGGAGGATATGCTGGGGGCGGCGCGCGCAGAGGATAAACGCCGCAAAACACCCTATAGTGGGCCCGATTCCGTGCAATACTCTGATTTATAAACAAAAACGGTGGGCCCACCGGCTTTCACAAAACGGGCCCACTGGGCCCATACAAAAAACGGCCCCTCATCTCTGAAGGGCCGTTATGTTTTGTTCTACAGGTGCGGTCTAGTTTTTGTTCGACCACAGTGCCAGTGTTTTCCTGCCGTCGGTTTCAGGTTTTGAGTTCTGCTTCCCTGGTGCGGTATCTGGCTTTGAAGACGTTTCCTTGCCGTAATCGCCGGCCTGTATGGGCCGCCTTTTTATTACGACAGTCATTAAGCCGCCTTACGCAGATTTGTTGCGGACTGCTTGCCTTTTTCTTCCTGAATGTCGTATTCGATCTTCTGGCCTTCGGCAAGATTGCCAATGCCTGATTTCTCAACGGCTGTGATGTGAACGAACACGTCCTTGCCACCATCTTCAGGTTCGATAAAGCCGAAGCCTTTGTTTGGGTTGAACCATTTTACTGTACCTTTTGCCATGAAATTATCTCCTTTAAAGCAATTCGGTTAATGCCCGCATGCAACAGCGCGTGCGGGCTTTTTGTGTTGTGCTTGATGAACGTTTATCAAACAGATTTTTTTGAAAGGGGAAAATTCCGTAGGCCGAAATCCTTTTGCGTTTAGGAGGGGCCGTCTTTAAAAAAGTCGTGTCGTATAGTCGTATTAATATCAAACGTGCGGATATTAATCGCAGATAAATGCACATACGTCAATCTTTTTGTTTCACAGGCCGGATTTGGAGGGTGTGAATGCATGCGGAACTGCGGCAACTTTGTGGATAACTTTTTGAGTTATAGAAAGGCTGAGGGCAGGCGCCCTAATGTTAGTGGAGGCCATAATTCAGAACTTTCTAATGAGCGTTGATTTTCAAGAGGTCGAGGAATGTTTTCTGGTTAAAAGGCATCGCAGAGGTCGAAAAGAAAAAAAATCATGAAAGGTTGTTTTTTGCTCATAATGCATCAAATATAACTCATTTTTTATATTTTTTGTCTTTACAGAAAATTTTTTTGATGCTAGGCCGTTACCTTAATCCATTAATTTGTACATAACTATTTGCTAGAAAAAAGACTAGAGTAAGGTTGAGTAACTATGAGTTCTAAGTCCGCCATGCTGGAGACAGCACAATGCACAAATCTATCAGAAAGAGCAGAAGCTTCGGGCTATGTCGCCGGAAGTACGGAAATGGATGACAAGGGCAGGGCTTTTACCATGTCCATGGATCGGAAGGAGCGCCTGCGGACTCTGTATGTAGAGCCGATAATGGACTATGTTACGCCGGATGTTGGCGGCCGGCGTGATCTTTTGTCCCCGGAAAAGCAGATTTTGAAAGATCAGCGCGCAAAGATGTCTGAAGAAGATTTCCAGGCGCAGGCGATCCCGTATATGAAGAAGCTTTATTCGGAAATGCGCTGGGTCGTCTATCACGCAGATATGGAGGACCGCCTCGCCCGCGTGGAAGATGAGGGCGAAAGCTTCGACTGGGCCGCCGAGTTAAAAAATATCAAGGCCAATTGTGAAGCACCGGATGCGGATCTGATCAAATATTGCCTGCGGCTGCGCTACGGTCCGCAGGCTGTGCCGGATGACGAGCTGGGCAATGCGGGCATCGCTGCAGAATTTCCCGACATTAAATCGACTTTTGAGATGTCGGAGGAGGGGCTGTATCTGGCGGAAAAACTGCTCAGTATCTTATACATTGAGCCTTATAACTTTATTGCAGAGGACAGTCTACACCCGAGGGACATACTTTCATCCCCCTATCTAAATTCTCCAGAGGATGTTGTTTATTGCGATCCCCTTCTGGTCCGCTTCACGAGCGCTTTTGCCTCCGTGGGTGTTCTGCGTCCGGAGGTTAAAGAAACAAGAGAGGACAGGCTGGAGCAGATGGCAACTGCGCGCAAAAATGAGGCGTTGTGGTTGTCCGGCGATGATGAGGCGAATTTTAGCCCGCTGGCCTATATAAAAAACCAAGGACCGCTGTGGCATTCCAGCCATTCGCCTGAGCCGCGATTGCGGGAATTAAAAGTAGATGTAGGTCAACTGCAGAAACTGGTTAAAGACGTCGTTTCTGCCCCGGAGGTTTCCACGCCGGAGGTTGTAGCGCCGAAGGTCGATGTGCGGACGGAAGAATTTACGGCAAGCGCGGAAGAAGCGCATGAGGTTATGAAGGACGACGGGTTTAGAAAATGGTTTGACAGCCATTTCAGGCCCCCCAAGGGTGGCCGGGCCATCAATAAGGCCCAGGAAGCCGCACGGATGTTCTTGGAAACCGGGGCGTCCAGAGAGGAAATTGCACAAAGTCTGACATTGCCCAAAGGCCAACTGGGGCAATCTCTTCGCTTAAGTTTTGAGCGTTTTGGCCTGCCGGGGGACTTGCTTGGCCCGGCCGGGCCAAGCTCTTTTACGGTCAGTCATGAAGATCTGCAGCGTGCTATGGCCGATCGTTACCAAAAGGTTTTGAACAAAGGGATTGAACTCAGAATGAGTTCGACTTGTTTTACCGATGCCGCCGGTGCGCCGTCAGATTCTCTTGAGGAAGCGCTCCGCACTCTAAAAACACCGGAATTGAGCGATACAGATGGTGCCGAGATTGAACGGACGTTGCAAGGTGCCGATTTTACCAATTGGTTCGATAGTTTATATCCTTCAATGGTGATAAAATCCTATAATGCTTTGCGAATGTATGTTCAGACCAATTTGAGCAAGGAAGAAATCGCCACTCTTATAGGGCTGGAGCCAGGCAGTATGGACCAATCCCTGCGCCGGGCTTCGGAATGGACAAAAATTCCAGGCCATTTCCTGGGTAAAAGAGATGACGACCTGACCATTGATCGCGGTGTGTTGCGGCATATGCTCTATGATCAATACAGGCAGGCGCGGCCTAATGTTATTGCAACGCCTGCGGTGTCAGCGATGGAAGAGCGCCCACAACTTTCTCCGCAATCTCTTGTGGCTCAAACATTTGCATCCTCGGCTTCGATTCCCGAAGATCAGGCAAAAAGCATCCTTGGCAGCCGGGAGTTTAAAACGTGGTTGAGAAGCAAATTTAGAAACAATGGAGACAAATCATTTGCCGCAACATGTAGGTATCTGGAGAGCGATACCTCATTTGAAGATATTGCAAAAGAGATTGGCACCCAGAAAGGGAATGTCATGCGATATGTTGAAGCCGCATTGTTAAGGTCCGGTGTTTCCCGGCAGGTGATGGGGGATATTAAACAGGACTCCCTTACCAGAAGAGATGAAGTGCGTTCCGCGATTATTGCCTCTTTTACACAGGAGACCGGGCTTAAAATTCCTTCGGTGACGACGCGGGACCCCAATGATATGGAATCAAGGTTTAGGGACGCCATGGCTGCGAATGTTGCAAATCTGCAGGAAATGGTTGCAGAAGGTGAAGCTCTGCTTGAAGAAGGCCGGGGTGACGCTCCGGGCCTACGCGAGGCGGGATAATTCTTTTGGCGCTTGCGCTTGGATCAGTGGTTTTTGTTTGATAAGCGCCCGGCAATCCCCCTATACTTGCCCTTGATGCATTTTTTTATCTTTATCGCCGTTTTTCTTTTCGCAGTGCCCGCCCTCGCGCAGGGTACGATTACCGTGATCGGCAGTGATGGTTCGAAGAAGAGCGTCAAGATTGACAATCCCCTGCCGCCTGCGTCTTCCGCGGAGCGTGCCGCGCCGAATGTTGTTGTGAAAACTACCCCTGCAAACCCCACTGAAGTCAGGCGGGAAGGGGAGTCTGTTATTTTCTCTGCGCCACGTGCGGCAACAGCGGAAGATATTCCAGAGGCTGAGGACAGCCCTGTTTCTGCACAGCCTGAGATTTTGAAGCCTTCTGCCGAGGAGGTTTTGGCAGCGCCTCCTCAGGTCAAGGTTGTTCAACCGCCAAAGCCGAAACCTGTTCCTCCGATACAGCCCCAGGTAACGGAAGCGAGTGCTCCGCCCAAAGCTGCGCCTCTCCCTGCAGAGTCAGAGAAATCGCCTTATGAGTTGTGGAACAATAGCCGGAATGTAGAACGCGTTGTGCCGCCAGAGGGTGGTATAAGCAAGGATCAGGCGCTGCAGATTGCAATCGACCATGCGCCGCCAGCCCGCGATTTTAAAATTTTACAAAGCACGTACGAACACAAACCTGTTTACCTGGTTGCCTTCAAGACCGATAGCGGAGAGCAAATGGATATTCTGGTGGATATGGCTACAGGCGCGGTTATAAAGCCCTAGTCATTTTCTAGTCGTTATAATCATTTCCGGCTGTTTCTGTGGATTCGCCACTGGCCGGTTCGATGGCAACCATTTGATCCAGAGGTTCATACTCGTCCGGTGAGGCCATGGCATGTTCAATTGGACCGTAACAGCCTTTGGCGTTGTAAATTCCCATCACAAAGGTGCGGCGCTGTTCAGCAGTATCCTGAACGCTATCGGCTTTTTCCAAACCGTTCTCGGCATTTCTGTCGAGCATAAAACCGGCGGCAGCCAGGCCGACCCCGCCCGTGGCTGTGCCGATAAGGAGTGAACCTATGGCTCCGGCAGCGGAAATACCCATAGACTCCATTTCCCTGTTGTTCTTGATGTCCTGTGTGGTGAAAATGATATCGCGCATCAGCGTAGCTTCCCGTGAGAGCGCCCCGCAGCCCATATAGAGGTCGCCCACGCGGCTGACTTTCAGCTCTTGTGCATCAACGGCAAGGGCGGGCGATACGGACTGGAAAATGAAAGCGGCGCAGGACAGCACCAGAAGGCGTCTCATAACCTTAAGTCTACACCAGATCGGCACGTAAGTCAGCGTGCTTCATTCCTTTTCCACAGGCAATAATGCGCGGAAGTTGTTCACAAAATATTTCGGATTGGAAATTATGTTAACTTTTAATGTATACTGAAAGAAGGTATTGGCATAAAAATTATCTTTGTTCGCCGATCACTGATTTCTCTTGCGCAGCGGTTTGTCGTTCCGATATTCTGCGTATCGAAACCCTAGGAAGTCGCAATATAAATTAACGCAATTAAAATGGTTTAAATCAATTTTATAAACCATTTTTTAAGACTTGTTCTGCTAGATTGGCCTTGTCTCGCGTTCCTGCGTAATTCCTTCAATTTACCTAAAATTGCATTTAATTTTAATCGCATGTTAACATAAATAGATGGAGAGAGCCATGTCACGTTCACAGGCCGGAACGCCTTATTTTGAGAAATTTATAGCCGCCGCTTTGTTGGCGATGTCATTATTGGCGCTGGGCGCCTGTAATACCACTTCGACGCACGCCATGTTTTCAGGCGCGCAAGCCGACGAGCCTTATCTGCGGCCGCATATGAAGGTGCAGGCGCGTGAGCCGATTACGCAGCTGGCGATGGCTGAAAATCCCAGAATGCAAGCATATAGACCCGTTAAAGTTCTGGCGTATTCAGCCACGCCACGGAATGTGCAGGATATTGAGCCGGCTGCGGGGAATGTGGGTGCAGAAATTTCGAAAGCCCCACGTGATAAGGTTGATCAAGCTGAAAAGCCTTATCGTGCAGCAGCGTATCACCCGAATGCCCCGGTGCCGAACGTTGCTTCCACCGGTCAGTATAATTTCACCTATAGTCAGGATCCTGAAGAGTTGGAAACGGCTTTGGCCCTGAATGGTTGTGATGTTGGCGGAAACGGAGGGATTGTGTCTTATCAATGGGGAAGCAATAGTCTGGGTCTGCGTGGCTCAAAAGGCTTGAAGCTACAATTCACAATGGAATTCCAGCCCAAAGAACAGGAAAAGCGCTGCAACGTCAAAAAGGGCTGGAGCGGCCTAATGGGCGAGCGTTTCGACCGCATGTTCTCCGAGAAGTAATCTTTCTGGTACCGTAGTTATATTTCATCATCATACTTGTGGATGAGCCTCAGGTTTTAATAGGTTCGGCGCAGGCTTTCCCCTATGATTTCAATTCAATAAGGAGATTCTATGTCACATCTGGAAACTGACCGGCTGATTCTGCGGGAATGGCGCGAAGAGGATTTTGAGCCTTTCGCCCGCATTAACAACGACCCGCTGATCATGGAGTATTTTCCCCGCCGCTTGGCCGATAAGGACAGCGACAAGCTGGCCAAGCGTTTTCAGGCGCATTTCA
>CAYGSN010000040.1:0-12530 GCA_964352675.1 uncultured Pseudobdellovibrionaceae bacterium
TACCATCCCCTGGAACATCGTCCAGATCAACAGTGACAAAAACATCATCGCCGATAACATCAAACCGTCCCCCGGCCTCAACGCCCGCCATATGTTCAAGCCCCGGCGCATTATCAACAAAATCTGTAAGCTTGCCTTTGGTCGGATCTTTATCCAGCTTTGGGCCCTTTTGGCCAGAGCCACTGCCGCCACCCAAAGAAATTCCGGAACCACCGAGCAATCCGCCAATCGCGCCCATCGCGGCACCCTTGGCCTGGCTTTTCAACTTATCCTCAAACGCAGCCCCGGAGCCAACTTTATCATTCGGCCCAACGGTGATAGACGCCAGATTAGATGGTGCAGGACATTCTGTTTTTGTCTCCTTCACAGACTTACACTGCGTTTCCTCGCATATTTTCAAACGCGCCATGACATCTGCAAGCTGTAGCTCAAGCTCCGCCCGCTCTTCCAGTTTTTCATCCAGCTTTTTCTTACGCCGATCAAGGGAACGCTGATGGCCGCCCAGCTCATCGTAAAGCTGATCGCGCTTGCGCCCTGTTGCGGGAGTATAAGCCGTCTTGCTAAGACCTTCAATCTCCAGCCAAACAGCGTTGATCAATTGACGTTCATAGACCAGGTCACGCTTTAACTCTGCAATCTGGCTACGCATCTTATTCAACTTGCTCCCCAGCGCATTATACTCATCAGCCAGATTTTGACAGTCTTTACACATCACCTGCACAACGCGCACAGGCGGGTCCATAAACTCCTCAATCGGTGGCGCGCTCAAGGTGTCCGGGCGCTGAAAACTCTCCGGTATTTCGGTGAGGTCTTTGGGATCATTCCCGAGGCTCCGCGGGCTGGTGAAGCTGATCCCCACATTGGGATGAAAATCAAAATCTTCGTTATAGTTGCTAATGCTCTCGCCCGGCGCATCAAGATAACCCTGCCAGTCCCGGTAAGATTCTTCAGAGCTATCATCGCAGCATTTACACGGCGGGCCGCTATAATGCAAAATGTGATATTCAGTGACCACGCCGCGGCGCATATCATCGCGGACTCTCTTTTCAACATCCGCGCTCCAGGGCATGGAACGAACCTCATAGCCGGGCGGATAACCGCGATCATCCTCGAACGCATCGGCATCAACGCGCCAAGTGATGTGCACCCAATCCGGGGTTGTCTCAATACATCCCAAACAGGGCGGCAAGCGATCAAACAGAGTAATCAAACGTTCCGGCAAGCCTTGGGCGCGCGCATTGTTTTTCTTACGCTCTATGGCCTCACGCGCCACATCTGGATTTTCGCAATAAAGCGGCGGGCAGAACGTGCAGCTATTGCCCGCATAGCCCGGGCTGGATAAACCACTTAAAACAACCAGAAAGAAAAAAACCAGAGTGATGAGATAGCGCATAAAAATTTATCCTATTCTTCTGCCGCATCAAGAATTTGCGGAGTCACCAGAATCTGAAGGTTTTTCTTTGGCAAACTATCGCGCCCTCTAAACAACTCCCCCATCATCGGAATATCGCCCAAAAGCGGTATAGTGGTAACCGGATCTTTCTTCGGCTCTGTAACATGCGTCACAAGACGCAGCGGACACGGCCCGCCCAACACCTCATCAGGAATATCGTATACTGTACCCAGGCGCTTCACGCCCTTCACCGCGGTTTCAAAACCGAGCATATGCCAGATGCTGTTCTCGATCCCCTTCTCACCGGCAAAGCGTAGAGCAAATGTGCCCAGCTCATTCCGGCCGTAAGTAATCTCTTCGCCCTCATCATGATAAACATGCTCCCCATCAACGTAACGGTCCTCCGTCCACCAGACCGTCAGCTTCCAATCCTGATACAGCTCAAAAATCAGATAACGCACAGGGCGGTAAATATGCCCTTCGGAATCCTCAATCCATTGCGCGTGGAACGTGCCGTCACCGGGCACATCGTCCAGATCAAAACTCACGACCAGCTGCCCGTCGCCATTAAATCCGCCGCGCACGCCGAAATCCACACCGCCAAAAGAGCCTTCGTTAAAGCGGCTTCCCGCTGTCGGGTCTTTATCCAGCTTCGGGCCCTTTTGCCCGGAGCCTCCACCCCCCAAAGACACACCGGACCCGCCCAGCAAACCGCCAATAGCCCCCATAGCCATACCTTTGGCCTGATCCTTCACTGCGTTTTCAAACTGCGCACCGCTGCCAACCTGATCATTTGCCCCAACCGTAATGGCTTTGTAACCGCTCTTCGGCGCCGCGCAGGCTGTTTTTTTGTTGCAGGTCTTGATGCAGTCATTATAAAGCTTCAGCGTTTTCTTGTAATGGTCTTCCAGACGGTAAATTTCAGCCTGCAGCGTGCTGGCCATTTTCCCGTCCTCGTATTCATTGGCCAGATCTTTTTCCAACCGTTTGCGATGCGCCATCTCGATCTCACGAATTTTAATCTCATGCGGGATGCGTTCATTCAGCTCCTTGGCCAGCTTTTCACATTTCCAGCACACACTATCGAATGGGCCCTTCCACCATTTCGGCGGGGTGTATTCGTAAGTATCGTCAACACCCTTGGGATCAGTGCCTTTAATCTCCGGCTGTCCGCCGATTTTAATCTTGGTTGTTTTGCCGCCGGTGCATTGCTTTTCACAGTCTGCAATCAGTTCACGCAGCCGCTGCGCCCGGTTCTCGGCAATTTTAACATTTGCCTCAGACCAATCCCGAGAACTTTTATCTTTCTCCGCGCGCTCCAAAATCTCACCAATCCGAATACCCGCTGCGCCTAACTCACCTCCCTCTCTGACATTGGATTG
Source organism: uncultured Pseudobdellovibrionaceae bacterium (assembly GCA_964352675.1). GTDB lineage: Bacteria > Pseudomonadota > Alphaproteobacteria > Micavibrionales > Micavibrionaceae > CAYGSN01. The sequence goes on from CAYGSN010000040.1 coordinate 2,776, forward strand.
GTCTTTAAAAAGTTCGACATAGTTCTCGTCTTGATTGCTTTGCATCTCACGATAAAGCTTCACAAGATAGCGGCGGCGTAGAACTTCCTGCATCGCGAAATTATATTCCATCACCAAGTACTTGCAGGGCTCACAATCGCTTTGAACATCTTTCCACATCACTTGCTGGATTTTCTTATGAGGGAGCTTTTCACCAGAAACTTCATACCAGCCCTGATGATTGATATCGCTGGTGCTCTTGGCATGCGCTGCCACAGGCAATATCAGCATAAAACAGCCCATAATGAATGTAAAAATGGAAAATAAAGTAACGACGCGACCCATGCGTAAATCCCCCGATATTGTGTTTGGATAAAACCACTAAACACCCGCAAAGCTAAAAAAGCAACCATGATTGACTCTTGCGCCTTCTATCTAATATGCTGCAGCTGATTACTCACCGGAGGTGTTCTGCGCAGCCCATCACTAAAGCGCAGTTCTGAGATTATACTCCTGGAACCTGATCCGGATAATGCCGGCGTAAAAAGGAAGCGTGAGCACAAAATGAGCAACAAAATACACCAGGACATTGCAATTGTGGGGGCTGGCATTATAGGCTTGATGAGCGCCCTTTACCTGCGCCGTGCCGGGCATGTGGTAACGCTGTACGACCCCGCTGGCTTCCCTGCCAAAAACGCCAGCGCCAGTGCCAAGGCCGGCGGCATGCTCGCGCCCTATAGCGAGATTGAGCATATGAGCCCCGCCTGGATCAAGGCCGGACTGGCCGGGATTAAAGCCTGGCAGGCGCTCGACCTGCCGAACATTGGCCTGCAGCAAAGGGGCAGCCTCCTGCTTGCCCACGGGCCGGACCGTTACATGCTGGAGCGGTTTCGCAGCCACCTGCCCCCAGCGCTGCAAGAGCTTCAGGACACAGCGACCTTAGAGCCCGTACTCAAAGACCGCTTCCCCCACGCCCTGCACCTGACCGGTGAGGCCCACCTCAACCCCGTTACCACCCTGCTTGAATTATGCAAAATTAATAAAGAAGAAGGCGTGCAGTTTAACGAGGCGCAAGCAGAGCCGCCCATACTGTCCCAAAAATTCGACACCGTCATCGATTGCCGTGGCATGGGCGCTGCAAAGAACGATCCGGACCTGCGCGGCGTGAAGGGCGAAATCGCGACGCTGCGCAATGAGGAGTTTACGCTCACCCGCCCGGTGCGCCTGATGCATCCGCGTTACCCGCTTTATATCGTGCCGCGTGGTGATGGCATCTTCACCATCGGCGCCACGCAGATTGAAAGCGCCGATAGCGCGAACGTTAATCTACGCTCCGGGCTGGAGCTGCTCAGCGCTGCCTACAGCCTGCACCCCAGCTTTGGCGATTCCGAAATTCTGGACATCACCAGCGGTATCCGCCCGGCCTACCCCGATAATCTGCCGCGCATAAAAACCCGCGATAATATCATCAGCGCCAATGGCCTGTTCCGCCACGGCTACCTCCTCGCCCCCCTCATGGCAGATTGCATAACGGCGTACGTTTCCGGCAAAACAACCGCATTCTCACCTCTATTTACAGGAGATAGCAATGAAGCTCATCATCAACGGGCAGCCTAAGACCTTCACCGCACCCGCCACCATCGCCAGCGTGCTGCAGGCCGAGGGCATGGGCGATATGAAGCTCGCCATCGCGCTCAACGGCACGTTCGTACCCAAAGCGCAGCACGCCGATACCGCGCTCAACGACAATGACGAAATCGAAATCGTCGCACCGATGCAGGGGGGATAAAACATGGAATGTATCATTAGAATTGCAACCGAAGACGATATTAATGCCATTGCCCAAAATGTTGTAACAATGGCTATGGAAGGCTCAAATAAAGAATTATCACCCGATACCGTCCATAAGGGCGTCACCTCTTTATTTAAAAAGCCGGAATTGGGGTTTTATATTGTTGCAGAGATAGGCAATAAAAACGTCGGCTCCCTCGTCGTTTTAAATGAATGGAGTGACTGGAATAACGGAATCCGGTGGTGGATACACAGCGTATACGTATCGAAAAATCATCGACAACAGGGCATTTACAAAAAAATGTATGAATTTGTAAAAAACAAAGCTCAAAACTCGGATGCTATCATCGCATTAAATCTCTCCGTCAACGTCAACAATCGAAAAGCCCAGGCCGCTTATGAGCGTGTCGGCATGAGCAAAATCGATGACATTATTTACACAGCAAATGATATAGCCAAAAAATGACCAAACCACTCCACATCGCAGGTACCATCTTACAATCGCGCCTGTTCCTCGGCACGGCGGGGTATCCGTCGCCGGAGATGTTGCGCCGCGCGATTGAGTCGGCCCGGCCCGGCCTGCTCACCGTATCGCTACGGCGCGAATCGAAAGCGGGTAAGGGCCAGAAATTCTGGGATATCATTCGCGGCTTTAACATTCCTGTCCTGCCAAACACCGCAGGTTGCTACGGCGTCGATGAAGCCATCACCACCGCCGAGATGGCGCGCGAGGTTTTTGAAACCAACTGGATCAAGCTGGAGGTGCTGGGTGATGACTATACGCTACAGCCCGAACCGTTTCGTTTGCTGGAGGCCACGGAAAAGCTGAGCAAGCGCGGCTTTACCGTCTTTCCGTACATGACCGATGATCTGGTTCTGGCGCAGCGGCTGGTCGATGCGGGCTGTGAAATCCTCATGCCCTGGGGCGCGCCGATCGGCTCCGGCCGTGGGCTGAACAACCTTTATGCGCTTAAATTATTGCGCGAGCGTTTCCCCAAACAAACCCTTGTAGTCGATGCCGGTATCGGCGCGCCGTCCCATGCGGCGGCAGCGATGGAGCTCGGCTATGATGCGGTGCTGCTCAACACCGCCGTGGCCAAGGCCACCGATCCGGCCGCCATGGCCGGTGCCTTTGCCAAAGCCATCGAGGCGGGCCGCGAGGGCTATCTCGCCGGACTGATCGCGCAGCAGGACCACGGCACCCCGTCGACACCTTTGCTCGATAAACCCTTTTGGCATCAAGAGAACTAACCCATGGAACTCTCCCGCTACGCCCGCCACCTTGCTTTGCCTGAGATCACCCCGGCGCACCAAAAGCGCCTGAGCGAAACGCACATCATCATGATCGGCGCGGGCGGTCTTGGTGCCCCGGCCTTGCCCTATCTCGCCGGGGCAGGGATCGGGCATATCACCATCATCGATCATGACAACGTCAGCCGCACCAATCTCCACCGCCAGACCATCTATACCGATGCGCAAACCGGCCAAAACAAAGCCGAGCTGGCGGCGCAATACCTTCAGGCGCTAAACCCCGATTGCACGGTTACCGCCATCACAGAAAAACTCTCAAGCCGTTCTGAAATTTTTAGCGCCGCCCTCCTCCTCGACGGCACGGATAATTTCGAGACCAAGACCCTGCTCAACCAAATCTCCATCGAGACCGCCACCCCCCTCATCACCGCCAGCGTCAATCAATATGAGGGCCAGGCCGCCATCCTCGGCGGCTATCTGAAGGACGCGCCGTGCTATCACTGCCTGTTCCCCGCCCTGCCCACCAATGCGCGCAATTGTAACGAGACGGGCGTGCTCAGCACCGCCGCCGGGCTGACGGGGCTGTATCAGGCACATCTGGCGCTGTGTTTCCTTCTGGGTATCGGCCCCCTTGATTTCGGCAGCGTTTTAAGCTGTGATTACAAAACATTGCGCCTGCGCATACTAAAACTCGGTAAAGACCCGGCCTGCAAACAGTGCGGCCATATGAACAAAGAAAGAGAACCAAAAATGGAAGAAGCCCCAATCGCCCTTGTCCCGCCCGCTGAGCTTAGCGATGACAACACGCTTATCATCGATGTTCGCACGCTAGGCGAGATTGAGGCCGATCCAATCCCCGGCGCCCTGCATATGGAGGTCTCAACCGTCCCGGAACGCTATAAAGAGCTCCCGCGTGACAAGCGCCTGGCCTTCGCCTGCGCCTCTAATATGCGCAGCGCCCAGGCCGCCGCCTTTGTTCAGGCCATGGGCTATGAGGATGTCTGTATCTACGATAAATTGGCAGGCTAGGCTGTGGCCGGCTCCGTGCGTTCCTGCTGCATATCCAGCGGCGTGAACATCTTGCTGGCATAAATAAAGCCCGTATCGCACAGCGCTACAACCACCTTAAATCCGTAACCCACCGTCGCAACCACAAACCAGTCATCAAACACGCCGTAGAACGCGAGGAACGTAAAAGCATAGGTATCAAAGGCTTGCGAAATCAAGGTCGATCCGTTATTGCGCAACCACAAGAACCGGTCACCCGTGCGCTCTCGGATTTTATCATACAACCAGACATCCAGACTTTGCGACATGGCATACACCACCAGGCTGGCCGCCACCACGCGCAGAGATGTGGTAAAGACTGTATTCAACCCGTCAGCAAACCATTGCATATCCGCAATCGCCGTGGACAACAAAGTGAGCTGGAAAAAGAGATGCAGCAAGATTGTCGCAAAAATGCTGAGTTTAATCGCCTGAAACGCCGCTTTCTTCCCGTAGCGCTCGCTGAGCATATCCGTGATAAAAAACGTTACACCATACAACGCTGTACCCAAGGTCGTCGGAAAACCGAAAACCTCAATCACATTCGCCTCCGCGATGTTCATATACAGCGCGATCGTGATGGTGACGATATAAAGATAAATCCGGCCGAAATAGCTTGCGACCAGCGCAAGCGAAAGGCCACCGAATAAAAACAGCAAAAACAGAATGTCGTTGGTCATGTCCCTCAATATCCTTTACTTAGCCGCAAGGGCGCAGGTTAGATCATCTAAGCTTTCTAACCTACAAGGAGAGTTTGGACAATCCCCGGTTTATAAAATTCGAAAATTTAAAAACCTGTCAGGGCTTCCGCCCACCGATTTTAATCAGGCAACTTTAGACAGTTTTTTCTGCTCTTGCCTCTCAACGATTTTCTTAAGAGCCTTCGGTTCAATCGCAACATCTTCACCGGCAATCAATTCAGAGTAAGACACAGTCCTTGTTTTCTTTTGAATTTCAAAAGGAGCAAAAATAACCCCGCCCGAAACGCTTGCATACGCCATCATTATATTCCCCTGTGCTTCATTACAACAAGGCAACACAATACGCTGATTTTTGAGTTTTCGCAAATTTTTCTATGCTGCATTGCAAACAGGTTACACCTGCGTGAAAGCCGGTTAGCAAGTGCAGCATTTTTCAATTGCAATGAATATGATCGCTCTTATTGACCCTGGATAATGGCAACAACATCTTGAACAGGCGGACGATTTTTATAACCTTCCTCCGCCAGCCGGCCCTGCACAACGCCTCCACGTGACACAACAAAAATTGTGGGGTTGGGAATACCGTAATAGAAACTGTTCGGATCCACCTCTTCATTCAAGATGCCAAAGGCTTTGATAATCTCAGAGCCGGTATCAGACAACATTGTATGTTTGAAATCGTATTTTATTGCAAAGGCAGAAAGTTTTTCCGGCGCGTCATAGCTGATGGTCACGATGTTATACCCCAGCTTTTCAATTTCCTCTGCTTTTTGCTGCAAATCCAAAAGCTGCGCTTGGCAAAACGGACACCAATCGGCCGAACGCACGAACACCAATACAGCACCATTTTCACCAGTCACGGTTTCAAAACGCCGCTCCTGCCCGTCCTGATCAACAGTTTTTAAATCATGGGGAATATTATCGCCCACACTCACCGCCTCCTGCCCGGCAGCAGGCATAGTCTGCGCAGGACTATTGTCCGCCGCATAGCCAATGGCAGGGACAAGAGAAAAACTCAGTACCAAGAATAAACGCCAAAATCCGTTCATGGCTCTCTCCTTTTTTCTTTGCAGCATCATACGGATGCGCATCGTATATTTTTCAAACTAGGAATGAGGACACTATAAGCGCTGCAACAAATTTGGCAACTGAAAAACAAAAACGGAAGACAATGCGTCACGCCCGTCTTCCGTACATATATTTATATAGAATATCAGTCTTTAAACGATGTTTTCAATAGCGCGCTTATGCCGCTTCGTCAACAACCTTCAGATTGGCAGCCGCTTGTTTACCGCGGTTTTCCTGGACTTCAAACTCAATTTTTTGACCTTCCGCCAGGCTCTGCAGCCCCGCTTTCTCAACCGCGGAGATGTGAACGAACACATCGTTGCCGCCGTCATCAGGCACGATAAAGCCGAAGCCTTTTGTTGGGTTAAACCACTTTACGGTTCCTTTTTGTGACATTGAAAAACTCCTTAACTTTAAAAATGTCTTTTACGATCAGCTCCTTGGGGTATTCAAATTCGAGCTGATAAAACAGTCAAAGAGAAGTTCCAAAGATAACGGATATTAAAACTTTTTTAGAGAAAAAGCGCAAGAAAAAATGTTTTACAGAGAGGCGCTTCTGGCCGAAGGGTTAAGTTCAACCGCTTCTATTCTTGCACCAAAACCATCAAGTGTACGGAGCTGAGGGTTCTGGGGGCCCACGGTAACATGCCCGCCTGAAGCAATCGGTTGAACCAAGGGATGTTCGGCAGGCAATTCCACTCTCCTGACTTCAAAGGAGGTTTGTAAACGCGACCGTCCGGCGGTGCGCGCAGCCATGGGCCTTAAAGCCTCATCCGGATCAACATCATTGTTGATATCTCTACGCAGGCGCCCCTGGACATACTCTCTCAATGCATCTGTATCCCCCAGGTGTACGCTATAACGCACAGAGCCTCGCGCCTTTGAGCGCCACTCCACGACTAAGCAAGTTACCGTATCACCAGAGTATTCAGACATTTTATTTCTTTTCCCTCAAAAAAAGAGTTATTTTTATTTGTCTTGCGCTATATTGTCAAGCATAATTTAGCCATTCTTTGCTAAATTATAGTTACTTCCCGTGAATTTCAGGGCTGAGTATTGAGGCTTTCCGCGCCTTCCTGCGGCAAGCTATCCTGCGGAGCAAGGCGGGCCAATTGCGCATCCAAAGAAAAAAGAGGTGTCATTGCGCTATTCTCTTGCCGCCTGCGCCTTTGCGCGCCGCAAAACCGCGACACCAAGCAAATACCACCACCAACCGCAGCGGAGCCAAAAACCACGCTAAAGCCCGGCTTATCAAGCTGGGCACAGGCCCAGGATCCAAGCGCCCAAATCGGCGTCAGGACCATGGCTAAACGTTTTCTTTCCTCAGGTAAAAACATCGAACTCAAATCTCCTCACAGAAACATATACATAATAAATGTGCTGTTTGTCAAATCAAATTCAGATTGGACAGCGCCCGCATTATTTGTTCTCATGCCTGCATGAAGTTTCCTAAAGACACAGCATTAATAATCGTCTTCGTCTGGCCACTTCTCTTTGGCATTTTTATGATCATGATGGGCAGCGGGCTTCAGGGAACCTTATTGAGCTTGCGGGCGGATCTGTCAGGGTTTCCGATCTCTGTGATCGGCATCATCATGTCGCTCTATTATTGCGGCTATCTGGCGGGATGGTTCATCGTGCCAACCATGATTAATTCCGTCGGCCATATCCGGGTCTTCGCGGGCTTCGCCTCCATGGCTTCCACCACCATCTTGCTGCAGGGACTCTATGTTGACCCTTATATCTGGAGCATCATTCGGGTCCTCAGCGGCATCAGCTTCGTCGGCCTGTTTATTGTCGCGGAAAGCTGGCTGAATGATGTCGCCACCAATGAAACACGCGGGCAGATCATTGGCGCATATCTTTTTATGCTCCATGCCGGGCTGTTCGGCGGGCAATTCCTGATTAACCTTGCCCCAATTGATCAGATTGATCTGTTCATTTTTGTTTCCATTTTAATCTCTTTATCGCTCATTCCCATTACGCTGTCGAATAAGTCTTCCCCGGCATATCAAGAGCCGGAGCAACTGCCCTTCCTGAAGTTGGTCAAAATATCTCCCTATTCTGTGCTGTGTGTTTTTTCCTCCGGATTTACCTGGGCCACGATTTTAACCATGGGGCCTGTCTATGCGAAGGATTTAGGACTGGAGATTTCAGACATTGCCTGGCTGATTGCCATTTTTGTGCTGGGCTGCGGCACCATTCCGTTCTTTGTCGGCTGGCTGTCCGACCGGATGGACAGGCGAAAAATTATGATCGCCATTGCGTTTTTCAGCTTCATCCTGACGGCTCTTGCCGCTGGCCTACCTGATATGCTGCCCCTTTTACTCTTCCTGCTGGGCGGCGGCGTAATTTCGATCTACAGCGTCGCCAGCGCGCTTCTCAATGACCGCCTAAAGCCCAGCCAGCGCACCTCCGCCATTGCCTCACTTATTTTGATTAATGGCATGAGCGCCTGTCTAGGCCCCATCATTACCGGCACTATGATGCAAACCTTCGGCAACTCGGTCTTCTTTATGGTGTTTTGTGCCATCTTCCTGGTGGTCTTCGCCTATGGCCTCTTCCGCGCCTATGTCGGCCCGTCCATAGATATAGACGCTCAGGACTCTTACCAAATTCTGCCCGTGCGTGGCACCCCGGCACTGGCGCGGCTAAGAAGACGGGCGCGCGGGAAGAAAACCTGAAGCCCCCCTCAGACCCGTATTTCCTCTATTCGCGGCACAAGCTCGTGTGTGTAAATATCGACCACCAATTGGGGCATCTCCTGCTGGATGCGTTCGGGGTTCCAGTGATCCCAATATTTGTGAAAAGCCGGGAAGGAATAGAGGCCGCTTTCCACATACCGCACACAGCTGAACATCACCTGAAGCTTGTCCAACGCCTTAACAAGCGCCGCAGCTTCGGTTTCTCCGCGCTCATATTCACACCACAACACCAGTTTTTCAGGGCGGCTCTCCGATAAAACCCGCATAGCCAGTAGCTCGATCTCGTGCTTCTCTTCCTCGGATAACTCGTAAGACGCCTGATTGAATTTTGGATTCAAATCACGTGGCACGCCGTTAATTCTGGCGTTTGCGATAGACTCAACCACGTCATGCACACGCGCCATCGCCAGGCATTTTCGTTGTATTGAGCCCGGAAAAAATTGTCTAATCAGAAGGCAAAGATCATCGACATGCGCCCGAACCGTTTCCGCATCTTCAAGTTTAACAGGCGCATTCACAAACCAGCCGTCGCGAAATACGGTGCGAAGCTGCCCCTGCCCCCATTTATAACGGCGATTTGCAGGCACTCTGAGCGCAGCGTCAAAGTTCCGGTCCAGACCCGGCAATTGCTGCGACATCCGCTCAATAAATTTTGTCTCGGCTTGGTCTAAATACATAAACCAATTAGTAAGACAGCACCGTCTGTAATGTCAAGAAATTACGTAAACAGGGTGATGTGATTGCAAGTTAAGTGATAAGTCGCTCGTAAGACCGTATAAGTCCGGGATATGAACCCACAAAAGCGCCTTGATCATCATTGCCAAGACAGAGTATGACCCCTGTTTCGTTTTCGTCTACCACGCCAAGCCCGGACTGAGTAAGCCTCTTTCCAACTTCGATAACGGCTTGCCTGAAATCATGATCTCCACCTCTTTCTTCAATTGAAAAGAGCGGTTGTCTAGTTGCTGAATTCGTAAAAATTGCGGTAAAAGCCATAAGCGGTTCCCTTTTAAATATGAAAACTTTATAGAGGGACTGAGAATAATTTGCAAGCTTTTTTATGATTACTGAGGGCAATAAAAAACCCGCGCTGAAGGCGGGTTTTAAATTCATCGTAAACAAGTTTGAAAAGCGGATTTGGTTAAGCTCAGAAGATCTGGCAGCGAACTACTCTCCCGCGCCTTAAGACGAAGTACCATCGTCGCTAAGAGGT
>CAYGSN010000041.1:0-12510 GCA_964352675.1 uncultured Pseudobdellovibrionaceae bacterium
AAAACTGGCGGGCATAGGCCGAGAGGCTCTCGACATAGCGGCGCTGGCCCTCGGCATAGATCGTATCAAACGCCAGCGAGGATTTGCCGGAGCCGGACAGCCCCGTAATCACCACCAGCTTGTCCCGCGGCAGGTCGATATTGATGTCTCGTAAATTATGTTCGCGGGCACCCCGCACGCTGATCTCGGTAAGCATGGGGATTTATATGGGATAAGATGCCGTGAAAGTCCAATGGAATTTATGCGGCGCCTAGCAGCAGTTCTAATCTTTCGCGTGCGGCTGCTGCATCTGTTTCCTCCCGAAAGATAAGAGCTTCGAGAGGGTCAAGGGAAGCGGAGGCAACGTCATCGCCTTCGTCAAGTTCCTTGACGCCGTTCAATTCTTCGAACGCACCCCCCGGGCCTTTGAATTCGGGCTCTTGTGCTATTTCTGCCATTTCCTGTCCGGAAAAAACGATTCCGCTGGCGGTACTCAGTGCTTTTCTCATAGTCCTGTTATCCTCTTTTGTTTATTATGAATAAAAATATCATATAAGGCATAATTTAAAGTGTCACGGTTTTGCAAGAAAAAAATGATAAAAATTTTTATTTTTTGTGATTTTATCGTGAATTATTTGATATTTTTTATAATTTTATTTCAATAAGTTGTTTAGGGGATTGTTTTAAAAAGAAACTCTTTCGGGTGGTTTCCTGGCCTCCCGTCTGTGAGAGAAGCTTTGTTTCCGCCAAAAAGGCTTTTATCTTTGCCAAAGATATCTCTATAGTCTGATTCACAATCCAATAAATGTTTTAAGGAGTACGTAAAAGTGGCTGGTTCAGTAAATAAAGTAATTTTAGTTGGCAATCTTGGGCAGGATCCGGAGGCGCGGGCGATGCAGTCCGGCGATGAGGTGGTGAATTTCTCTGTTGCCACTTCTGAAAGCTGGAAAGACAAGGCCACCGGGGAGCGCAAGGAAAACACCCAGTGGCACCGCGTGGTGGTTTTCAACCAGGGTTTGGTGAATGTCTGCAAGAATTACCTGAAAAAAGGCTCCAAAGTTTATATCGAGGGCCAGCTTGAAACCCGCAAATGGACCGACCAGAGCGGCGTTGAAAAATATACGACCGAAGTGGTTCTGCGCCCGTTCCGTGGTGAGCTGACCATGCTGGACTCCAAGGGTAGCAGTGGTGGTTCATCGTTTCAGGACAATCAGTCCGGTGGTTATGAATCTGGGGGGCCGTCGCAGCAGAAATCAGCAATGGGTGGAGGCTCTAACGCCCCTGTCGATCAAATGGAAGATGAGATTCCGTTCTAGGATTATTATGTACCGCATTGTTCTTGCATCTCTTTTTATAATCTTTAGCACGCTTCCTGCAGCGGCGCAGGATCCGGCGGCGGATTCGTCTACCGTGGAAAAACGACTGGAGCTGGCCGAGAAAATGCATGATCTGCGTTCCACCCGCGCGCAGGTGGACGCGGCGATTGAGGAGCTGTCCAAGCGCCAGCCGGAGGCTCAGCGGGAAGAGTTCAAGGCCGCCATGCATAAAATCTTCAACTACGATGCGATTGAGCGCATTTCCATTGATGCCATGGTGGAAACTTATACTCTGCCGGAGCTTGAAGCGATGGTGGAGTATTATTCCAAGCCGGAGGGAAAATCGGCCGAAGCCAAGGAAACTGCCTATGCCAAGAAGGTTTTTCCCGAAATTATTCGCCTGATCGACAGCGCCATTATGCGGGTGCGGACCGGGCAGGAATAAGCTCGCTTTTTCCCCATAAAAATCAATTGCAAAAAAGGTGCAAAAATACTGTAAAAAAGCGCAATAGCGCTTGGTTTTTGCAGGATAAATTGCTAATGTCTACCCACTTATAAAGCCATCACAAAAAGAAGTACGATATGTCTGAAACAGAACAGATTCCGCCATCCGATGATATACCCTCCATTTCCCTCGAAGAGGAGATGAAGCAATCCTATCTCGATTACGCGATGAGCGTGATTGTCAGCCGGGCTTTGCCGGATGTGCGCGACGGTCTGAAGCCGGTGCACCGCCGCATTCTCTTTGCGATGCGCGATGGCGGTTACACGTCAGACAAGCCGTTCCGTAAATCTGCCAAGATTGTCGGGGAAGTCATGGGTAATTATCACCCGCACGGGGATTCGGCGATTTATGATTCTCTCGTGCGGATGGCCCAGGACTGGTCTTTGCGCCTGCCGCTGGTGGACGGACAAGGGAACTTCGGCTCGATGGACGGGGACAGCCCGGCCGCGATGCGTTACACCGAATCCCGCCTGGAGAAAGCAGCGGAATATCTGCTGCTCGATATCGACAAAGACACGGTAGATTTCCAGCCGAACTATGATGAAAGCCTTAAAGAACCTATGGTTTTACCCTCGCGCATCCCCAACCTTCTGGTGAATGGGGCGGGCGGTATTGCTGTGGGTATGGCGACCAACATTCCGCCACATAATCTGGGTGAGGTTGTCGATGCCTGTATGGCCATGATCCAAAACCCGGAGATGACGACCGAAGAGGTCAATGAAATCATTCCCGGCCCGGATTTCCCGACCGGCGGCCTTATCCTGGGACGCAGCGGAATTCGCAGCGCCTATCACACCGGTAATGGCTCGGTCGTGATGCGCGCCAAAACCTCGATTGAGGAAATGGGCAAGCGTGAGGCGATTATTGTCCATGAAGTGCCGTATCAGGTGAACAAAGGTAAGTTGCTGGAGCGCCTTGGTGAAGTGGCGCGCGAGAAAATCGTTGAAGATATTGCCGAAATCCGTGATGAATCCGACCGCGATGGTGTGCGCGTGGTGATTGAGTTGAAGAACAATGCCAACGCCGATGTGGTGCTGAACCAGCTCTACAAATACACGGCGCTGCAGAGCAATTTTGCTTGCAACATGGTAGCGCTGCATAACGGCAAGCCGCAAACCATGCTGATTAAGGATATGATCAAGGCGTTCGTCAAATTCCGCGAGGAAGTGATCACAAGACGGACGATCTTTGAGTTGGGCAAGGCCCGCGACCGGGCGCATGTCTTGGCCGGTCTGGCCGTGGCTGTGGCCAATATTGATGAAGTGATCGCCTTGATCCGTGGCGCCGCTAGCCCGCAGGAAGCCCGCGACGGACTCTTGGCTAAATCCTGGCCGGCGAAAGATGTTGCCCCTCTGATTGCTCTGATTGACGATCCCGAACATACGGTGGATGAAAAGGGCCACTACCAAATGAGCGAAGCCCAGGTCAAAGCCATTCTGGATCTGCGCCTGCACCGCCTGACAGGGCTTGAGCGCGATAAGATTGGCGAGGAACTGAAAGAAATTACTGACAAAATTGCCGAATTCCTGGCCATTCTGGCCAGCCGTGAACGTATGCTGGAGGTTCTCGTGGCCGAACTGCAGGAGGTTAAAGACAAGTTCAACACGCCGCGCCGTACAGAGCTGGTCGATGCCGAATTCGAAGTGGATATGGAAGACCTGATCCAGCGCGAGGATATGGTTGTGACCATCACCCATGGCGGCTATGTGAAGCGCGTGCCGCTGGACACCTACCGCGCGCAGCGGCGCGGTGGTAAAGGCCGGGCGGGGATGAGCACGAAAGACGATGATTTCGTCTCCGACCTGTTCGTTGCCTCTACGCACACGCCGATCCTATTTTTCACCAGCCGGGGCATTGTGCACAAGCTGAAGGTTTATCAGTTGCCGCTGGGTAATCCGACATCACGTGGCAAGGCTCTGGTCAATATCCTGCCGCTGGAGGCCGAGGAAACGGTATCTGTTTACATGCGGATGCCCGAAGATGAAGAGGTTGTCGAAAGGCTCGATATCATGTTCGCCACTTCGCACGGTTCGGTGCGCCGTAACAAGCTGTCCGATTTCAAAAACATCCGCTCCAACGGATTGATTGCGATGAAGCTGGATGAAGGCGAGAGTCTGGTTTCGGTTAAAATCTGTACAGAGGATGAGGATGTCATGCTGGCCACAAGGCTGGGCAAGGCAATTCGCTTCCCCGTGACTGATATCCGCGTCTTTGCCGGGCGTAACTCGACCGGGGTGCGCGGTATTAAGCTGAAGGACAAGAAGGATGAAGTGATTTCCATGTCGATCCTGAAGCATGTTGATGTAACGCCGGATGAGCGTAACGCTTACCTGAAGGCTGCCAGCCAGATTGTCGGTAGCGAGGAAGAGGGTTTTGAGTACGAGGAAACCGATCTGGAACTGTCCGAAGAGCGGTTCCGCGAATTATTGGAGAAGGAGCAGATTTTGCTGACCGTCTCCAATAAGGGCTTCGGCAAGCGGACCTCCGCCTATGAATACCGTACCTCCGGCCGCGGCGGGCAGGGCGTGACCAATATGAACCTGACCAAGAAAAACGGGGGCGAGGTTGTTGCGACCTTCCCGGTCACAGATTCTCACCAGATCATGTTGGTCACCGATAAAGGCAAGCTGATCCGCACACCGGTTGAAAATGTCCGCACCACAGGCCGCAGCGCCCAGGGTGTGACGATCTTCAAGGTTGGGGATGATGAGAATGTTGTCTCCGTTGCCTGGCTGATTCAGGAGGAGGATGACGAGGAAGAGGGCGCAGAGGCGGCTCAAGCTGAGTCCGAGGTTGAAGAAGCAGCCGAAACGGCCAATGACGAAGAATAGCGGAAAATACCTGATCGGCGTATATCCGGGCACGTTCGACCCGGTGACCAAAGGGCATTTGCATTTGATCCAGCGGGCCAGCCGTCTGGTTGACAAACTCATTGTCGGGGTTGCAGACAACCAGCGCAAGGGGCCGCTCTTCACCATGGCGGAGCGCGTATCCATGGTGCAGGGTGATATTGAAAGCATGAAAGATAAAGGGTGCGAAATTGAGGTGCGGCCGTTCGGCAAGCTGTTGATCAATTTTGCCAAAGAGGTTCAGGCGTCCTGTATTTTCCGGGGCCTTCGTGCCGTATCCGATTTTGAATATGAATTCCAGCTCACGGGTATGAATGCCAAGCTGGACCCGGATATTGAGACCGTGTTCCTGATGGCTTCGGATAAGTGGCAATTCGTCTCCGCGTCTTTCGTGAAGGAGATTTGTTCCATGGGCGGGGATATCGAACAATTCGTGACGCCGCTAGTCGCTCGTCGCCTGAAAGAAAAATTCACCTGAATTCATACAGAAAAGCTTGACGTCGCTAGCCTAAATCCATATGGTGCAGCGGTTAATTGCGAATATTTTCAAATGATCGCTTAGCTCAGCCGGTAGAGCAACTGACTTTTAATCAGTAGGTCCAGGGTTCGAATCCCTGAGCGATCACCATTCCTCTCTTTCTCACTATGTTCTTTTTAAGAAAGCCTTTAAGCCCTAGGCCGTATTTTTCTTGTTGTTTTCTTCCTTCTCAAACAGGATAACCGTGGTTTCATCTTTGACGTTCTCAGGCTTGTTAGCCTGTGAGAACTGGAGCTGGCCATTATGCTTGATCAGGCCGATAAGTTTTGTGCGTCCGTCTTGTTTGCCTTCTTTGATCTGGTCGAGATTGAAATCAGCACTTACTTTTGTGGTTTTGAAGCGCCAGCCTTGCTGGAAGAGACGGGAAAAATCCCAATAATCCATACCCTGATAGGCCAGGGTCCGTCCGCGCATCGTTTGTGTGATTTGCCTGCGCTGGTGATAGTCTTCATCGTCAATAGAGAGCTGGAAAACCCGTTCACGGCCGAATTCATGGGCGAAGCTGTTGCAAACCAATGCGTTATAGGCCGGGTTTCCGGTGGCGGCCAGCAGGATGTTATAGCGGTTCAGCTCCAGCGAATGATCCGTCTCATCGGACAGAATCTCCCCGTAGTAAATTGGAATATCGGCCAGCCGAGCGGATTTCAGCTTGTGCCAGCTTTGATCGGCGATCATCACGTCAATCCCTTTGCTTTTGAGAACCTCGGCGAATTGTATGGTCCACTCCGTCGCTCCAACGATAATCAGCCCGTCCTTGGCCGGAAAGGCGAGTTTCAGCCGTTGTCCCAGCGGCTTGGCCCATAGACCGTGTAAAAATACCGTTGAAATTACAATTGCAAAAGCAAGGGGGAGGAGTTTTTCTCCATCCGGATAACCCGCATCCACCAGCAGGGGGCCAAGAATACCGGCGATGGCGGCGCACACCACTCCGCGCGGTGCGATCATGCTGACCAGAGCCACTTCGTTCCAGCTCATCTCTGTGCGTAGGCTGGCGAACAGCATGCTGATTGGACGAATGAGGAAAAGAACCGCGACGATAAACATTAGCCCACGCCAATCAATATTCAGCAGGATTTCCGGTTTTATCTGCGCAGTCAGTATGACAAATACGCCGGAGACGAGCATGATTGTGATGGACTCCTTAAACCGCTTCAGGTCCTCGATGCTGGTCACACCGGTATTTGCGAGCACGACGCCCAGAACGGTTACGGCAATGAGCCCGGATTCATGGAGTATGAAATTACAAATTACGAAGAAGCATACGACGAAAGACAGCAGGAATGCTGCTTTCAGGAACTCCGGAACCCAGCCTTTGTTCAGAACGCGGGAAATCACCAGCCCGGCAATAACGGACAAAACCACAATTCCAATGATTGTCAGTCCCGTATCAAGTGCAAATTCACTAAGATTAAATCCCTCGCTTTGCTGGACCTTGAAATATTCATAGGCCAGAACCGCCAGAACCGCGCCGACCGGGTCATTCACAATTCCTTCCCATTTCAGGATGTTCCCGACCTTCATATTCAGCTTGGCATGTCGCAGGATCGGCATGATCACCGTCGGCCCCGTGACGATCAGCAAAGCGGCAAAGGTGATAGCGACCGGCCAGCTCAGGCCGCCCAGATAATACCCCGCCAGCGACGTCAGCGTCCAGCTTACCGCTGCGCCGACAAAACAGACTTGCAGAACAGCTTTACGTGCTTGCTTTATTTCCTTGAAATTCAAGGTCAGGCTGCCTTCAAACAGAATAATTCCAACCGCGACAGAAACGATCGGCTGCACGGCATCACCCAGAAAAATTTCAGGCTGCACCAAGTTAAACAGAGAGCCGAAGATAAATCCCGCCAGCAGCAGGAACACAATGGCTGGTATTTTATACGCCCAGCCCAACCACTGGCTGGCGATGCTGATCGCCGTAATCAGGGAAATCTGGGCCAGGGGTGTGGCAAGCGCTGAAAGCATCTTCTTTGGGCCATCTTCGTGAATATTTAAACTTCGATAGAATAGCGGAAAAGCGGCGCGGGAGCTATAGAGCGATTGCTTTTTTTTCCGGCAGACGGCATGATGCGCGGATGAAACAGGAAGATAATTCCCCTGCTGTTGCCGAAGATGTTCTGGGTGAGCAGATCCATAGCCGCCATACCACGGTTATGGGACGCATTCGTGCGTATTTCCTGGCCGGGATTGTTGTCACCGCGCCGATCAGTATTACCATCTACCTGACCTATGTTTTCTTTACCTTCGTCGATAGCCAGGTCGCCAAAATTTTGCCCGATCATTGGTATAACGGGCTGTATGGCGGCACGACCTTCCCGGGCATCGGTATTCTGGTTGCCCTGACCTTCTTTATTGTGGTCGGCTGGTTTGCCACAAATGTTCTGGGGCGCTTATTTATCCGTATCTCCGAATATGTTGTGGAGCGCATGCCGATCATTCGTACGCTCTATGGTGCAATCAAGCAGATTTTTGAAACCATCATGGCCAGCCAGTCTAAAGCCTTCCGTGAGGCAGTGATGCTGGAATATCCACGCAAGGGGGTGTGGTCGATAGGCTTTGTCACCGGCAAGACCGAAGGGGAGGTGCAGCGCGTGACCTCCGAAGAAACCATTAATGTGTTTGTGCCGACAACGCCAAACCCGACATCGGGTTATTTACTGTTCGTGCCGAAGAAGGAACTGGTCTATCTGGAGATGAGCGTTGAGGAGGCGATTAAGCTCGTCGTTTCTGCCGGGATCATCACCCCGCCCGATGCGGCGAAGAAAAAGAAGTCTGCTGTGAAGTCCAAGTCTAAAAAGACAGATAAAACGCTGAATTAACCGCTCCGTAAATACTGTATCGCCTGATCTCTCTCAAATAAATACAGCAACGTCTTTAACGCTTTGCCGCGGTCACTCTCCAGATGCGGGTCTTTCTCGATAATCAGGCGCGCATCATCGCGGGCGGCTTTGAGAAGTTCGCCGTGCACCGAGAGGTCTGCGACCTTAAACGTCGCCATTCCACTCTGGCGTACACCTAATAAATCTCCCGCGCCGCGTAGCTTCAAATCTTTTTCTGCGATCAAAAATCCGTCTTCGGTCTGGCGCATGATCGCCAGGCGTTCCTTCGCCGTTTCACCCAGCGGCCCGGTATAGAGCAGGAAACAAAAGCTTTTATCGCCGCCACGCCCGACGCGTCCACGTAGCTGATGGAGCTGCGATAGCCCAAAGCGTTCCGCATGTTCAATCACCATGATGGTGGCTTCGGGCACATTGACACCAACCTCAATTACGGTGGTCGCCACCAGAATATCAAGCTTGCCGCCCGCGAATTTTTGCATCACCTCATCTTTTTCAGCCGGTTTCATCCGGCCATGGGCAAGACCAACCCGCGCCCCGAATTTATGTTTGAGGATGTCATAGCGTTCCTCGGCGGCAGAAAGATCCAGAACTTCTGATTCCTCCACCAGCGGGCAGACCCAATAAACCCGCGCGCCTCCCTTAATCTGCCGCGCGAGAGCCTCAACCATATCTTCCATTTTTTCATGTGGTATTACCCGTGTATCAATCGGTTTGCGCCCCGGCGGTTTCTCATCCAGGCGGGAGACATCCATATCACCGTAAGCGGTGAGTGTGAGCGTGCGCGGAATAGGAGTGGCGGTCATGACCAATACATCACAACCTTTACCTTTTTGCGAGAGCTGCAAGCGCTGGTGCACGCCAAAGCGATGTTGTTCATCAATCACGGCAAGGCCGAGATCGGCGAATTCGATTGTGTCCTGAAAAATCGCATGGGTCCCGATCACCACTTGTGCGGCGCCATTGCGAATTTGCTGGAGCAGGGTTTCGCGCGTTTTTCCTTTGTCCCGGCCGGTCAGGATCACAAAGCGTACGCCAATCGCATCGAAAATAGGTTTAAGCGTTTCCGCATGCTGGCGCGCGAGGATTTCCGTTGGCGCCATCAGGGCGGCTTGCGCCCCTGTTTCCACCGCGCTCATCATTGCCAGCGCTGCAACAATGGTTTTTCCGCTGCCGACGTCTCCCTGCAAGAGACGCAGCATCTTCGCCTGATCCGCCATATCGGTATCAATCTCCGCGAGTGAACGTTCCTGCGCGCCGGTGAGTTTAAACGGCAGTTGTTCCAGAATTTGTGCCCGCAATTTTCCGTCAGGAACAAAACTACACCCCTTGTCTTTGCGTTGCCTGTGCCGCACCAGCGCGAGGGTAAGCTGATTGGCCAGCAGTTCGTCATAAGCCAGGCGCATACGTTTGGGGTGGAGTGGGTTCAGGCTTTTTTCATCTTTCGGGGTATGAATGCCTGCCAGCGCCTTGTGCCAGTCCGTCCATTTGCGTGCGGCTTTATAACTCTCATCCTGCCATTCGGGCAGTTTTACGAGGAAGCCTAAAGCCGCATCGATTGCTTTGCGCAGGGTTTTGTTGGTTACGCCCTGGGTGAGGGGATAAATCGGCTCGACTGTTTCAATCGCCGCGCGGTCTTCCGGCGCGCCGATGGCATCGGGATGCACCATCTGCGGCAGCCCGGCGTAATATTCGATGCGTCCGCTCACCACCACCTCTTCATGCAGAGGTAACTGCTTCTCAATCCATTCCCTGTGCGCATGAAAGAAGGTCAGGGTCAGAACGCCAGTACCGTCCGAGCATTTCACGCGGTAAGGCTGGTTGCGGCTCTTGTTCGGGATATGGTTGGTAATCTTGACCTGCATCGTGGCGATGCGGCCCTCCGGTGCTTCGGCAATGGTGGGGGAGAATCGGCGGTCGATAAAATCAATCGGCAGATGCCAGAGCAGGTCCAGGACCTTCGGCCCACCCACCAGCTTTTCAATCAGTGCCGCGCTTTTTGGCCCGACGCCGGGCAGGGCGGTCAGGGCGCGGAAGAGGGGGTCGAGATCGAACGGTCTGGCCATCCCTGTATTTAACTACAGAGTGCGGCCTGAAAAACAGAGGTTTTTTGATAAAAGTTCAGATCATCTGGAATCAGGAAATCCATAGGCCAGAATATGGCGGTTACCAATTTTCTCTACGTTCAGATTTAAGTCGGCCATTCTGAGCTGTTTTTGAATCTCTCTTTTGGTATAGGCGGCGCAGAGCGATTCGAAGAAGTCGCGTTGTGCCCATTCATGGCTGGTGTCACCGTGGCGGCGGACCAGGGCAGCGGCTTGGTCGCGTGTTTGCGGGCGGCGCAGGTCGGACACAAAAACGTAGGTGTCTTTGGAGATCAGCCTTTTGATTGTGTTCCACAAAATTTCCGGCTGCGACATATGGTGTAAAGACCCGTGGCACATCACCACATCATAAGGGGTATCCTGCGGCACTGTGCTGACATCCGGCAGATAGGCTTTAACCAGCTCAACGCGCGAAGTTAGGTCCAACTCAGCATTCTCAAGGCGCCGCCGGGCAAGGCGAAGCATGGTGTCGGCCCCGTCCGCGCCGACGTAGCGGGCCTCGGGGAACGCCACTGCAAAGCGTTTTAGGATATCCCCGGAGCCGCAGCATAGATCAAGCACCCTGCCTTTAACTTCCGGCAAGGGATAACGATCACGGAAAAGGGTAACACGTTCTTGATGCACGGCGTTGTAATCTGCATTATCATATCCGTTGGCAGCTTCGAAACTATCCATTAAATCACTTTGCGGCGCTCGTTTCATAATTTTATTATCCTATTTGTTTATTTAATGAAATTTAATAATAGTTAAAAATTTGGGTTTTTGTCAACAAACTACAGGAAAAAAATATTCCTGCTGTAATAATGAAGTTTGAGGAAGTTTATGAAAGGTATTGAAAAGAAAAGAAAAATAATGATTTTTCGATCCTGGCATCGTGGAACAAAAGAGATGGATTTGATCATGGGCAGCTTTGCGGACGCAAATATTGAGGGCTTTGATCAAGATCAAATCGATCAATATGAATCAATTTTGGATAATAATGATCCCGATCTTTATGGCTGGATCACTGGCAAGGAAGATCCGCCGGCCAACATCAAAGGCGATGTGTGGGAGAAACTAAAGGCGCATAAATTTGCTTAGGTTTTCTTGAAAACCGCGTAATACGCGTATCCTTTATAAAGGTGCTCTACTGCGAGCGTACCTTTTGATTCTGCTTCCAGTTTTTTCAGATACCCCAGAATTTCCGGCTTGTGATAGACGTGAAACATTGACAGCCACCAGAACAACATTTTTTGAAACCATGGGGGCAAGCCATCCTGTCCACCAAAATCTACAATATGCATCGCACCTCCGGAAGGCAGAACCTCCAGCCCATGATCAATCGATTCCTTCCATGGCGGAATGATGGACAGCGCATAGGAATACACCAGTTTCGTCGGAGGTTCTTTCAGGCCGAACAGTTTTTCGGGATTGAAGCTCTGTGCATAAGCCTGGGCCAGAACCAAGTCGCGGGCGCAGCCGGATTTTAGGGCGTTGCTTTGCGCGGTTTTTAGCATTTCATCCGAGGCATCCAACCCGTAAAAATGGGCTTTCGGATAGGCACAGATCATCTTGACTGTATTGCGTGCCGTGCCGCATCCCACTTCGATGATATGCTCGCCGTCACTCGGCTTTAAGTTCTGAATGAGGTGATCACGCCCCAGTAAATAAAATTTACGCGAGGCATCGTATACATGTCGCGTCCAGCGATACATGCGGTTCATGGTTTCTCGTGTTTGGGTGTCGCCTGCGGCGCTTATGTTTGACATATTTAAATTAATCCTGTATGTTTCAACCAATTTTCAAAATTGGAGGTTTATAGTGAGTTTATCAAGCGAAATGCAGCGTGTCGCGCCCGATTACCGTTATGCGCTTTTGGCCTTACCAGGTGGTGATTTACCAGAGTTGAGCTGTGAGGCCAATAAGTATCTTATTGCGCCTGAGAACTTAACAATAGGCCGCTTGGAAGAAGCGGTGTGTCAGGCAGCGGAGGTGGCCAGTTTTCATTTTGATACAGGCATGGAGGAGAGTGCGCGCGTTGCTAAAGCAGCAAAAAGGCATGCTTTGTTTCTAAAAAGTGCAAAAGCCAAGGATGGAACGATGCTATTTTTCATGGCAGATGAAAAAGTTTATGGCTATGCGCGCGTTTTACCGGTAACCAGACGCCAATTCCAAAGCTACCTGGACAGATATGATCCTCCCGAATCAGGTTTTGATACCTGCGACCCTGCACTTTTGGAAACGGGAGATGCCGTCATTTATAGGCAAGCTCTGGTTTTGCCGGAGCTAAAGGGTGTTACAGGAACCAATAAACATTATCTCCAGCAAGCGGCAATGATGCGTTTGATGGCAGGGTTTTTGACACCAAGCAATGTTAATAAGGGCGTCGATTTATACTTTACGAC
>CAYGSN010000042.1:0-11381 GCA_964352675.1 uncultured Pseudobdellovibrionaceae bacterium
CACCAAGGGCGATCTGGATATCCGCCGCGAATATGACATCTCAAACTGGGTCACATCGTACGGCAATCTGGGCGATCATTTCACCCGCGCTGAAATTCCACATCAGCGCCCAGAACGCGCACGGGGACTCATTTTCAACACAAGACGCACGCCGTTTGATGACATCAATGTGCGCAAGGCGCTTTCGCTGGCGTTTGATGCGGAATGGATCGGGAAGAATATTTTCTACGGCCGCTATAAACGCATCAACAGTTTCTTTCCCAACTCCTCCTTAACCGGCGCAGGGCAGGTTCCCGAAGAGACTTTAAAACTCCTTAACCCATGGGGAACAACATTGCCGCCCGAAGTTTTCCACCCGGATTACGAAACTTTTGATGCAGGACTAAGCACCCGGGAAAAATTGCGCCAGGCCGATGATTTTCTAAAGCAGGCAGGCTGGCTGATTCAGGACGGCAAGCGCATAAAAGATGCAAAAGCTCTTAGTTTTGAAATCCTGATTGGCACACCGGAAGATGAAAAAGTTGCCCTGAATTTCCAGCGTAACCTGAAACGCCTGGGCATCGAAATGCGCGTGCGGCTGATGGATACGGCAGCCTTTCAGGATCGTTTGCAGGATTACGATTTTGATATGGTGTCCTATTTCTGGCAGAACAGCTTATCGCCCGGTACAGAGCAGCTTTTGTATTGGAGCTGTGAATCCGCCAAGCAGAAAGCCCGATGGAATTTCGCGGGAATTTGCATGGAGGCCGTGGATACTCTCGCGGCTGCGATTGCGGAGACAAAAAACTACTCTGCGCTAGAGAATCACGCGCAGGCATTGGACCGCGTTCTCCTGTCACAATATATCTTTATTCCGCTTTTCTATGCCGGGGAGGATTATATCGCGCATAAAAAATCCATACATCGCCCGGAAAACATCCCGATTTACGGCGCCGTTCTCGAAAGCTGGTGGATGGATAAGGCGCAAGAGTAAATCAGGATTGAGCAAAGCCACGCATCTTGATAGAATCGGAGGGTGTAGTCTTGCCCCAACCAAAGGTATTCGTCCCATGCGTTCTTTGCTCTTCTCCGCTTCCGTCATCACTGCCATCACCTTAAGCGCCTGTGCACAGAAACCGGACGTGCCGCTGGAACAAGGACAGTATTGGCAGCGTATCAGCACAACCGAAGCCATTTACCTGCAGGGACCAAAAGCGCAGGAATCACTGAACCGCGATATCGCGCAATGCGTGGTAGAACTACGTGAGCTGGAGCGTTTGGGTCAAATCAAAAACTCCGTTTCGATGGATGAAAACGGCCGCATCGTTGACCCTGACAGAGCGTTACTGGAAAACAATGACATGCCGGAACGCAGCGGGGATTTACTTCTTGAGCAGACCAATTACAGGGATTTTGAAGGGTGTATGCTGGCCAAGGGCTGGGAGCGCGTTGCCTATGTCCCCTATAATGTTGTCAAAGACTCCCAGGAATCTTACTTACGCAATCACGTGGATTACAGCGAGTATTTCATCACGGATGAAAACGTAAAACGCAAGGAACAACGCGATTACGAAGCGAATTACAACGATTAAAAAATATCTTTAATTTTTTGGATGACTGCGGCAGCGGACAGGCTCCCCATTAAACACGGGGCTGTTGCCGCGCTATAACCGGCATAACCGATAAGCTCATCAAAACTCTCAGGCGTGGCGATATAATTCTGGCCCCAGGGGCTGTAGATACTCGGATAGCTCGGACCAAACAGCCCCAGCGTTTTTATGCCAGAAGCCGCCGCGCAATGCATCAGGCCGGAATCATTGCCCAGATAAAAATCACACAGCGAAATAGCCGCCGCCGCCGTTCCCGGATCGGCCTTGGCAATCACATCAATGCGCGCCTCCTCAGGCACACTTTGCAAGACCTGCTGCGCGCCCTCTTCCTCTCCCGGCGCAGCAAAGACTGCAACGCGGCACCCCGGCAGCGGTCCGGCTTCCGAACGAATCCACTCAATCACTTCAACAAATCGCTCCGCCGACCAGGTCTTGGCAGCCCAATTTGCCGTCGGGCCAACAGCCAGCACAAGAGAACCTTGAGGAACAAATTGACGTGCGTTCTGTATTTGCTCTTCTGTAAACCACAGTCGCGGCGCAGGCACCTCCGACAACTTCATCACAGCAGCGCATTGCCGGGCTTTATGCAGAGCCTTATCAATATGAGGGCTGAAGACATGGCGTTTCTTTGCCCAGACCAGACGCGAGACAGCAGAGTTGCGTAGATCCACCACCATATCCCATTTGCGCCCCGCAACACGGCTCCAGAATTTTAGCCAGTGCAAATTAAAGGGCTGTTTTTGTATAGGAATGCTATCTTCCAGATTGGGATATCCCTTGAACAAACTCATGGCCAGCGGACCGCACGCAATCCAAACCTTGGCGTTCGGGTATTTTCGCGCTATATAATCGAGCAGGCCGGTCGATAAAACCGCATCCCCGATCCGGCTGGAGGTTATAAAAAGAATATTCATGGCCGCATCATGACAGAAAATGCTTATTTCACAACCCTTCCCGGCCGCGGAATGATCAAAATTACCGGCCCGGATGCGAAGAGTTTCCTGCAAAACCTGGTCACAAACAATATGGACCGTATTGAGAAAGATGGCGTGATCTATGCCTGCCTGCTCTCCCCTCAGGGCAAATTCCTGCATGATTTTTTTATTTCACCAACGGATGATGGATATCTTCTGGACTGTGAGGGCGGGGAACGAACACAGGATCTCGTCAAGCGCTTGAGCCTTTATAAATTAAGGGCGGATGTTGAAATCACATCAAGAGATAATGCTGAAATTTACGCCATTGTGTCACCCCACATGGAACCGGAGGATGACAATGTGGTTTTTTACCCGGATCCGCGTCATGCTGAAATGGGATACCGCATATTGAGAAAACCTGATGATCTTCCAGAAAAACCTTTTGATATCTGGGATACGCACCGCATCCACCTCACCATTCCCGATGGCAGCCGCGATTTAGTCCCAAACAGCTCCACCATGGATGAAGGGCGGATGGATCAATTTAGTGCAATTGATTACGAGAAAGGCTGTTATATCGGCCAGGAACTCACCGCCCGCATGCATTACCGGGGATTGGGAAAGAAACATCTTTACACGGTTGAAGGCCATGACCTGCCGGAACCGGGGGAGCCCATAATATACAACGGGAAAGTCGTCGGCGAAATGCGCAGCCGCTGCGGCCTGGTCGGGTTGGCGCTTCTCAAGGAGAATTACAGTGGTGAACACCCTTTTCTTCCGGAAAAAATTTGACAAAAACTAGTGGGTTTATTATGGTACGTGCTGGTTTTCTAATATGACACAAAAGAATAAACCATAGAGGGCAGTATCAATGGCCGACGGCAGAAAACTCCATTTTGGAACCGGTGAAATTATTGGCGGATTTATGGGCACGCTGGGCGGCCTGTTTTTTGGCGCCGTTGTCGCAGGCCTTCCCGGTGCGGTAATCGGAGCAGCCACAGGATTGAGCGGCGGCATCAGCGAAGGAGACAAAATCGTTCAAGGCACATTCCTCGATTTTGAAAAAGGTAATGTCGGCGCAGCGCCCCCTGCCCCGACAGATTAATATCTGAAAAAGTTATCAGACGACCTCGGCCGTGAAGAAAATCTGCACGGCCACATAGGCCAACAATCCCAGAACAAAAAGAACAAGAAGAATGACGTCCCATCGACTGAACAGATGGTACATGTCAAAAGTCTTGCCGTCATCCGGCGCATTATAGGCTTTCGGTTTTTGATCTTCGTTCTTGGCCATCACGCTGCTCCCGCTTTCTTTCCTTTAAAAGAGACAGTCTTCTCCTGCCCCTCCTTTATACTCGCCTGCGCTGACGCCAGACGCGCAATCGGCACGCGGTAAGGCGAGCAGGAAATGTAATCCAACCCGGCCCGCTCAAAAAATGCAATCGAGAATGGGTCACCGCCATGCTCGCCGCAAATGCCAAGCTTGATATCAGGTTTGACCTCGCGGCCTTTCTCGCAGGCGATCTCAACCAGACGCCCGACACCGTCAATATCAATGCGGGAGAACGGATCGTAATCCACAATCCCTTTCTCAATATAAATCGGCAGGAACCGTCCGGCATCATCACGGCTGATCCCCAACGTGGTTTGCGTGAGGTCATTGGTGCCGAAGCTGAAGAAGTCCGCATGTGCGGCGATATGGTCGGCGACAAGCGCAGCGCGGGGAAGCTCGATCATCGTGCCGACCATGTAATCCAGACGCTTGCCCTTTTCCTCGAAAACGGCCTCGGCGGTTTGTTCCACAACTTCGCGCAAAGTGCTTAATTCACTCGGCGTAATAATCAACGGAATCATGATTTCAGGCTCCACCGCAGTGCCGGTTTTTTCAGCCGCCTCCAGCGCGCCTTCGAAAATGGCACGAGCCTGCATCTCATAAATCTCCGGATAGGTCACACCCAAACGGCACCCGCGATGGCCCAGCATCGGGTTAGATTCGGTCAACTCACCCAAGCGGCGGCGGACCTGATCCTTATCAATCCCGGCGGTTTTGGCAAAGCTCTGGATATCCTCCTCACTATGCGGCAGGAATTCATGCAAAGGCGGATCGAGCAGACGCACAGTGACCGGAAGCCCCTTCATAATCTGGAACAATTGCGCGAAATCACTGCGCTGTTCGGGCAGCAATTTGGCCAGTGCCTCACGCCGCTCCTCTTCTTCGACTGCAAAAATCATCTCACGCACATTTTGAATGCGATCCGGATCAAAGAACATATGCTCTGTCCGGCACAAGCCAATGCCCTCGGCCCCAAAGCCACGCGCCGTTTCAGCATCGAGCGGCGTTTCGGCATTGGTGCGCACAACCATGCGGCGGCGTGCGTCCGCCCATTGCATCAGCGTGTTGAAATCCTTCGACAGCTCCGGCTCAATCGTGGGAACCTTGCCCAAAATCACTTCACCAGTGCCGCCGTCAATCGTGATGATGTCCCCGGCTCTAATTTCCTGCTGATCGTAACGGATCACGCGGGATTTGTAATCGATATGCAACTCCCCAGCTCCGGCCACGCAAGGCTTGCCCATCCCGCGCGCAACGACGGCAGCGTGAGAGGTCATCCCCCCTCTGGAGGTTAAAATCCCGGCCGAAGCATGCATTCCGGAGATGTCCTCGGGACTGGTTTCCTGACGGCATAACAAAACGCTTTCCCCCGCATGCGCGAGCTTCTCAGCCTCATCGGATGTAAAAACAACCTTGCCGGACGCCGCCCCGGGTGAAGCGGGCAACCCCTTGGAGATAATTTTCTTCTCGGCTTTGGGGTCCAACGTGGGGTGCAAAAGCTGATCCAGCGAAGACGCATCAATACGCATCAGCGCCTCTTCCTGCGTGATCAGCCCCTCTTCTACCATATCTACGGCGATTTTCAGTGCCGCCTTGGCCGTACGCTTTCCGTTGCGGGTCTGCAGCATGTAAAGATTGCCGCTCTGCACGGTGAATTCGATATCCTGGATATCCTTGAAATGCTTCTCCAGCTTGGTGCGAAGATCATCGAGTTGCTTGAACACTTCGGGCATCGTTTCTTCCATGGACGGCAGATCACTGCCCTCCTTTTCGCGGCCCTTGATGGTGAGAGATTGCGGCGTACGGATACCGGCAACAACGTCTTCGCCCTGCGCATTGATCAGATATTCACCATAGAAATAATCTTCCCCCGTGGAAGGATCGCGGGTAAAGGCCACACCGGTGGCACAGTCATCACCCATATTGCCAAAGACCATGGATTGCACATTCACCGCCGTTCCCCAGTTACCGGGGATATCATGAATACGGCGATAGGTCACCGCACGCGGGGTATCCCAGGAATTGAAAACCGCGCTGATCGCGCCCCATAATTGTTCCTGCGGGTCTTCCGGGAAAGGACGGCCCAGATCCTGCTGGACTATTTCCTTGAATTCCTCAACGATTTCCTTCCAACCCTGCGCATCAATCTGTGTATCATTGCGCACATCGTTCATGCGTTTATAGCCGTCAATCACATCTTCAAATTCGTGATGGTCCACGCCCAAAACCACATCACCATACATCTGGATAAAACGGCGATAGGAATCCCAGGCAAAACGCTCATCGCCGGATTGCTTGGCAAGGCCCGCCACAGTGGAATCATTCAAACCCAGATTCAAAACCGTATCCATCATTCCGGGCATAGAGACACGAGCGCCGGAGCGTACGGAAACAAGCAGAGGATTTTTAGAATCACCAAACTTTGCGCCCATGGATTTTTCCACCAGCGCCAGCGCCGCTTCAACCTGCTTCTTTAAGTCCTTGGGATAGGATTTGTCATTCTCGTAATAAGCCGTGCAGACCTCTGTCGTGATGGTAAATCCTGGAGGGACAGGAAGCCCCAAAGAGGCCATCTCCGCCAAGTTCGCGCCCTTGCCCCCCAGCAAGTTGCGCATTGACGTATCGCCTTCGGTCTTCTCACCACCAAAACTGTAAACCCATTGTGTCATCTGCTACTCCTAAATGCCCTAGTATTATGCCTTTTATGCGCCCAACATGGCTTATGGTTTAACCAAATCCTTCAAAAACATCAAGTTTAAATGGTCGTCAACCGGGCGTAATTCACCTTCCCGGACATGTTTTCGGTCATAAACAACCCCCAGACCATCTGGAATATATCCCATCTTGATGTAAAGCCGCTGTGCCGATCCAAAAGACGGGCCCAAACCGACGCCGATTCCCATCTGCTCAAGCCCTTTATCGCGCGCATGACTTTCGCAATACTCAATCAATGCGCGTCCTATGCCGTTCCTGCGGAATTCCGGCAGAACGTTAATATCCTGAATCTCAGCTATCCCCAGTTTTTTGAAGGGGATGTATTTCGGTTGCCAGTTCAAGACGCAATAGCCTGCGTTTTTGTCTCCCGTACTCACAAGCAGGATAACGCGCGAGCCTTTTTGCTGATAGGCAAATTGCCGTTCGAAATATTCTGTTTCCTTGGCCGCCTTTAACGCTGCTGCCATCTCCCACAGTGCAGGGATATCTTGCGTGGTTGCGGGCCGTATTGCTATGCTCTGCATATGAAACAGCCTATAAAGTTTTTTCTCCTAAGCCTAGTGATAATTTTTCTGAGCGTTCCTGCGGCGGCGCAGGAGATGCAGATGCACAACATGTCCACTGCATCGGAAAAACACCAGTCCTCCGGCAACAGCGCCCTGCAGACAAAACGTATTGAGAATCCTGTTTTTCCGCTTGCCGGACAACAGGAAGAGCCGGAGATACAAACGCCCGACGCTCAGTCCAAACAGAGAGTCTGGGACAAATACAAATCCATGATGGCTGCTACGCCGCGCAAAAGCATCAAGCAAACCTCGGTCGAAGTGGACGAGGTCGAAAAGCCTGTCAAACCAGAAAAACCTTCGGTTGCACCACAGGAAGAAGAACAGGAAACTGGTCTTTCCGGTCTATTGAAACGCTATCAAAGCAAAAAAAGCGAGCGGGCGGATATGAAATCTCTGAAGGTTGAATAAGGCAGAGCCTGAAAAACCGCTCTTTTTGCTTGAGATTTCACCTGTATTGCACTACATCAAGAACATGGCTGGAACATTGAAAACAGCGCCCGCAGAGGCCGATTCGCCGCTGGACGACTTAAGCACCCTGCTGCACGACGATATGGCAGCCGTGAATACAAAAATCATGGAGCATATGCAATCGCCGGTGGCTCTGATCCCCCAACTCGCCGGCTATCTGATTGCGGCGGGAGGAAAGCGGATCCGTCCGCTGTTAACCCTCGCCAGCACGGCTCTTTATCATGGTGATATAAACCGGGCGCACGGGCTTGCCGCTTCGGTAGAGTTTATTCACACCGCCACGCTGCTGCATGATGATGTCGTAGATGAAAGCACCCAGCGACGGGGCAAAGACGCAGCCAATTTGGTTTTCGGCAATCAGGCCAGTGTACTGGTGGGCGATTTCTTGTTCTCCCGCGCCTTCCAGCTTATGACGGCTAACGGCTCTTTGGATGTCCTGCGAATTTTGTCGGATGCTTCGGCGACCATCACACAGGGCGAAGTCAAACAGCTTATCGCCAAAGGAAATTTAAAAACCTCAATGGAGGATTATATCGAGGTCATTACTTCCAAAACAGCGGCGCTTTTCTCCGCCGCATGCGAAGTCGGACCGGTCATTGCAAATGCTGATCTGGATGCCGCCCGCGCGATGGCGGAATACGGCATGAATTTGGGCATTGCGTTCCAGATTGCTGATGACGCACTGGATTACGATGCCGACCGTGCCAAACTGGGCAAGACCATCGGCGATGATTTCCGCGAAGGAAAAATGACTGCGCCTGTTATTCTTGCTCTACAAAAAGCCGATTCTGAAGAGCAAAAATTCTGGAGCCGCGTGATTGCCGAAAAATTGCAAACCGATGATGATCTGCTCACCGCGCAATCCATCCTGGCGCGTCACGGCAGCATTGAAGAGACGCTTAAAATGGCGGAAAGCTATGGGCATCAGGCCCGGCTGGCCCTGGCCGAAGCGCCCGACCACCCCCTGCGCGCCATTCTGGACGATCTTGTGGAATATTCCATCCGCCGCGAAAAATAATATTCCCCTTCCCTTGACCATATACCCTATAGGGGTATATTTCTATGGTATGAGAACCCTGATTCTATTGTTGATCCTGTTTTTGCCCCTGGCGGCCCAGGCCCGGCCGGTTTCCTATCCCGGCGGCTGGACGGCCATGACGATGAATGACGTGGACAGCAATTCCCTGCACCTGCATTACTCGCCCACAGCGCAATACTCTGTCGGCTGGCGGCATGAATATTTCCGGGGCAGCAAAGCCAATGCTGATACCCTGCAACTCAATTACCTGATCAAACGCTGGAACGCCCCGGCTTCGCAGGCCAATCTGTATCTGAAATCCGGTGCGGGGATTGCCTATGATGATGGCGAAACCGCTGCGGCTGCCTTCACCGGACTTGCCGCGGATTGGGAGGACCGGCGCTATTTCGTATCCTACGAGAACCGGTTTTTTAAGGCCGAGGATCTGGAAAGTTTTGCCCAGCATAAAACGCGGATCGGCATCGCCCCTTATGTCGGCGATCAGGGTGATCTGCATACCTGGCTGATGCTGCAAGCCGATTATGACGCCGGGCAGGATGACAATTTCTCACTGACCCCGCTGGTACGTCTTTTCAAAGGCGCAGACCTGCTGGAGGCCGGATATAACCTCGATCACGGGGTCTTGTTAAATTACGTTCACAGATTTTAGAAAGGAAAACGCCATGAAAAAACTGATACTTTTGGCCGCCCTGATGCTCCTGAGCACCCCTGCGCTGGCCAGTCACCAGAAATTCATCGACATCAAAGTCAACGGCATGGTCTGCGATTTCTGTGCACAATCAGTTTTTAAGGTGTTCAAGGATTATGATGCCGTGGAAGATATAATGATCGACCTTGATACGGGCATGGTTTCGCTGGATCTGAAAGAAGGACAGGATTTGACACAGGAAGAACTGGATAAGGGCATCACCTATGCCGGGTATCAGCTGGTCGGCATAACGCGAAGGGATGAGGGCCATGAGTGAGCACCCCTCCCATAACGCAGAGATCCCGAAGCTGAACCGCATTACAGGGCAAGTGGAAGGCATCAAGAAAATGATAGATGAAGGCCGCTATTGTCCAGATATCCTGACCCAGCTGCGTGCCGTACGTTCCGCCCTAAAGTCCGTTGAGGCCAATATTCTGGAGAGCCACCTGCAATTCTGCGTGGCTGATGCTATGACGGACGGCACCGAGAACGAAAAGCGCGACAGGATCGCCGAGTTAAAAGATTTATTCAAACGGTATGAGGATTAAAAATGTCGAGTAGCTGCTGCCACCAAAAGAAAGACGACGATCACAAAGATCATTGCGAAACAAAACGTTCCTTTGATTTTATCCTGTGGGGCAGCACGGGCGTTATCCTGCTGGCGTTGCTACTGAACCTGGCCGGGCTTGACCTACCCTATCTTCATGTTTTTGCTCATGCCGCCACAGAGCTTCTTTCCACCATGTGGTGGGGAATCGTGTTGGGGTTGGTGTTTGTCGGGTTAATGAGCAAGATCCGCAAGGAGTATTTCCAGGCAATCCTGGGACGCGGCGACACCTATGGCGGGATCGTGCGTGCGGCCATTGCCGGGCTGTTTCTCGATTTGTGCTCGCACGGAATCCTGATGGTTGGCGCCAAGCTGTATGAACGCGGCGCCAGCGTGGCGCAAATCATGACCTTCCTGATCGCCAGTCCGTGGAACTCTGTCTCTCTTACCATCATCCTGATCGCCCTGATCGGGTGGAAATGGACGCTGATTTTCGTGATTGGATCGGCCGTGATCGCAATCCTGACGGGCATCATCTTCAAGATTTTGACCGACCGGGGCGTGCTGCCGGAAAACCAGAACACGCCAGGAAACAACGGAAAAAAATTTGATATCTGGACGGAAGCCAAAGCGGATCTGAAAGGCATCAAACTCTCCCCCACATTCTTCAAGGAAATCGCCATGGGCGGCATGCATGAGGCGCGGATGCTGCTGCGCTGGTTGTTGCTGGGGGTGGTCATTGCTTCGGCTGTGCGTGCCTTTATCCCGCCGGAAATTTTTGTCCAGTGGTTCGGCCCCAGCCTGTTTGGGTTGTTCCTCACGCTTGCCGCCACAACGGTGATTGAAGTCTGCTCCGAAGGCTCCTCACCGATCGCCGCAGAGATCATGAACAGCGCTGCCGCGCCCGGCAACGCCTTTGCCTTCCTGATGGCCGGAGTCTCGACGGATTACACGGAAATCATGGTGCTAAAGGATACTACAAAATCCTGGAAAGTGGCACTCTTCCTGCCGCTGGTGACCGTGCCGCAGGTCATGGTTATCGGCTATATCATGAACCTGGCGGGCAGTTAGTCCGGCTATTTTTTCTTTCCGCAGGGATAGTTTTCAAACAAGGCCAGAGCCACGCCCGGTGCCGCGGTAAAACCGCCATGCTCGGCCCTGTTTTTGAAGATAAAGCTGGTCACACGGCGTTGGAGCCTGTTTAACGTTTCCTGCTGCGGAACACAAAAATCAACGCCGGGAGCCGTGCCCAGAGAGCGAAGAAGATTGTGGTAATCCAGAACCCCGGCGATATAAGCCTGGCAGGCAATATGCCCGCCGGGTGTAATTTCCTTGCCGTCCTTGTCGCTGGCGCAGACCTGCAGCAGGTATTCCCCCGAAAATTCCGCAGCGCGGGCGGAGGAAAAAACCAGACATACGCAGAAAAGTAAGAAGAGGAAACCTCTACGGCCCGCCATCCTTTTTCACTTTCAATTGTTCCAGAATAGCAAAAGGCGAGTCTTCGAGCTTGCGCTCCGGC
>CAYGSN010000043.1:0-11313 GCA_964352675.1 uncultured Pseudobdellovibrionaceae bacterium
TTGATGGTGTGGATTTGAAGGTTGGTAACCATAAGCCTCAATTCGGCCTTCAAAACGTGACAAGCTCCAATAACATCCAACTTATTGAAAGGTCTGGCCCTTCAAACGCCTTCACAAGAAGTGAGATCCTAGGCTTTGCTGCATCAAGTGGCGGCGATAATTGGTCACTATCAACAGGCGTTTTTGGTGAAGATCCAGGTAATGACGATACAGGCAATGATGAGGATATCTCGCTTGATTTACGTGGCTCGGCGAATGTGCTTGGTTTGAGTAATGCCGAAACGGATAACGTCCTGCATGTTGGCACAGGCCTTAGTCATCGTCGTCCTACTGATGCGCCGCGTTTCCGGGTTCGCACAACCGGAGATGGTCCACGCGCCATTGATACTGGCGCGATTGATGATGTTGATGATATTAATGTTTATAACCTAGAATTGGCTGGTGTATTTGGACCACTCAGCTTAAAAACTGAGTATTTTGAAACGAAGGTGAGCCGTGATAACGGCGCCTCAGATGCTGATTTTGATGGTTATTATATACAAGCGGGCTATTTCCTGACTGGCGAGAATCTTCCATACATAGGTAAGTCCGGCTCATTTGGTCGTGTAAAGCCCAACAATCCTTTCAGCCTGAAAAATGGAGAATGGGGTGCTTGGGAAGTTGTTGCTCGTCACGAAAATCTTGACCTTAATGATGCTGCTGCAGGTATCGCAGGCGGTGAACTTAAAAGCAATACGCTGGGTATTAACTGGCACCTAAGCAACCATGTTCGCATGATGGGAAATATAATTGATGTAAACACAGATTCGAATGCTGTGGTCGCTGACGATGACCCAACAGTTTATAACTTGCGTACACAGTGGGATTTCTAGAATAGCTTTTTGTGCACAACCAGTTTACGTTTTGTTATCTGTTGTAAAAAATTGATAATGGCTGAGGATTTTTTCCGATAACATGTTGCTTATAAGAAGATGCTCGGCAATGACATCGGTGTGCTCGTCCTGCTCAAATATCTCCATATCCGCAGAATTATATGCGCGTACAATAATCGGGATTATGCTGTTTATCTTGTGTATTGATTGAACAATTGAGCGCGCCGCATCAGGATCCTCCAGTGTGATGGTAACGCAGAGCGCCTTATCGAGATGATCAGCTTTCCGTGTTGGTAGCTCTCTTCAGTCAACTCCAAAACTTCAAAATATTAGTCTCTTTTGCAAAGCGAGTAATTAGGGTCAATATCCGGCGTCAGGTCAAAGGCATGATCGCCCGTGCGCCCATAATGACAGAAACGAGGCCAAGAGCAGCACCGCAAAGCAAAAGCCTGTTCATGATAATACCGTCCATTCCATGTGAACCTTGAGGCCTTTCGGCTGATTATCCAGAAGGCTAATTGTAATGTTATGTGCACTCGCGATCCACTGCGCAATGGACAGCCCAAGGCCGCTGCCACTCTGGCCGGATTTATCGGCGCGCACGAAGCGCTCAAAGACACGTGCTTTATCGTCGTCGCTAAGACCTGGGCCTGTATCGGCGATTTCAAGAATGCCGCTTGCCGATACGCACTTTATTATCATTCAATATCGCCGCCAATATCTTCGCATTCGGTGCGCCGTGATGCCCGCCACACGCACCGCAATCCAACGCAGTGGCATAAGCGTTAGTATGAAAACTATCCGAATATGAAATTTCTTGACTTTCGAGCGATTTTATAGGAATATATTCATCGCAACGCGCCAGAAGTGTATCTTCTCGGCGCTTTTTTATTTTCCATCAAAAATTTCAGGAGCTTTGCCATGTCTCGTTTTCCGCGAAACGGCGTCGATGATGACGCCTATCAGATCAATGTGATCACATCCGATATAACCTATATGAAAGATACGTACTGTGTCGCAGGCTGGTCGCCCTCCACAGGCCAAATGAAACGCTTGATGATTAATGGAAATCATTGGAGCGATAAGGATTTAAAGAAGATCGGCAAATATGCATCCCTCAACGTGAGTGTCATCCCCAAAGAAGGTGCCCGCGATTATCCGCATAAAACGGAAGACACGAATATTGACGATAATTTTAAAGTTGTTCGCCATTATGAGAATCCAGAAATTCTTGCAAAAGATCTGCGCCCGGCGACATCTGCAAACATTCAAAAGGCCTTTGATGGCAACCTGAAAGAACAATCATATGTTCCGTTCAAAACAGAATGTCCCTCCCTCGGCGGCGTTATTCTGCCCGCTAAAAATGTGCGATTTTCTAAAAAGGATGGAAAGTTGCGCGTTAACCTGCTGGATAACGATAAAACGGAATATGATGTGCGCGTGACATGCAAATATCTGCGTGACGTGCTGGATCCTATGTCCGCTAAAGAATTTGGAGAATTTAAAGCAGACATGGAAAATAGCGATAAGAAGGCGCATGTTCGCGTTGGGCTGGCTAAGCCTTACGTTTATAAAGACAGTAATTGTTATTTAATGTGTAACGGCGTATTTTTCTATGATGAGTAATAAAATCAAGATGTTCACCATCGGCTTTACAGGCTCCAGCGCAGAAGATTTCTTTGAGCGGCTGCGCGGCGCGGGCGTGAAGAAGGTGATTGATACGCGCCTGTGGGCGAGTTCGCAGCTGGCAGGGTTTGCCAAGAAAAAAGATCTGCCATATTTCCTGAAAGAAATTGCCAGTATTGATTACGAATACCGCAAAGAGCTGGCACCCAGCGACGATATCTTAAAACCGTTTAAGAACAATAAAATAAGCTGGGACGAATACGAAGTTCAGTATATTGATCTCATTCATCATCGGAATATTGCCAATGTTCTGTCACCTGGGGAAGTTGATCAGGCGTGTTTTCTGTGCGCTTGCAAAACAGAGCATCAATGCCACCGCCGCCTGCTGGCTGAATATCTCCAACGCGAGTGGAAACAGCCTGTAGAGATCGTGCATTTATGACGGGTCTATTATTCGATATGCCTGCACCAGCCGCACCGGATATTCTCGGCCTTCAGTATCTGCCGGATTTTATCACAGCAGACGAAGAACGGACACTGATTGAAGTTTTAGATCAGCAGCCCTGGCTCAACGATCTCAAACGCCGAGTATAGCATTACGGTTACAAATATGATTACAAAGCGCGAGCGGTGACGACTGACTCTTATCTCGGCCCATTACCGAATTGGCTTATGCCGGTCACGCAAAAACTTCCCTTCAAACCCGATCAAGCCATTGTGAACGAATACCAACCCGGACAGGGCATTTCCGCGCATATCGATTGCGTGCCGTGTTTCAGTGATACCATCGTCAGCCTAAGCCTTGGTTCGGGTACGGTCATGCAGTTCACAAACGGACAAGAAAAATACGACCTCTATCTCAAGCCGCGCAGCTTGATTATCCTCTCCGGCCCGGCCCGGTATAAATGGACACATGCCATCCCCGCAAGAAAATCTGATGTGGTGGACGGCTTTAAAATTGAGCGCGAACGGCATGTTTCTCTGACGTTTCGAACGGTTATCTTGAATTCACCATAAGCGATAAGCACCCTTCCAAAGCATTAAATCCGCCGACGAAAAACATACAGCCATTACTGTAAAAGACATCTTTTTGAAGTCTTTCTTTCTCTGGGTCAGGAGCAGACATGATCAGCATGGCTGTTGGATGCGCAAATTTTGAAAGCATTTTATAAGAAAGCCGAAAATGATCTCCTATCCGCGAAACTTCATCAAGCGCATCAATGATTAATACTTTTTGAGCAACTATACTGCTATGAACAAATATACTTGCCCGCTCACGTGCCACCTTATGGT
Organism: uncultured Pseudobdellovibrionaceae bacterium; assembly: GCA_964352675.1. GTDB lineage: Bacteria > Pseudomonadota > Alphaproteobacteria > Micavibrionales > Micavibrionaceae > CAYGSN01. The sequence continues at coordinate 3,792 of CAYGSN010000043.1, forward strand.
GTTCACTAAAAAAGTCTAACAAATCAGTTTTCCCAGCTCCTGGCTCCGCAAGAACTACAAACACTCCATTTTCATGAAGTAATTCAGAATCTTGTATGATTTGTTCGCCGCTATGCAGCTTCCTATTAATATAAAAGTCAGACATGGGCTCATAATACTTTAGAAAGCAATAACATAACAGAAATTAGAGCTTATTTAGTGCTATCTAGTTTATACCCATGCACTATTTTGCATTACATGTCGGTATACACACGGTAAACACAAGACTTTTCAGATAAAACAAAACCGCCAAAAACGGCGGTCTGCTTGAAAAATTGGTTGCGGGAGTAGGATCACCCTCAAAACACCGCTAACTTACTGTTAAATAATAAAAGTTATTCCATCATTCAAAAGAATGTGTACCAGTTGTGTGTATCAGATTAAGAGCGTGACTCCAACAATATAATTGGACTGAGGATGGATGAGCTTAATGTAATGGGATAGGCGCATGATTATAAAAAATCACTATGCCATCGCAATGTCGTCTAAGGTGTATTTATTCATTGTTTCTATGAAATTTTGTGTAGCTTCAAACAGATAATGTTTCAACTGGCATGATCCTGTAATCCGACAGGTATTGGTCTTGGCGTCAAAGCATTCGACTATATTCATGTTTGGCTCCAGTTGCGAAATGAGATCTCCTAGCCGTAGGGTCTCTGTTCCTTTAGAAATTTGGACCCCGCCGCCTTTGCCTTTAGTTGTCTCGATATACCCTAGCTGTGATAGGCGGTGCACGACTTTCACCAAATGATTGTACGAAATACCATAGTGTTCGGATATTTCTTTGACGCTGGACATCTCTTTCGGACGAGCCGCAAGATACATTAATGTGCGCAAAGCGTAATCTGTAAACGAAGTAAGTTGCATATTTTTACTATAAAGCAGGGTTGCAAAAGGGCCATAACAATCTTAATGTATATTCGAAATGCATATTAAGAAAGGATGTTCCTATGCTCAGCCAACAAACCATCGATATTGTTAAATCCACAGCCCCCATTTTACAGGAGCACGGAGAAACCCTCACCAAGCATTTTTACAAGCGCATGTTCTCTCATAACCCTGAGGTTGCGCCTTATTTTAATCCAGCCAATCAAGCGGAAGGCACCCAACAAAGAGCGTTAGCCGGGGCCATCTGCGCTTATGCCGCGAATATAGACAATCTGGAAGTTTTAGGCGGCGCAGTGGAATTGATCGCGCATAAACATGCCTCCCTCATGATCAAGCCCGAACATTATCCGATTGTTGGAGAAAACCTGCTGGCTTCTATTCGTGAAGTTTTGGGTGAAGGCGCAACGGATGATGTAATCAATGCATGGGGTGAGGCTTACGGCTTTCTAGCTGATATTCTGACTGGTCGAGAAAAGCAAATATATGATGACAATGCCGAAAAACCCGGTGGCTGGGAGGATTTCAGAAATTTCAAAGTAGAGAAAAAAGAGAAAGAAAGCAGCGTCATCACGTCCTTTTACCTGAAACCCGAAGATGGCGGTGCATTGCCGGATTATCTGCCCGGGCAATATATAACCGTGCGTATGCCCACGCCGGATGGTTCAACGACGATGCGCAATTACAGCCTGTCCGATAAGCCGGGGCAGGACTATTTCCGTATCAGTGTTAAGCGCGAAACCGGGCCAAAGGCGGATACGCCAAAGGGCTATGTGTCTAATAAACTACATGATGATACCGAAGCTGATGATGTGATTGAGATTGGCCCGCCGTGCGGCGAGTTCTTCTTAAACCCCAACGACCGTCATGAACGTCCACTGGTTCTGCTCGCAGCAGGTGTCGGTATTACACCGATATTGAGCATCATGAAGTCGGCCATTGAGGCTATGCCAGAGCGTGAAATCATATTTGTTCATGGCTGCTTAAATGAAGATGTCCAGCCATTTAAAAATACGATTGACGGTCTATCGGCAAAGCATCCAAAGCTGAAAATCCATTACCGCTACAGTGATCCTGAAACAGAAAGTGTAAAACGCGAAGGGGATTGCTCAACCGGATTTGTTGATGCAGAGCTAATTGAAAGCCTCGTACCAGACCGCCATGCTGATTATTACTTCTGTGGCCCCAAGCCATTCATGGTCAATATTTACCAAGACCTTTTGAAATGGGGCATACCCGGTAATCAGGTTCACTTTGAGTTTTTCGGACCTAAGGAGGAACTGCAAGCAGCCGCGTAATGTTAGTCTGATCATGAATATCAAATTGCATCGCATTTATAACGATGACATGCCGCAGGGCTATCATGCTCTTGTTGATCGCCTATGGCCGCGCGGTATTTCTAAAGAGAAAGTTGATCTGGATGGACACTGGAAAGATTTAGCTCCTAGCGGTGATATCCGTAAATGGTTTGACCATGATCCAGATAAATGGGCGGAGTTTAGAAAGAAATATATGAGAGAGCTAAGCGAGAATAAGGACAAAGCGAAAGACTACCTGAAAGAGGTGAACCAGAAAAACCTGGTGCTTCTATACGGCGCAAAGGATAAAGACCATACTCATGCTCTTGTTTTAAAAGAATATCTAGAAAAACTGGACTGAAGATTTATGCTATAATCTGACTGTGAGCAAAAAAGATAAGAAACCTCGGCCCAATAATAATCATGAACACCTGCCGCTCGCTTCGCCTGTGTGCTACATGTACGAATTTCCTGAGTATTTCGGGGATGGAGAGAGTGAACAGTCTGGTGCTGATGACAATCCTATAAAAAATGTCCCTCGGTTTTCGACAGTCGATCCTTTTTAGCCCATACAGAAAACCCCTCTAAATTCGTTTGCTAAAAACCCCGCATTTCCGCGCATATATTTATCGTGACTCCAATATACAAAAAACTAATGTTTTCTGTATACATTGTATATATTCTCCTATATGCTGTTTGCATCAATGGAAGGAGTCTGAATCATGAAACGTGTCGCTTTGTATTTGCGGGTGTCCACTACCAACGGACAAAACACCGATAACCAGCGCATGGTGCTTGAAGAGATTGCAGCTAAATCCGGCTGGGATATTGTCGAGGTCTACGAAGACAAAGCCAGCGGTGCCAAGGGCAAGGAATCCCGCCCCGCGTATAAGAGGCTACAGGAGGACGCTACACGCCGTAAATTCGATATGGTGGCGGCATGGTCTATAGACAGGCTCGGCAGGTCTCTACAGGAGCTTGTGAGCTTCCTGAATGAAATACAGGCCATAGGCATTGATCTTTACCTGCACCAGCAAGCCATAGACACAACCACCCCCGCCGGGCGATTATTCTTTCATGTCTCTTCCGCCTTTGCCGAATTCGAACGCAGCATCATTGTGGAGCGTGTGAACGCTGGTCTCGCCCGTGCCAAAGCAGACGGTAAGGTCTTAGGCAGGCCAAAGGTTGGGGAAGAGGTAGAAGATGAAATCAAAGCTATGCTAAAATCCGGCACCGGGATTTTAAAGACCGCCAAAACGCTGGGTATCGGTACGGGAACGGTGCAACGGGTGAAAGCGGAGATGACTGCTAATGCCTAATATCACTTTTGGTTTGTTGTGGAGACCACACCTACCCCAATTGACGGTTGCATGTTAAAGTCATAAACTTTCGTAAGTTGTTGTTGTTAGTTTTTTCAAATAGTTAGTGCATCAAGTGAGTTCAGATAAAATATCCGTAGAAATTAATGAAGAGGAGAATGAAGATTTTCTCTCACCTTTGGTTATCGGAGAGCAAGAGCAAAAGAAACTCTTTCGCTTGAAGAACAAACAGTTCATTGAAAAGAGCGTACACCGCGCAGACGTTCCCGAATATTTGGAGCAAGGTTGGATCATACAAAGAGAGTCCAAACGCACTACCCGCATAAAGAAACCCAAATCCCATGATGTTTTATTAGAAGATAGGTTCTGGTGCCTTTTATACAAGATGGGGTACGAAAATCTTAACGGCAAGAATTTTAATATTAGCTTTAGACGAGACAATGGTAGCAAGGGCAGAAAGCAAATAGACGTTTTCGCATGTGACCAAGAAACTGCATTTGTAGTCGAGTGCAAATCCAGAGAGGAAAGAGGTAGGCGGGCTCTTCAGAAAGACTTGCTAGAAACAATCGCACTACAGCACTACATCCGGAAGTCTATTTTTAATAAGTTTGGAAGAAAAATCAAAATAATCTGGGCTTATGTTACAGACAACATCATTTGGTCAGAGCCAGATATACAAAGAGCCTTGGATGGAAATATCTCAGTCATTACTGAAAACGAATTACAGTACTACGAGACCTTCATTAAGCACATGGGGCCCGCAGGAAAATTTCAACTGCTTGGAGATTTGTTAGAGGGACAGAAAATTTCAGGGATCGAAGAAACTAAGATCCCCGCCATCAAAGGGAAAATAGCAGGAGAGACCTTTTACAGTTTTGTTGCCACTCCCGCACAGCTACTGAAAATATCTTTCGTGAATCACCATGCTTTAAACAACCCAGATGGGAAACCCGCCTACCAGCGTATGATTTCGTCAAGTCGTCTCAAGCAAATCGGTAAGTACATTACAGATGGTGGATATTTTCCCACGAATTTAATCGTTAACCTTATTAACAGTCCTAAATTTGAACAAATATCGAATAAAGAAAACACAGATCCAAACATCAAATTCGGTTGGCTTACATTGCCTTCAAAATATAGATCGGCTTGGGTTATTGACGGTCAACACAGGCTTTACGGATATTCTAAAATTGACCCATCCTATCAAGATCAAAGTCTCTTTGTGTTGGCATTCGATAAAATGAACACAAAGAAAGAGGCTGACCTTTTCATTACCATTAACCACAAACAAAAGAGTGTTCCCAAAAGCTTACTTGTTGCTCTTCTGGCGGATCTGAATGTTGGCGACAAAGATCCTAAAACGGCTCTAAATGCGATTGCGTCCCTCTTAGTGAGAACACTAAATACTGACAAAACCAGTCCACTATTCAGAAGGTTTGCGCTACCGGGTATCCCCGCAGAAAAAACACAAAACCTCACCATATCTGAGGCGGTCAATGGTCTCGTAAGATCAGGGTTGCTAGGAAAGATTATTAGTGGCCGCCGTGTCGATGGGCCTTTGTGCGACTCTACCGATGAAAAAACGATTGAGCGGGCAAGGCAGATCTTGAACTCCTATTTTGATCAAGTCAGAGAAGCGAATCCGCACAGGTGGGAACTGGGTAAAGATGCTTACATTTGTACAAACCCTGGCATTCGTGCCCGCCTCATGCTGATTAGCGAAATCATTAAATATCAAGAGAGCAAAAAGAGTGCTGACTACATGGCTTTGTCGCCGGATGAAGTGGCCAAAGGACTTAAGAAAATTGCGAAGCCGATTAATCAATTTATCAAAGATGAAAGCAATGAAGTTATAGCCGAAAAGTTTTCAAGAAAGTTTGGAGAAGGCGGCGTAAAGGAATACATCTACAACTTGTCCGAAATTATTCATGAACAATATCAAGATTTTGGCTCTGAGGAATTCCGGGAATACCTAGAGAAAAGAGATTCAGATAAAACGCTTGAAGCAAATAGATTTGTTATGGAGACCTCTCAGAGCATTACAGATTTTGTCATTGATGTTCTTAAAAAGGTGCACGGCACACACTCATTAGCTTCTGGAGAGCCTGCATATTGGCAGAATGGAATTGAGAAGAAGACTATTAAGGAAAGAGCATATAAAAAACAACAAGAAGACTCTGATTCTAGGCGAAAGCGGATTGAAGCCTATCTCGACATAATGGATCTGAAAGACATCATCGAGCAAAAAAATAATTGGATGCATTTTGAAGGCACTTTTAGCCTGCCCATGAATGACGAGAAAAAAGGCAAGAAATACTATACGGGCTGGATTGGAAAATTTAATGATCTTAGAAAAATAGCAGCACATCCTAGCTCTCTCCGCACCTACACAGATGATGATTTGGAATTTCTTGATTGGCTCAGGTCAGAGCTAACACCTAGGCTTGAGGACACAATTTAATGACATCACCTTTTTTAAAATGGGCAGGCGGCAAAAGATGGTTAGTGCAGCAAGATTTGCTGCCTGTGCCGAATCAGTACAATACCTATTACGAGCCCTTTTTAGGAAGTGCTGCGGTCTTCTTTCATTTGAAACCCACTGCCTCCATTCTGGCCGATGTTAATGAGGATCTCGTTTCCCTCTATCAAGTTATGAGAGACTATCCCGATGAACTATTCAAAATTATGAAAGAACATCATCGAAATCATAACAAAGAATATTACTATAAGATTAGGGGTATGAAGTGCCGCACAGTTATTAGACAAGCTGCACAATTCTTATATCTTAACAGAACGTGCTGGAACGGTCTTTACAGGGTAAATCTGAATGGTGAGTTCAATGTTCCGATTGGAACGAAAGATAGCGTGGTATTCGAGGAAGAAAACTTTTCTGAGATCGCAAAAACGTTAGAAAACGCAAACATCATCAGTGCTGATTTTGAACAAATAATAGACCGGGCCGAAGAAGGCGATTTCATTTTCATAGACCCCCCGTACACTGTGAAGCACAACCTGAATGGCTTCTTAAAATATAACGAAAAGATTTTTAGCTGGGAAGACCAAGTAAGACTACTCAAAGCTATCGAACGAGCAAAAGAACGTGGCGTTTTTGCAGTAATAACCAACGCAGACCACGAGAGCATTCATGAGCTATACGGAGATGTTGGGCATTACCAAAAAATCTTGCGTCACAGTAAGCTGGCAGGGGATAGCACCAAAAGAGGAGCAACCTCAGAGGCAATGTTCACTATTAATTTTGAAAACTTTGAATCGTACAGCACAGAAAAACTTAAGGTGTCTTCAAACCGCCTATCAGGATAATTCTGTTTAAAACTCGCTCAAGTAATCCAGCGACCACGTCCCGCGATCCGGGTTTTCTGTTACAGTGCAGGTGTATGAGGTTTGGATCTTGGCTCCGAAGGCGTTGTTTGCTCTGAAGCTCCCTGTAATGTTGTAGGTGTCTCCATTGCTGGTTATGTTGGCCGAATCAGAATCCGGGAAGTCTAGCGAGCTAGGATCGTTCAGCTTCTCTTTAATGAAATGTTTACACATGTAATAGGCTTCTGTGCTCTTATTCCCTTCAAAGCTAATAAGTGAACACCCCTTGAAGACTAGAAAAACAAATCCGATAAGGATTAAAAACATCACCCAATTGGGTATCTTCTCCACCGTCTTTTCTGCCCATTCTTTCCTTTGCTGTTTTTCTACCTCTATCTTCTTTGAGAATATGCTGGGCACTGAATCAGCGCACTTCTGAAGTCCTCTAGCATTTCTAGGTTACGCACATACCAGACATCATTTCTACGTACTAAACATGGATAATTAGCCAAGTCTTCCATCCGGTCTGTGTACCACATTTGTGTACCAGTTGGAAAAACTTATCTATTATTTAACAAGGAGTTGAGGGTTTCTGCGCCCTTCAGGGTGAATTGGTTGCGGGAGTAGGATTTGAACCTACGACCTTCAGGTTATGAGCCTGAC
>CAYGSN010000044.1:0-11208 GCA_964352675.1 uncultured Pseudobdellovibrionaceae bacterium
CGTTAAAGCCACCGCCTTCCGCTTTGGAAATCATGTATTCCAAACGCATTGTCGATGAACCGGAGCAGTTCGGCTACGACATGTTCGGCGTGCCCCAGGCCGAAACCCGCCGCGCCATGGACTCCCTGGCCAAGAATAAAACCGACGAGAATGCCGAACAAGACATAGACCACCTCATGCCCATGGGTGCGGTCCAGGATGAATTCATCGTCAATAGCGGTGATGAGCTGGAGGTTGTCCTGACCGGCCAGCGCGCGGAGCGCACAGTCACGCGCGTCGATTCCAGGGGCCTGCTGCTGATTAAGGATTTTCCGCCCATCCCGGCGGCCGGCCGTTCGATCGGCCAGATCCGTGTCTCAATCGAAGCAGCGGCGCGAAATCTACACAATACTCAGGCTTATGTTTCGCTGGCCAGTGTGAGGCAAATCGGCATTCTGGTGATTGGTCATGTCAAAACGCCGGGCCGCCATACCATGACGGTGTTCCATAGCGTCATCGACGCGCTCATGGAATCCGGTGGAGTACAAAAAACCGGAAGCCTGCGCCAGATCAAGCTGGTGCGCGGCGGACGCAGCACCATCATCGACCTCTATGCGCTGCTGATGCACGGCTCGGCCAATATGGACCTGCAATTGCGCGATGGCGACCGGATCATCGTTCCGGCCATCGGCCCAACAGTTGCGGTGACGGGCGAGGTTAAACGTCCCGGCATTTACGAGATTCAAAGTGTGCTCAGCGGCATGCAGCACAAGCCACAGGATAAATCCGAACGCCTGTCCCTGAATGATATGCTGGATCTGGGTGGCGGCGTTCTGGCGCCCGGTGACAACCGTTTTATGAAGCTCGGCATTACCGATAAGGGTGATGAGCATGTTGATGAAATCCACGATCCGTTTACCCCGGTTTTCGGTGACGGCGCGATCCTGATGGTGGCCAAGGGCGAGGCCAAGCGCTCCGGTACAGTTGAGATCGTTGGCAATACACGCAAGGCGGGGCTGCACGCGCTCGGTGAAAACAAAACCCTCAGCGCTCTGCTCAATTCTGATGCTGTTCTGGGCGAGGACACCTATCCCTTGATAGGCTTGATTGAACGCTATGATGATGACCAGCTCTCTCGCAAAATTCTCGACTTTCCACTGCGTCTCGTATTGAAAGGCAAATATGACCGGAAGCTTGAAGATGGTGATATTATCCACCTCTTTTCAAACACCCAGATCCAAACACTTGCCACAGAGTTGGACACAAACTCATCCACACGTACAAAGCAGGGGAAAAGACAGCATCAGGATAAAAATATCCAGCCCGTTTCTTACGGTTCCCGCGATCAGGAGGATGAGCGCAAGTCTACCCGTATCGAAGATGAAACCCTGGCTAATTTCCTCAAGGAACGTGCGGCTTTTCTGCGTGGGGCCGTGCGCCATGAAGGCGCCTTCCCCGTGGCGCAGGGTGTGACGCTCGACAGTCTTCTGGCTGTGGCGGGTGGGCTGAGCCTGGAGGCCAACACCTCCAATATCGAAGTCACCTCCAGCCATAACGGCGAGAACGGCACACAAAGAATGCGCGTGAATTTTAACCAGACCAGCCCGCAAAATGTAGTGATCGGCCCCGGCGATGCCGTGCGCGTTAATCAGAAATTCAAAAAGATAGAGGATAACAGCGTCCTGCTGATCGGTGAGGTCCGTCATCCCGGCCGTTACGACCTCGTGCCCGGCGATAAATTATCCGACCTGTTTGCGCGGGCAGGCGGCCTCACCCCGCAAGCCTATCCCTTCGGCGCGATCTTCAGCCGCGAAAGCGAACGCCTCACCGAGGAAGCCCGCTTCCGCTCCCAGGCCCGCAGCATCAAACGCGCCGTTGCCAATGCCCTGGAAGTCGATGATGAAAAACTCAATGCAGGAAAAATTGCCGAAGCCCGCGCTTTGGCCGATGAGCTTGAAGCGGCGCAGGGAATCGGCCGTATCACTGTTGAATCCGATCCGGCCGTCCTGGCCGTGCAGCCGGAGCTGGATATCCTGCTGGAGCCCGGCGACCGTATCTATGTCCCGAAACGCTCCCTTACCGTGCGGGTGTTTGGCGAAGTGCTTTCCCCGGCGACCCTGCAATTCCGGGAAGATAAAAAATCGCTGGATTATATCGAAGAGGCCGGCGGCTTTACCTTCCATGCCGATAAGGAACGCGCCTTCGTCGTCTATCCGGACGGCAGCGCCCAACCCCTGCAGGTCAGTGCATGGAACTACAAACCTGTGATGATCCCGCCCGGCTCCACCGTGGTTGTGCCGCGCGATCCGAAACCGTTCGATTTTGTTGAAAGCGCAAAAGACATCAGCCAGATCCTGAGCAACCTGGCCATCACCGCCATCTTTATCGACGATGTGCGTGAAGATTAACGCTTGATGCTTAAGACATTCCAGCGGGCACAGGGCCCAGAGGGGCCTCTGGTGCTTCCAAATCCCTTTCAATAGCAACATTCAGATTAGGATCATTATATTTAGGTTTCTGAGCCTGCTCTGGCTGCTGCATTGCTGCTTGGTTACCTGGTGTAAGGTTTCCAAATTCAAAAGGGATTTCGTTACCAGTACCCCCAATCGCTGCATACACGCCCGCGCCTGCGCCATCAGAAATGTAATACGCAATAGGATCATCACCCTCACCGTAAGTGATTTGAACTTCAATATTACTGCCCAGCATCTTTGCATCATCAAGATCACCAAGTGTTGTGTATCCTGCTTCTTCAAGCGCCCCTGTTTCAGGGTCAATTTTGTAGGTCATAAAACTATGTGAAGGGTCGATGCCAGCTTTCGCAGCCGAGATGGCAGCACCATAATCCGTGTCATATCGATCAAAATGACCAATTTCATTTGGCTTCAAACGATCCATCGTATCGATTGTCGCGTTCTCACCATCCCAGCTCATTTGCGCGAGGGATCCTTGCAAGGCCGTCAATTCTTCCGGCGTAATCGCGCCGTCTTCCAGCGCGCCTTTCATGCCGTCATTCAATTCCTTGCGAAAATCGGCTTCCTGCTGCGGATCGGCAAAGGCGATCTTGCCCTGCGCTTTCCAGTCGTCGACCAGCGCGTCCATCCCGTTCGGGTTACCCTCGGCCGTCACCTTGGCCGCCTCTACAAATTTTGAAAACTGTGCAACAATCTCCGCCGGGGGCTGGGTACTCATATTGAACATCATGGAAAAAAGCGGACCGATGATCGGCAGCTGACCCAGAATATCGTTCATCAATGTGGACAGCCCGCTGGCGAAACTGCCTATATCGGAAAAATCCATATTGGCCAGATTGCCCATCGCACCGGCAGCGCCGCCCATACCGGGAAGCATTTGAAACAGGCTGCCGAAACCATCGGCGGCACGGTTTTGCGTTTGCTGAGTCATGAAAAACACACCCTTGCTTTACTATCGTAAACTCTTATTACCTCTATAAAACCCTGATTTTTATATAGTTTTGGGTTTTACCGCTTTATGCCCTTATATTGTCTCATAAATCAAACTTGAATTGCAAATTTTCATAGCGAATGACTTGCAACCCCGCCGCCTCCCTGATTATATGGCTTCCATGCCGCTTTTTTCGCTGATCACCGTCACCCGCAACAACCTGCCCGGCCTGCAGAAAACAGCTCGTTCCGTGCAATCACAAGCCTGCAGCGATACGGAATGGATCATTATCGACGGTGCCTCGACCGATGGAACAACCGATCTGCTCAAAGCGCTTCCTGCAAATATCACCAGTGAGCCTGACACAGGCATCTATAACGCCATGAATAAGGGCATAGAACGCGCATCCGGTGATTACCTGCTTTTTCTGAATGCGGGCGATCAACTGGCCGCTCCTCAAACGCTTCAAAACATTGCACAGAGCATCGAAGGAACACCCGATTTTATCTATGGCGATGCGCTGGAAGATTGCGGCGGCGCCCTGCGCCCCAAACCGGCACGAAGCCACCATACGCTGGCGCTGGGCATGTTCACGCATCACCAGGCCATGCTCTACCGCCGCACGGCATTGGGTGATATACGCTATAATGAAGATTACACAATCGCCGCCGATTATGACCTGACCGCGCGACTGCTGCTCAAGGATACCAGGGCACTCTATCTTCCCTTCCCCATTTGTATCTTCGAGACAGGCGGGCTGTCCCAGCAAAAAGCACAAGCCGGACGCAAGGAGCAATTAGATATCCGCAAAACCCTGCGCCTCGCCAATCCTCTCACCAATACCCTCTTATATCTCGTCCAGTCCTGTGTATGGAGCCTGAGACAAAGACTACCCGGCCTCTACTGGCTGTTTAAATCACGCTCTTAAAATTTACCAGCGCGCAGGGCCGTCCCGATCATTTTGTAATAGGCATAGCGTGACCGTGCGAACTCAAACCCTGCGCGCCCGTCCAGAACCCCCAGCTTCAGAACATAGCAATGCAGAAAGGCAACCAAAGGCCTAAACGGCAGACGCCGGAAGATGCTTTTGACAACGGCGCGACTCGGCGATACCTCTCGCGGCCAGGATTTGCGAACCGCTATATGCGCCTCCCATGCGGCGTATCTCTTATGCCGCTCCCCCCAGCGCAGCGTATCCTCATAGGCGTAATGAAGGATCGGGGCCATTATTTTTCCAAGCCGTTCCCGGCGGTATTCGGCTTTCAGAACAGGTTGGTAATGCCCCTCAATCTCACCCATGCCTTCGGCCTCTAAATCATCAACCACCGGAAATTGAATCTTGCGACGGTCGATCAAACACAACTTGTTGTTCTGCAGCCCATAGCGCAGCGCTACCCCGCCCCAGATATAGCGCCCGCGCACAAAATACCCGGCCGCGCGGTAATCAAGATCCAACAGCGCCTCAATAAATTCCAGCGTCGCCACCTCGTCCGCGTCAATGAAAAACACCCATTCATGGCGCATAGCGACATGATCCAAAATCCATTGCCGCTTTTTTGGATATCGCCCGTTCCAGCGAAAATTGATAACATGCGCGCCGTAGTTATAGGCAATCTCCGCCGTGCGGTCCGCACTTCCGGAATCCACCACAATCACTTCAGAAAAGTTCTTCAGGGATGCCAAACATCTTGCCAGCCGTGCTTCCTCATTCTTTGTTACCACAACGGCGGTAATCGGGATTTTCTGCTGCAAAACCGGCGGCGGTTTAACCATGGCGCACGCTATGCACGGCAAAGCCTAGCCCGGCGCCCAACATCACAAACACCAATACAGCCAATACCTTGTCCGGCCATTGCGGCTTATAGGAAGAGGCCGCCGGCTCGATCACGGCTGCAGCATAGCTTTGTTCCAGAGAGACCAGCATCCGCAATCTCTCCTGCTCCATCAGCAAAGTCGTCAAAGAACGGCGATGCTCAGGATTGTAACTGTTTTCCATCGCATCCTGCAGGTAATTGATGCGCTTGGCTGCTTCCTGGGAAATATTTTGCCGGATCAGTGCATCTGTAACCTGATGAATCTGTGTCAGAAAATATTCCGCGAAATCAGCATTCTGGTGAAAATACACCAGACGGCGAAACGATGTTGCCCCTAAATTTTCAATCCTCACACGCTCCTGAACATAAGCCGAAAGTCTTGCTGCATCAAAATCCGGCGGCGGACCCGACCAGCGTGTTGCCCGGTCGGCCTTCAACCCGCGCACAACAATCGGATCATCCAGCAAAATTTTTGCAACAGACGGCCCGGCATAGGTGTTTTCAAATCGCGTAAAATCTCCGGTGCCGGTGCCGCCGCCGACACGGTTAACCAAATAGCGCAGCGCAAATAAATTATCATTGGCCATGAGCGAGGACAGCTCCTCCCCCACCACCGTATTGGCCGGGGCCACAATCATCTGTGCCCGGAAATGTGGTACGGAAATGGCGATGAACAAAACAGCCAGAACAATGCCGGCCACAATACCTCCCAAAATATAATACCGCGCATCACGCACATCCTCCCAGACATCCTGAATGGTTTTCACCGCAACGATATCTCGCGCATTCGAAGAAAAATCAAACATAGCCTTACAATCCCATTAAACTCTTTAAGTCCTGATATCCTCTTTTACCACGCCCCATGCCCGCTCGATCCAGGCATTGATCGCCTCATCCGGGCGAAAAACCTTGCTCGCAGCCACCGCCCCGTGATGCGCCTCAAACCATCTATCGCTATTCAGGCGAAAGGCTTTGATCTGCTCGGCCAGCTCGCGGGCCTGTCCTTGATGCACCACCACACCGGCATTGAAATCACCGATCACCTTTGCCGTCTCCGATTGCGCCGGGCCAACAAAAATGCAGGGCCGCCCTACTGCTAGCGCGGAATACAACTTGCATGGCACCAGCATGCCGGCGGCGCTTTCCTGCACAGAAATCAAATGCACATCCCCGCTCTCCATCATTTCACGCAGCTTGTTCTGCGGCTGGTACGGCATCAGGCGGATATTGTCCAGCCGCCGGCGGCTGCGCTCTCGCGCGATATCGTCAAAACGCGGCCCGTCCCCGACGAACACAAATTCAATCTCCGGAAACTCCTCATTCAAAATTTCCGCCGCGCCCAGAATACTGTCCACCGGATGCGCCCGGCCGATATTCCCGGCGTATAGGATACGGAATTTTGGACCATCTTTGATCTGCTGTTCATGTGGCTTGTAAAACACGCCCTCAATTGCAGCATGCCCGTTCGTTCTATGCCCGTTGGCCTTTCCATTGGTATGCCCGTTCACAAGTTCAAAATCAGGCCAGTTCGGAATGACTGTAATCTGCTTGGGCGTCAACCCGTCCAAAGTCAAAGTCTTGGCCATGCACCGCCCGATCACGATGACCTTGTCCGCACCGCGCATTGCCTGGCGGACCTCTCTCTTGATCATGTACATCACAAAGCCCGGCACCCAAACGCCCAGAGAGGGGAAAATATCAGGATATAAATCATGGCACCAGTTGATATGCCGGTTCTTTTTCACCCGCTTGATCAACTGCCCCGCCAGAATCAACAGTGGCGGATCGCTCATGGTCACCAGCAAATGCGTAGGAGCAAGGCGCAAAGCGACAAAGGTCATCTTCATCAATATCCAAAGATAGATAAACGCGTTCCCCGGCTTCTCCGGCCCTTTTACGCGGATCACACGGATGCCGCCGTCACGGTCCTTGCCTGGCTTTGGCCCGGATGTAATCACCGTGACCTGCCACCCCTCGCGCGCGAAAGACCGCGCCAGATCGCGCAGGATTCTGCCCGTCGCTCCCTGATGGGGCGGGTAAACGCGGTTCAGAAACAATACGGACGGCCTGCGCATGGCGGATGGAGAACCCTTCAACAACTCAAATTCAAAATGATAGTGCTATGCCTTCTGATTACTATAACCGCGCGCTGGATGCAAGCTTCCGGCGGCGATAATCAGCGTGAGGACCAGACCGAAATCCAGCGATTTGTAACTGGCGTAAAGCAACGCACAGATCAGAAACGGCCCCGCCAGGGCCAGCCCCAAAACAGGCCGCGACAGGCACAGCCCAGCGGCAATACGAAACACAGCGTATATATAAAAACCACTCAGAGTCATTCCAACCAATCCTGTTTTTAACAGGGCGGCGCTGAACAAGTTATGCGTGAAATTCACCCGGATCTCCGCCACTGCCGGGGATTCAAAGGTTGCCCCCCAACCTTTGCCAAAGATAATTTCTGCACCCTGCAGCTCATGCCACACCGCCGCGAATTCCGCCAGGCGGCTGTTCAGACCATAGAGCTGCGTCTTGGCCATCAAGGCCCCAAACAGCTCATAAACCTCCCCCGCCAACGGCCAGGACAGCCCCAGAAAAACCAGAACAAGCACCGCCATACGCCGTGGATAAAAGCAAAGCCCCAGAAAAATCATCACCGTGATATACAGCCCTGCATAGCCCAAAAAGGCACGTTGCAGATCAATCGCCATAGCACCAAAACAGGCCAGAGAAATCCCCGCGCACAGCCCAAACCCGATGGCCGCACGCATGCTCCAGCGCCGGATAAAATACGCCCCGCTTGCCCCAATTGTGAACAACGCGGCGAACAATACGCTCGGCGCATTGGCCAGATATAAAAGCTCACGGCTCAGGTTAAATCCTGCCACATTGCCCAGCACACGAGCGACAAAAACAAAGCCGCAAAAAACAATAGCAGCCACAAAAATCCTGAAATAATGCGGGCGGGCCATGACGATCCCACAAGCAAAAACCGGCAGGCATAAAAACAAAAACGCCAGACCGTCCCGCAGAATCAATCCGACAGGCGCGCCATACAAAACGGCAACGGCAGCGCCGATGCCTCCGCCGACCACCAGCAAAGCCTGAGCAGATTTAAACCAGAAGGCCCGGCCCTGTTCCCGCAAATTCAAAACCTGGGCTCCTTGCGCGCCAAAGGCAAAAACCAGAAAGACGGCCATTATCACCTCCACCAAACCGGGGTTGTCCGGTGTCGGCGAACTGAAAACAGCATAGAGAAGGATCGCCAGGATGAAGGCGTAAAAACGCGCATCCAGCATATCCGCCTCACGCGGTCGAGGTATAACAACAGGAAGTCCCATAAGGAACAGCTTTACCATGCGCACCAGTGACCGACAATCAGCAAGCGCTCTAAAAAAGGGATTTAACGGCGGATATTCTTGTAGACACCGCCCTTTGTGGTCAGGCTCTTATCGGGTTTTTCCTCCGCTTTGCGGAAAAAGAGTGGTGTAGAAAACAGACGGGAAAACACGCCTTCTTTCTTCTCTTCGGTTACGGCGTCCGGCCCTTGTTGCGGCAATTCCTCCGAAGAGGCCAGGATACTGCCGGGCTTACGCTGCTCCAGCTCCGGGCTGCGCGTGTTGCGGCGATCAGTAGCGTTCCTTTCGGCTATGCGCCTTGAGGCTGCGCGGAACTCGCTGTTCATCTGCAAAACGGCCTCGGTACGGCCATCAACATGTTCCTCCACCGCCGCCATTTTCGGGGAATAATAGACCAGAGTCACCTTCTCAAGCTCCTCCAGTGAGTCCGGATTCGGCCCTTTGAAATTTAATTTGCTCATATCCAGATTCTGCGCCTTCGCAATTTTTTCCATCATCTCACGCGTGCGCTCGGCCTTGCTGCGAGCAAGCTCCAGACGCTTGTTTTGAGCCGGCGAGCGGTATTTCTGCTGGAAAAGAGCGCGCCGTTTCTCAATCTCCGCACCTTTATTCTTCTTCAAAAACAGAGTTCTGCGGGCATCTTTCGAGGACGATGACGTACTTTGCTTGCTTTTGTTCGGGTTAAGATACAGCGTGTTTTGCGCCAGCGCCACAGTACCGCCGGCGGCGATTAAAATCACCGACGCCACCGCCAGATATATCCATTTACGCTGTTTCATACCGCTCCCGCTTGTCATGCGTATTCTCCTTCATTGTAGCAGAGGTCTGCGCAAAAGCTCAAAAAAGAAATAAAAGTGGAAAACATACAGAAAATGACCGAAGCGCTTATTTATTAATCCTTTTTTAACGATTCTGGCGCATGATACTAGTAATTTCCGTAAAAGAATCCGACAAGTAAGTCGGGCCCTAATAAAAGACCGCGCAATCAAGTGGTTCAAAAAGGTGGTACGGACAAACGGACGTAATAGTAATAGGAGTGGTAAACATGCAAGTTAACGTAAAAGAATTTCTGGCAGAAAGCGGCATCACAGAGCCGTTCTACCCCGGCAAGCGGCTAGTGCACAGAATGCAGCAAGCCGGTGAGTACAAGAGCCACTGCGTGGTTCTGGACTGGCGCGATCCTGCAAAAATCCGCATTGATGTCAAGGCGGGCCTGAGCGGCAAGGATCTGGAGCCGAAAAAGCTGAAATATTATCCTGTCTCCCTGCAAACCCCGACCTTCGTAGAAATCGAAGTGGTAAACGACAATAGGGGCAAAAGCAAAAAAGACGACGATGAGGAACAAGGCAAATCCTCCTCCAGCTCATCCGGCGGCGGCAAAGGCCCTGCGAAGAGCAAGCTGGAAGATATGAAGTTGCTGGCGGCCGAAGCGTTCGGCAGTGTCATGGAAGGCCAGGTTCCCGAACTGGGCACAATCGTTGAAATGGTGGTCATGGGCACTAAAATTACAGCCGAGGCCTTCGGAAACGTCTTTACCAAACTGGCGCATCATATTTCACACGCAAAAGTTTCCGCCACCGACCTTCTGGCCGCGGCCGGTGAGTTCGTGACAAAATACGAGCCCCCGTCCTTCCTGAAGCCAAAGGGCGATGAGCAGGCAAAATACAAATACGACCGGGAGAAAAACGCCGATATTGGCTATATGAAGCTCGGTTAGAGACTTGACGATTTTTTAAACTACTCCAATCAATACCTCCTATACACCGCACCGTTTCGACGGTGCGGTTTTTTATTTATCTGTTGCGATTATCCCGCCCGGCGATTACATCTTAAAGCATGAGTAAAACAAACGGGTCGGGCAAAGACGAAAAACCAAAAGAAAAAATAATCAGCTTCCCCTCTCTGGCGGAGCGCGACCGCCTGCGCCGGGAAAAGCTGGAACAGGAAAAACAATGGCAGGCCGAATACAAACAATCACAAAAAGCCGCCAACCCGCCTTTTTTGAATATAGGAAAAATCCCTGTCTTTACGCGAATCCTTGTGATATCGCTGCTGGTGATTAATGCCCCTCTCCTGCTGGATTCCGGCACGCATCTCTGGGCGATTTACAATTTTGGTTTCATTCCTGCCAATTTTACCGACCCTGCCGCGGATGCCCCCCCTTGGGCACTTTTCACGTCGGTTACGCATCTGTTCATCCATGGCGGCTGGATGCACCTGATTTTCAACGTGGCAATGGGGTTGGCCCTCACAATGTTCATCGAAACACGCCTTGGCACTCGCCGCGCCATCCTGTTTTTTTTCATTTGCGGAATCGCCGGGGCGCTGTGTTATTTCCTGATTAACCCCTACACCACGACGCCCGTGGTCGGCGCATCAGGCGGGATCAGTGGATATTTCGCCGCGGCCATTATCATGATGCAACGGCAAAGCGGCATGCGCCAATTCGGAAAACTCTCCAAATATGGCCCCTGGCCCATGGTCGCGTTCTGGGTGATTTTACTAACCTTGATCGGCATGATCGGCGGTGACATCGCCTGGCAAGCCCATGTCGGAGGATTTATCGCCGGTGCGGGACTTCTGGTCTTGCTTAAGAAAAATAAAATCCGTCTATAGTTGCTAAACCGCCCTGAGCATACGATATGGTGCATGCG
>CAYGSN010000045.1:0-10257 GCA_964352675.1 uncultured Pseudobdellovibrionaceae bacterium
GTTTCACCGTAAAATGGTGGGAGGGGAAATAGGTTGGGGCGGCGCAGCTGGCCAGAACGGCATCATAAAGGGATACGTCCGGCGGCGGGAGGCGGCGCAAATCCAGCTTCATGTTTTTGAGCCAGAGTGCATAACCACCCTGATCTACGAAATTGTTTTTGGTGTGGACCGGCATTTCACCAGATTCGTCTTCTTCCTCAACAGGTTTCAGGCTCTCGCCATCCAGGTTATAGACGGGGACAATAACATTGCGAATTGTCTGGGACAGGCGGGTTTCACCAAAGAGAAGTTGGAGCGCACGGCCCAGATGGTGCGGATTGTAATGGCCGTGACGGAAAAGTGCGCGCAACTGGTTGATCTTCATGGTGCGGTTGTTGAAATCGTGGATCAGGCCGCGAAAATCCCTGAAACGATCCGGCGGGAAGATTTTTATTCCTTCGCGCTCGTAGAATTTTACCATATGGCGGGCTTTAAAACGCGGTTTGGACGGATCGGACGGGTCTGGAACGTTCAGCGCCGCGTTCAAAATTGAGCCCGTTGAAGGGCCGCAGAAAATATCCACGGCCTGCGTAATGTGTAAGCCCGTGGTTTCCTCAATTTTGGCAATGAAATGCGCTGGAATTAGGCCACGCATGCCGCCGCCGTAATTGAAAAGGATAACCTTGGTTTGTTTTGCCATAAAGGTTGCAAGAGATAAGAGTTAAGAGTTAAGGGAATCACGATGATCCTGTGAAGTCTATCGTAATTATAACAAAAACCGGGGTAAAAAAAACCGGGCTCTTTGCTAAAAGCAAATGCCCGGCGAGTTGAACAGGGAGGTTTCACGTCTGGGAGACGTAAGGGCCAAAAATCGACCCTTCAATTAACGCCGGGCAAAGGCCGCGACATCAATTAAGCAATCTTATACAATTTTAACCCGACCGGGGTCCACAGCCATATCTGCATACAAGATATGCAAAAAATGCATAGCTGCGCACCAAAAAAAGATGGCTGTTTTATGATGCTTTGATTAAGTGAATTTTCCTGAAAAAACAGTGGCTTCTACGTTTTCTATGAGAAAATCTCTGAGCAGGGCAATGCGTTCGGAGTTGCGGCGTTCTTCCGCATATACGAAATACATATCCACTGTCGGGCGCTCCTGCTTGGGCAGAATCACCTCCATGTTCTCATTCGCTTCGATGAAGTAATCAGGGAGAACGGCGATTCCCGCCCCTGTTGAGGCTGCTTTGTGAATCGCATACATGGAATTCATCATCAGCACGTTGTTGTCTTTTTGTGGATTTACCCCGGCAATATCGAACAGCCAGTTGGCCTGATCGAACGGAGCCTCCACCCCCACGGGAAATGCAATCAACTGATGGCTTTTCAATTCTTTTAGGTTTTTGGGTGTTCCGTTCTTTTTGAAATAGTCCTTATGTCCGCAAATGTGGAAATGCAGGCTGGTGAGGTATTTTTGGATGTAATTGACTTCTTTCGGTTTTTTCAATCGAATGGAGGCATCTGCCTCTTTCAGATTCAAATTCATCACGCCGCGATTTTCAAACAGAACAGTGAGCTGGATTTTGGGGTGTTTTTCTTTGAAGCTTGCCAGTTTCGGAGCCAGCCAGGTGGAGCCAATAAATTCTGATACGCTGATGGTGAGTGGTCCTTCATCGGATGTGTGCACATCCCGAATTTGGCCTTTTATCAAAGAGAGCTTTTCAAAGATATCTCCTGTTGCATTGTGAAGAATTTCACCGTGTTCGGTGAGAACCAGCCCACGCGCGTGTCGGCGGAACAGTCCCACTCCTAAAGATTCTTCCAATGTAGCGATGTGGCGGGATACCGCGGATTGGCTCAGGTTTAGATCTTTTCCTGCTTCGGTAAAGCTGCCGGCTTCGGCGACGGTGTGAAAAATTCTAATTTTGTCCCAGTCCATCTTATTCCGCAGCTTCGGCTTTATCCGTATTGCTGTTCACTTGTGCGGCGAGAAACCTGTCAGCCTCCAAAGCGGCCATGCATCCCATTCCTGCTGCTGTTACGGCCTGGCGATAAACGTGATCGGCGACATCGCCGGCGGCAAAAACGCCGGGAATGGATGTCGCCGTGGAATCCGGCGCCTTGACGATATAGTTGTTTTCATCCATATCCAGCTTGCCTTTGAACAAATCGGTTGCCGGATCGTGGCCAATAGCGACGAATAATCCTTCTTTTTGTAGCTCCGTCTCTTCACCGTTCTTGACGTTCTTGACCTTCAATCCGGTCATGCCTGTCTCGGTGCCCAGCACTTCTTCCACCACGCTGTCCCAGAGAAATTCAACTTTCTCGTTGGCAAACAGGCGGTCCTGCAGGATTTTTTCTGCGCGCAGGCTGTCGCGACGGTGAATGAGCGTGACTTTCGAGCAAAAATTGGTCAGGAACAGGGCTTCTTCGACGGCCGTATTGCCGCCACCGACAATGGCCACTTCCTTGCCGCGGAAGAAAAACCCGTCACAGGTGGCGCAGGCTGAAACGCCTTTGCCCTGAAATTTTTTCTCCGAATCCAGGCCAAGCCAGCGGGCTTTTGCCCCTGTGGCAATCACCAGCGTGTCCCCGGTGTAAACCGTACCCTGATCACCGATGGCTTTGAACGGTCGGGCGGAGAGGTCGACTTCTTTGATGTAATCACCAATCAGCGTGGTGCCAACATGCTCCGCTTGGGCCTTCATTTGTTCCATCAGCCATGGCCCCTGTATCACATCGGCAAAGCCGGGGTAGTTCTCGACTTCCGTTGTGATCATCAATTGCCCGCCCGGTTCAAACCCTGTGACCAGAACCGGTTCCAGATTGGCGCGCGCCGCATAGATTGCGGCAGTGTACCCGGCCGGGCCGGAGCCGATAATTAAAACTTTGCTATGACGGGACTCGCTCATTTTTTAAATTTTCCTTTACTTGCGTGATTCTCTTTTAAATATACGCTTTTCGATGGCTCTGGCAATGATTCCGGCATCATCCAGCGGCTCATATGCCCAGCTTTCCAGGCGGCCATCAAAGATTCTCAGAATGCCTTTTTGTTTGAGATTCTCATGAAATTCCTGCAAGCGCGCTCCTCCACCTTCCAGCGGGATCATGTAAGTCGGCTTGCCCGTGCTGGCGGCATCGGAGAGCATGGACACGCTGTCAGAGGTAACCAGGATGTAATCCGCCCAGGCCAGATAGCCGAAATAGGGATTATCGCGCTGACCATCCCAAAAAATATGGCGATCGCCCTGAAACGCATTTTGCAGGCGGCGGGCGTTATCCTCTCCCGTGCGGCGTGAGGCCGTGATCATCAGGCCTGCATCCAGCTGTTTTAAATCGGCGATCAGCTTATCCATGACAGCCGTGCTTAGAGTATAGGCCTTGCTATTTCCGCCGATCAAAACGGCAACGCGCGGGGAGGGGAGGTTTGCAAGTCCAGGATGCTCTTTGCGTGCCTGCTCCAGCTTTTCCAGCGTGATTCGATTTGGCGCGGCTGCGGTGATAACAACGTTTTTTCCGCGCGCCGGGTCGTGCGCTGGAACGGCGACCAGGTCGAACTGGGCCGGGCTGATGCGCGGATCCTGGATTTGTACGGTAAATGTTTTTCCGCCGCTGGCACGCTTGATGTATAAAGAGGCCGCAATGGATTTGCGACCGCTGGTTAATAGCAGGTCAGGCCAGGGCGGCTCCAGCGCAGGAGAAAATGTACGGCTTCGCTCAAAACCCAGCCAGGGAGAGAGGGTCTTCCAGGGTTGGCGCAGGGATATGCGTTTTACAACGGGTTCAAGTTCTAGCGCCTCGGCAACCGCCAGACACTGGTTTTCCGTTCCTGCCATTCCCTCCGTTACCACCCAGCAGATTTTTTGTTGAAGACTCATGATTTTTGTACAGTTCCGTTGCATAAAATAGTTTTTGCGCTATAAATAACTTGCATTCAAGTTTTGGCAACTTTATAACACTTCTGCATGAGATTTAAGCAATAATTTTAAATAATCAAAGGGAATATCAACCATGGCCCGCAATAAGCTCGACAAGATAGATCGCAAAATTTTACGCCTCCTGCAAGAGGATGGCCGCATCACGAATGTGGATTTGGCCAAGGAAGTTGGAATATCTGCCCCACCCTGTTTGCGCCGCGTGCGCGCGTTGGAGGAGGCGGGGTATATAAAGAGCTATCACGCAAGGTTGTCCGGCCCGGCCCTGGGATACGGGGTGAGCGTCTATGCGATGGTGAAGCTGGGCAGTCATGCGGATAAGGATCTCAAAGCCTTTGAGCGCGATGTGTTGGTCCACCCGCAGGTTCGCGAGTGCTATATGCTGGCAGGGGATGTGGATTTCCTGATCAAGATGGTGGCCAAGGACTGGGACGATTACCACGAATTCCTGACCTCCAAACTGACAGTCATAGATAATGTTATATCGGTGAAATCCTCTCTGGCCATTCGCGCGCTGAAAGATGAGCCCGGCGTTCCGATTGAGGAATAGTCCTCCGTCATCCGGCGGCTATTTGGTTCCGAATTTTACATCCAGAATTTCATAGGTGCGCAGGCCCTTAGGTGAACGGACTTCGACGCTATCTCCCAAAGACTTGCCAATCAAGGCGCGTGCAATCGGGGCGGTGAGGGAGATTTTCCCGGCATCGCTGTCGCTTTCATATTCGCCGACAATCTGAAGGCTTTGTTCTTCGTCTGTATTTTCATCAACGATCACAACGGTGGCGCCGAATTTAACCGTGGAGCCGTTCATGCTGCTGAGATCAATAATCTGCGCCTTGGAGATCACGGCCTCCAGCTCCTGAATCCGGCCTTCGATAAAGCTCTGCTGTTCACGCGCGGCGTGGTACTCGGCGTTTTCCTTCAAATCGCCATGCTCCCGCGCTGTGGCGATGGCCTCAATCACAGCCGGACGCTCGACAGTTTTCAGGTTTTTTAACTCTTTTTCCAGAGCCGCAAAGCCTTCTTTGGTAATCGGAAACTGATCCATTTTTTCTTTAACCTCAAAAAAACAACAACCCGCCAAACGGGGCGGGGTGTGGTGCTTAAACCTTAAATATATGCTCAAGCTACGCGGTTTTTACGGAGGCGTCAAGTTTTATGCTTTTGGCCCAGGCGCTTCGACGTAAGCATTAACCATAGCGGGTCTCGGCACAAGCTCTCTAAGACGCGAAAGAACAGGTTCCCGCGCAGGTTTCTTCTGGCCCGGCGGCGTGTCCTCAATGCTCCATTCACCATTTACAACCTTTTTGAAACGTCGTGAAATAAGCGTTTCGTCTAAAACATTTAGCGCTGCACAGGAAAAAAATGTAGGGCTTAATAAAGCATCAAGCGGTGTATCTCCGCTCCCTGCTGCTAAAGCCAGGCCTATGCTATAGATAACGGGTATGGCGATATAAGCGCCATAAGGCGTCTTCGCTAGCTCTACAGCTTTGATAAGATTTGCGGCGGATGTTGGCGTTTGTGTCGCAGGATCAGTGTTAAAGCACAAGCGGCTATTGTGCCCGAATTCTTCCTCCAGTATTTTTCTATGACCTGATTTAATAAGATAGTCTAGAAACCTCCAAATGATAATCGCCTGAATACTCTCAATTGCACTTTTTATACCGGTGTCCGTGCCGTCAAAGGTTGCTCCGGCGGCGGCGCAGAAGAAAACAATTCCCAAGCGGGCCTGGTTTCCTGCGCTTGAAAAGGCGCGCGCGAGCCACCCCGAGTAAATCGGTGTGGCGTCGTCAAGGCGCAGGCGCGTTGGATCGGGTTTAAATCCATCCTGTGAAAAGGCATTGCTTGCAATTGTCCTTAATGTTTGCCTTATTTTCATAGGGTGATTTTATAAAGTGCAAATAATTTTATGTCAACAAAATACAACACCTTCCCAAAATAGGAATTTTATCCTATAATGTTTCTATGATTTTGAAGGATGAAAAGAGCCACGTCCCGTCATTGCGAGGAGGCCGTATGGCCGACGTGGCAATCCAGAGGCCAAAGAGCTCAATAGTCTCTGGATTGCCGCGCGCCTTACAGGCGCTCGCAATGACAACAAACGCTGTGGTCGCTGTGTCCGCCGTGGTTCAAAATTAAGGAATCGAACTGAAAAGGAGCTAAATGAAATCAATGACTTAAAATTAGTTTATGCATCCCCGGCGGGAGCGAACTGATAAGAAGAAGCACGCTTAGGCCGCGTTCTTGCTGCGCTTCTTTTGATCCGTTTCAAAATAGCTCTGCAGGGATGCCACGCTGATATCCTTGGCCTTGATCGCGGCGATGGCCTGCACGGCGGCATTCGCGGCGGTCAGCAGGGTGTAATAAGGGATCTTGTTCATCATCGCCATGCGCCGGATATTATCCGAATCCGCAACGGCGGCCGGGCTTTTGGTGGTGGTATTGATCATCAGGGCGATTTCGCCATTGATGATGGAATCCAGAATATGCGGCTGGCCTTCCATCACCTTGTTGATCTTCTTCACCGCTAGACCCTGTTCTTTCAGATAACGGCAGGTGCCGCCGGTGGCGATCAACGTGAAGCCCATCTCCAGCAAATCCCGTGCGATGGGCTGGAGGGCTTCTTTATCGCCATCTTTAACCGACAGGAAGACGGTGCCCCCCTTCGGCAGGCGGATGCCCGCGCCGAGCTGGGATTTGGCAATCGCGTGGGCCAGATCCATATCAAGGCCCATAACCTCGCCGGTGGATTTCATTTCAGGGCCGAGCAGGGGCTCCACGCCGGGGAAGCGGTTGAACGGGAAGACCGGGGCCTTGACTGCATAATGCGGTGGCGTATTGCCGGTGAGCTGCGCTTTGAAGCTCTTGAGCTTTTCACCGGCCATCAGGCGCGCGGCGATCTTGGCGACGGGCACGCCGGTGGCCTTGGCGACAAACGGCACGGTGCGGCTGGCGCGTGGATTGACCTCGATGAGGTAGACAACATCTTCGCCGGTGTCGTCATCCTTGCGCACCGCGAACTGGACGTTCATCAGGCCGACGACCCCCAGGGCCTTGGCCAGCTCAATGGTCTGGCGCTCCAGTTCTTTGACGGTGGAATTGGACAAAGAATGCGGCGGCAGGACGCAGGCGCTATCACCCGAATGCACGCCCGCTTCCTCGATATGCTCCATGATGCCGGCGACATAAACATCTTCGCCGTCACACAGCGCATCGACATCAACCTCGATCGCGCTTTTGAGATAGCGATCAAGCAGGACGGGCGCGGAGCCGGAAACCTTGACGGCGCGGTTGATATATTCCTTCAACTGCTCCATCGAATGGACGATCATCATTCCTTGTCCGCCAAGCACATAAGACGGGCGGATGACCAGCGGAAAGCCGATTTTCTCCGCTTCCTCAAAAGCTTCTTTCGCAGAGCTGGCAAGCGCGTTGGGCGGTTGGCGGAGTTTGAGCTTCTTGAGCAGTTTCTGGAAGCGCTCACGATCTTCGGCCAGATCGATGGCGTCCGGTGATGTGCCGAGGATAGGGATATCGGCCTTCAGCAGAGCATCGGCCAGTTTCAGCGGCGTTTGTCCGCCAAGCTGGACGATCACACCTTTGAGCGGGCCGCTTTTTTGCTCGGCGCGGATCAGCTCGATCACGTCTTCTTCGGTCAGCGGTTCGAAATACAGCCGATCAGAAGTGTCGTAATCAGTGGAAACCGTCTCCGGGTTGCAGTTAACCATGATGGTCTCATATCCTGCATCACGTAAGGCATAGGCAGCATGAACACAGCAATAATCAAATTCAATCCCCTGGCCAATGCGGTTCGGTCCGCCGCCGAGGATAATGACTTTTTCCTTATTCGATGGGTCAATCTCGCTCTCAGCCTGCTCGCCGCCAAAACCTTCGTAACAGCTATACATATAAGGTGTGGACGATGCGATTTCCGCCGCGCAGGTATCAACGCGCTTATAGACCGGATGAATGCCGTGCTTGGTGCGGGCTTTGCGGACTTTGTCCTCGCTGACCTTCATCAGGCTCGCAAGGCGTTTATCAGAAAAGCCGAGCTTTTTGACCGCCTGCCAACCGGCCGGATCAACGGGCAAACCATTGGCGGCGATTGTTTTTTCTGTGTCGGTGATGTTTTTAATCCGCTCCAGAAACCATTTATCGAATTTACAGGTGTCATATATCTCATCAACAGAAACGCCATGACGGAGCGCTTCGGCAACATACAGAATGCGCGTTGGTGTGGGTTTGGCAATGCGCGAAAGCAGCTCGTCTTTCACCGCTTCGGGATCACTCATGTCACTTTTGATTGCGCGCGGTGTCAGGCCGTCCAGACCCGTTTCAAGCGAGCGCAGGGCTTTTTGCAGGGATTCTTCGAAGCTGCGGCCAATCGCCATCGCCTCGCCAACCGATTTCATCGCGGTGGTCAGAAGGGGTTTTGCGCCCTTGAATTTCTCAAAGGCAAAGCGCGGAATTTTTGTAACGACGTAATCGATTGTCGGCTCAAAGGAGGCCGGCGTTTTGCCGCCGGTGATGTCATTGCCCAGCTCATCGAGCGTATAGCCGACAGCCAGCTTGGCGGCGATTTTGGCAATCGGGAATCCTGTGGCTTTGGAGGCCAGCGCGGAAGAGCGGGAAACACGCGGGTTCATCTCAATCACCACCATGCGCCCGGTTTCCGGGCACATGCCGAACTGCACATTCGATCCGCCAGTTTCCACGCCAATCGCGCGCAGAACAGCCAGCGAGGCGTTGCGCATGATCTGGTATTCTTTATCGGTCAGGGTCAGTGCCGGGGCAACCGTGATGGAATCACCGGTATGCACGCCCATCGGGTCGAGATTTTCGATGGAACAGATGATGATGCAGTTATCGTTTTTATCGCGCACGACCTCCATCTCATATTCCTTCCACCCCAGAAGGGATTCATCAATCAGCACTTCGGTGGTGGGTGAGGCATCAAGTCCGTCGCGGACGATTTGTTCATATTCGGCTTTGTTATAGGCAACGCCGCCGCCGGTGCCGCCCATGGTGAAGGACGGGCGGATAATAGCAGGCAGGCCGATTTCTTCGAGATAGGCGCGGGCTTCATCCAGCGTGTGCACAACCTTGCTGCGCGGGGATTCAAGGCCGATCTCTTCCATGCATTCTTTGAAGCGTTCACGGTTCTCGGCCTTGTCGATGACATCGGCTTTCGCGCCGATCATCTCAATGCCCAGCCGCTCCAGCGTACCGTCTTCGTCCAAGGCGAGGGCGCAGTTCAGAGCGGTTTGTCCGCCCATAGTGGGGAGCAGGGCATCCGGGCGCTCCTTCTCCAGAATTTTGGCCACGACCTTGGGATCAATCGGTTCGATATAGGTCGCATCCGCCATCTCCGGGTCTGTCATGATGGTGGCGGGGTTGGAGTTGATCAGGATAACGCGGTAGCCTTCCTCCTTCAGCGCCTTGCAGGCCTGCGCGCCGGAATAATCAAACTCACAGGCCTGACCGATAATGATCGGCCCGGCGCCGATGATGCAGATGGATTTGATGTCGGTACGTTTAGGCATAAATTTCCCTTTTATTTTTTAACCACGAAGACACGAAGAACGCGAAGAGTCTTAGAAAGCCGCGTACTCTAGTACGCAATAAAAAACCATAGCACCCTAGGCAAAGATATTTGGTTTTGCCTGCGGCGCATTTTCTATTTGCAGTATCTTCGTGTGCTTCGTGTCTTCGTGGTTCAATCATTTTGTAATTTCAATAAATTTATTCTGTGTTTCGTTATATTCCAGCAATGTCCCATGCTCCATATCGAACAGCCATGGGCGGATGTTGATGCGGTCATCTTTCAGGGCGCGGGCGACGCTGGGGTAGGTTTTTAGATTTTTGGCACTTTGCAGAACTATTTCTTCTTCAGTGTGACGTTGGAGCTCAGTCCCTGTGCAGGTCGGGCCGCATTTGTGTTTGGCGATGTTCAAGCCATTTTGAGCAACATCAAGGAAGCTGCCGATTTCTTCATCCTGAATATCACTGATCAAGGCCTGAATTGCGCCGCAGCCTGTATGGCCGACAATAATGATTTCGCGCACTTTGTTGTAATCCAGCGCGAATTGCAGAGCGGCGGCCAGCGCGGTACCCTTTTGGTAGGGCCGCACAATCGCGCCCATGGCTTTATGAGCAAAAAACGTGCCGGGTGCGGGATGAAAAATCGTGCCGGGATTGGAGCGGGAATCGATGCAGGAGATGATGAAGTAATCCGGATTCTGACCCTTTTCCACCAACTCTGCCATGGTGCCCATATGGTGGGTGTATTCTTTTTCTACAAACTCTTTGAAGCCGTCGATCAGTTTTTGAACCATTATGCTGC
>CAYGSN010000046.1:0-9135 GCA_964352675.1 uncultured Pseudobdellovibrionaceae bacterium
CTCAGCTGGGAGAGCGCTACAATGGCATTGTAGAGGTCAGCGGTTCGATCCCGCTAGGGTCCACCAAATTCCCAAACCTGATTGATTACCCTGCCAGAAGTGCAGGGATGCCTTCTTCCACGATATGCACATCCGGCTCTTGCTCCATGTCGCGTGCATCATCGAGAAGTGTTGTTACGAATTTTTCCCCCAGATCAGCGGGAACAGAAGGGTGCTCGCTCAGGTCGAAATCGGCGATAATATCCAGTGCCTCATCCGATAAACCGGCTATCAGGGCTTCATATTTTCCGGGATATTCCTCAGCATGGTAAGGATACCGGGACATCGTTCCGGGATAAACTCCGGAATGATAGCCGCGTTGCAAAGCCTCCATCATGACGATGGCGCGCCAGCGAATACCGCTGTCTTCCGTGCCGTTTTCAAACATGCGGCTGATGGAAGAGGGCGTGAAGGAGCAATACCCGATCATGCACTCCCCGCCCCAGAACAGGATGCGCTCCTCGTTCCCGTTCGCATATTGAGACATGCGCGGGTCGCGGTTCTTGAAAACTTCAAGAGTATTTTCCAATCCATTGTCCATATGACCTATATTAGACTTTTTGTATGAAAAAGTGAAGAAAATTTTGCGCTATGTAAAAATTTTTGCTATGGTGCTGTTCGGATTTCATTGAAAGGATATGAATATGCGTTTTGCAATTTTGACCGCTTTATTTGTTTTTTGCGCTTTTCCGGCCCTCGCCGCCGATGATTTCGGCCCGATGTTTAGCGGCCGCGCAATGCCCGGCCTTGAAAGCTCTCGCACCGGCGACCTGATTGCCGGGGACGAAACCGCCCGTGAATTGCAGAATATCGCACCGGCAGCGGGTGAGGAAACATCATCCGAAAGCAATGGCGCGGGCGCTGCGCTTTCCTCCGAATTCGAAGTGGAGGGTGCAGGGGAAGAGGTTGAGTCCATTGAGCCTGCGGCCGGGGCTGCAGAAGGTGGCTCGCAGGATGAAAGCGCTTCAGCTCCACGCGGCGTGACGTTGCGTTAAAAAAATTACCCTCATAATTTTATGCGGGAGATTTCCTTTTTTGTTCTCGCATGCCAGAATGCGCATAAACTTGTCCTATTCTCCCGTTTTTAATCTGGCCCATCATGACGCATATTCCATCAACAGAACCGTTTTCCAAGGCGCAGCGCGCTCTTGTTCTTTTCGTTACCCTTGGCCTCAGTGCCATTCCGGCCATTGCCGTGATTGTGCCGCGTTTCCTGGCGATTCTTCCGGGAATTATCGGGCTTTTTGGGGTTTTGGCTTATCGTCCGGCATTTGGTCATTGGCCACGTTTTTCGGGTGCAGCCGCTTTGTGGCTGGGGAGTGTTTTGTTGCTGGTTCTTTCCAGCGCCCTATGGGCGGTCGACACAGATATAGTGATTGAGCGGTTTTTCAAAATCGGCACTACATTTCTGGGCGGCTTCCTCCTTTTTAGCTTGTGTCTGAATTTCAGTGCGCAGCACTGGCGTATGTTTCAAATACTCTTTCCGTTGGGTGTGCTCGCTGCGGGGCTCTTGTGTGTGCTTGAACTCTATGGCGGCGCGCCGATTTACAACGCGCTTCATCCGGAGCTTGATCCTCATATTCCATTTAATCTCTCCTATCTCAATCGTAGCGTGGTGTTTTTTATTTTTAGTTCTTTTCCCGCACTTGCTTGTCTTTTGATGCGGGCCGATTGTAAAAAGCATCTATCGGCGGCCGGCCTTTTGATTGCTTTGATCCTTGCCGTTTTATATGAGACGCAAAGCCAGTCGGCGCAAAGCGCCGTGATTCTGGGTGTTCTGACATTTGCAGCTTTCCCCTACGCGCGGTGCCGGGCTTGGCTTGCTCTGGCGGGCCTGCTGGCCGGTTTGATTTTTTCTGCACCCTGGTTGGTGCAAGCCTTATATGCATATGTGCCGCCATTGGTAAAGGATATAGTCTGGTTCCAGGACAGTTATGCCGCTTCCAGACTTGAAATCTGGAATTTCGTTGCGGCAAAGATTATGGAGCGCCCTCTTTACGGTTTTGGTATTGAGGCAACACGCGTCTTGGAATTCGAAACGCAGCAAATCTATCATGACGATAATACGGTATTGCATCCGCATAATTTTGCGTTACAGATTTGGATTGAATTCGGGGCGATCGGCGCAATTTTCTTCGCCGCTTTTCTGGGCGATATTTTGCGCCGGATCCGGCATCTGCCGCAAGCCGCACGGCGGGTCTGCCTGCCAATGCTGGCGGGCTGCCTGCTGGTGGCCAGTACGGCCTATGGTTTTTGGCAGGGCTGGTGGCTTGGTGCTTTCGCGCTCATGTTTTGCTATGCAGCAATTATAGTCAGCCTGCTACGCCTTAGCGAAGATTCTCAATCTGCTGAACTTTTGGAGTCCTGAAACTCATCCTCTCCGATAAGAGTCTGGGCGATGGTTTTATGGGTGATCGCTTTTTGCTGTCCCTCATCCATGGCTTTTAAAATGCTTTGTGTCTCCGGGGTGATGTTCATACGCTGGAGCTGGATCCAGCGCCTTTCGTTTTTGCCCTCCAACACGTCAATCACCTGTTGGAGGGGGGTGCGGCCGAACGGCACGGCCGGGTAGTAACGACACGGCTCGTTTTGGGATGTTGTTAAAATACCGCCTTCTTCAAGAACGCCCATGATTTTCTGGACTGCCAGGATCGGAATGTTGAGCTTTTTGCTAAGGCCGTCGGCTGTCCAGGGCTCTTCGCGCCGGTAATAAGACTGGGCAATAAGAGTTAATACACTCAGGCCGATGGTTAGGTGCTGATAGGGTGTTAGAACGAGTGAAGAGCGGCTGATGCGTAAATAGCGTGGATACTGAATATAAAAAGCGATATTAGAGCCGGTCAAAACCACGAGCCAACTGGCATACAGCCAGACCATAAGCACAATCAGCGTCGCAAAGGCGGCATAAATCGCAACGTAGTTAGCCGATCCGGCGATAAAGGAAGTAAATATATAGCCCATGACTTTCCACAGCAGCGCAGCCACGAGTGCACCGATAAAGGCGGGGGAAATTCGTACTTTTGTGTTGGGCATATAGACGTAGAAAAACGTAAAACCCAACGCCATCACAAGCCAGGGAACAAACAGGCTGCCCAGATCATACACAATGGTTAGGGCCGGGCTTTCGGCCAGCGTCTGTACAAACGGATTGAGCCGAAGGCTGGCGGTGATACCGGCGGAGAGAAACAGCAAAAGTGGTCCCATCAGAAGTACGCTAAGATATCCGCTAAAGCGCTGTGCCAGAGTGCGGTCCTGGCCGACCCGCCAGATGTAATTGAACGCTGCCTCGATCTTTTGCATCAGGGCTATAACGGCATAAAGCAGGAGTGCTAGGCCGACGGCCCCCAAGACCCCGACCTTGATGTTGTCGACAAAACCAATTACTTTTCCGGCGACTTCGGCGCTTTTTTCCGGACCTAAACCCTCTAGCGCGTTGAGTAAAAAGGGCTCAATCTGATTGTGAACGCCGAAGCCCTTGAGCACGGAAAAGGAGATCGCCAGCAGGGGGACCAGCGTGATAAGGGTGGTGTAGACAAGGGACATTGCTTGGAGCGACAATTGCCCATCAGCCAGATCACGCAACGCCGCATAAAAAATCTGAAAACAGCGAATGCTGTAAGCTTTCCAGCGCGGCATACCATGGAGATCAAGCTCTAAAGTATTTTGAAGCCGAGTGTTGAGAGAACCAAACATAGCCCTATTTTATACAGGTAAAAGGCTTATTCATAGAGGGCGTTTTTTGCCTTAGGTGAAACGATTAGAATCGGCGGCTCAGGCTCATATAGACGCGCGGATCATCATCTTGCTGGGTTGCAATCTCCCGATTCAGTGGCCAGGCGATAGAGAAGCTGGCTTCGGTATCATCCTTAAAGTCCATGCGGATACCGGCACCTGCGGAAGTAATGGTTTCGGTTTTTAGATCTGCAACGGTTGCATCCTGCTCCCAGATCGTTCCTGCATCCCAGAAGCTGAAGAGCTGGTAGTCTTGTACAAAACTCCATTCAACGGGCTCGTTCCATTGCAATTCTAAAGAGCCTGCCAAGCCGTCATCACCAATAATTTCTGAAGGGTCAAAAGATCGTCCCAAAATAGGCCCCCCAACACCAAACTCTTCTGAGGACAGCAAGGGGTGCGCTGACCACTGGCCTGTAACTGTCGTCATTAAGTTCAGTTTCGGGGTGATGCGCTGCAATCTTTGAAAATCCGCATTCATTTTTAAATAATTTGGCTCTCCTTGGTTTCGGCTTAGTCCGGCATCGCCTGGATCGCTGGCCGCCAGAAGACCAAGGCCTCTGGAAATTTTTACACCGATAGAATTAATTCCTGCGCCGAATAAAGTATCAATGAACTGATAATTTCCACCAATACGCAGTGAACGGATGCGATCTTCAGTGCGGCCAAACAGGCTCTTAGATAAAACATTCCGGTAATCAAAAGTACCGTAAATTTGTAGGTTTTCAGCTCGAGACCGGATCAGAGACTGAGATACGGTCGCACCGTAGAAATCGGAAAATCCGCGCACACCAAAAACGCCCAGCGTATAGCCCGGCTCTGTTATGGTCCTGTTCGCTGTAAGGCTAAGAGTTGTTCCATTATCCGATATTGGCTGATCGTAGGTCAGGGCGGCGTAAAACAACTCTTCGTTGTCAGTCGCCTGAGGGGCATCAACAACCTGCAACGTGATGCGTTCGTTCTGGCCGAAGAAGGAATTTGTTGTCCCCGCGGCGGTTAGCTGTAGAGGACCCAGAAAACGGCTGCCAAAGTTGTCAATGGCGAGTAAGCCATCAAAGGGGTCGCGCTCAACAATGATGCGTAAGTCTGCTCCACCTACTTCTGTGGGGGATGGCCCCAAAACGCTTCGTGCTGTGACACCGGGGAGATCATTAATCAGCAAAAGATAACGCTCCAGATCAGCAACATTCAGAGCACGGCCAGTCTGGATTTTATTAGCCATGCGGCGGATAAGCGCAAGGGCACTTTCATCATCTTCGCCTTCCACGGTCACGGAGGCAACAAAACCCTCAACCACACGAAGCTTAACAGACCCGCCTTCAATGGTTTGTGGTGGTACAACAACTTGGGTCAGGATATAGCCGTCATTGCGGTACTTATTTGTCATCAGGCTGGCGATGATATAGACATCGGCAAGGGAGACAGTTGTCCCAAGTTTGTTGGCATAAAGACTACGAAGCTCTGCTGCGGGGTAAGCGGTTACCCCGTCCAGCGTAATTTCTCTTAGCTCAAATGTTATATCTTCGGCACCTTCGGGAACATTTTGGGCTATCACATTGCGAACTTCAACATCCGGCTCAACCTGCGTATCCAGATCGCGTTCCATGAATTGCTGCTGCACCCGGCCCGGATCAGCAGAGCGTGTTGCGGCCTCATCCTGTGCGAAAGCCACCACAGGCACGGCCGATAGGCCTGCCAAAACGAAAAGCGTCAAGAGCGCTGTTGAGGTTCCACGAAAAATCATCACTTTCCAATCCCGGTTTTTTATTTATTTGGTGAACGCTATAGCAGAATGAGTAAAAAAAGAAAGCTCTTTATCCACAATTTTTACGGTATTTACGCCATGATAGCAAGGAGAATGCATAAATAAAGATGCAGCAGTAATTTTTATATATCAGAAAAATTGCGCATAGCGCTCTGGTGGGCATTTACCGGAGGGAGTAAGATTATTTCACGTAACAAATTAAACTTTCCTTAATTATTTGCTTGAAATTGCCTGCAAAAAGTGTCATAAAGCCGCACTAATCACAAATGCAAGTCCAACAGGCTCCTTGATTTTTGGAAGATGTCTTCCAGGGGCCTGCGAACGTTAAGGGGGATTACTGCCATGAGCACCTACACATCCAAAGCAAAAGCCGCGAGCGCCAACAAAAAAAGTTTGCGAAAGTTTCTATCGACAACGGCCCTAACAGCAGCAAGTATCGCTGCCCTTGGATTAAGCAGCCCGGCACAGGCAGACGATTTGCCCCCCTGGGCGCATTGGGATCATACGACAGGCCAGCTGGTTATCGATACCTCGCACCCTGACTTTACCAATATTCAGATGCTTACCGACTTTTTCATGGGAACATCGGCATATCTAAGTATTCCTGAAGGCTACACTGTTAATATCACCGGTCCGGCCGGATCGATCTTTGCGGCTTTATCTGCCAACGGCGCAGATCCCACGCAGATTCTGGGGAGTTTGATCGGCCACGGTGTTAACATTTTCATTTCTGATACAAACGGCGTTATTTTTGGTGCCAATTCTGTTGTGGACGTCAACGGTTTGATCGCGACCACAGGACAGGTTTCTGCGGATCAGCTGCAAAATAATGCTTTCGGCAATTACACCATCACCAATGTCGGTGATGATCCGAATGCCCGTATCGAAACACATGGTCTGATCAATATCGGCGATGCCGGTCTGGCCGCCTTTGTGGCGCCGACGATTGTAAATAGCGGTATCATAAATGCCCGCATGGGGACCGTGGCGTTTGCATCCGGGGAAGTTGTCACACTCGACCTATACGGTGACAACCTTGTAACAATCGAGGTTCCCGGCGACTGGGAGAACCAGTTTATTGAACATACCGGTGAAATTAATGCCGAAGGCGGTACAGTCGTTATGTCTGCCGCTTCTGCACGTCAGGTCGTGGACAACATCATCAATGTTGAAGGCATCATCGACGTGTCTTCTGCCACGGTTCAGGGCGGAAAAATTATCCTTTCAGGTGGCGATAACGGCACGGTCCGTGTGGCCGGTGAGCTGAATGCGTCCGGTGAAGGCGGCGGCGAGATTGATATTCGTGGCCAAAATGTGCGGATCGAAGACACTGCGAATCTTTATGTTGATGGCGGTGACTACGGCAATGCGGGCAGCATCACAATGATCGCCCAGGATTCTATGGTCTTTAATGGCAATGCTTATGCACGCGGCGGCCAATATGGCGGCAATGGCGGATTTGTTGAAGTTTCCGGCCTTGGTTCTTTGTCTATGTCCGGGTTCGTTGATACGACAGCGGCCAACGGGGCTACGGGCACGCTTTTGATCGACCCGACTGATCTTTATATCGACAATGCCTGGGCGCAGCTGATTGCCTATCTGTTGCTCTTCAACAATGTTGATTTGTGGGCGACAAATTCAATCGTCTTCACGGAAGATGTTGATTTCTCCCAGGCCTGGGTTCCGTTCCTGGGATGGCTGCTGACGCATCACAATCTGTCCGTTGATGCGCCTTTGGTACGTATCCTCGGCGATATGATCTTTGGTGCCGGTAACTTCTATGTGAATGCCGATGTTCTGGATCTTGGC
Organism: uncultured Pseudobdellovibrionaceae bacterium; assembly: GCA_964352675.1. Lineage (GTDB taxonomy): Bacteria > Pseudomonadota > Alphaproteobacteria > Micavibrionales > Micavibrionaceae > CAYGSN01. The sequence goes on from CAYGSN010000046.1 coordinate 7,346, forward strand.
GGACGCCTATATTCCCGCGATTCTGCCTGGGGTACGACCAGCTTGATGGACGGCACACGTTTCTCAACAACAGCAAGCTGGATCAATGTTTTAAGCGCAGATGCGCTGATCCAGCAGGCGATTGATTTCGCGCAAAACGGCGCGACCATCAATGTGGCGAATGACACTTATACAGAAAACCTGACGGTCAACAAAGACAATCTGACCCTGATCGGCAACGGCGCGACTATCCAGTCCGCCGGTGACAGTGATTATCTGATCACAGTGCTGAACAGCGGCCTTACGATCCGTGACTTTATCCTGAACGGTCTGGAAACCGCCGCGCGCGGCGTTGGTGGCGGTCTTGCTGATTACGGTATTTATGCCGTTGGTGCAGGCGCACAGGGCCTGAATGTGATCGGCAACACCTTCATGAATTTCGGTGAAGCCGGTGCGTATATCGCCAACACTATGGGCGGCGTGACAAACTTTCTGAACAACATCTTCTACGGTTCCGCAACGCGCGGTATCGAATTTGGCGTGTTGGGCGGCGGTTCTGTCATCAATATTGCCAATAACACATTCGGCAGCGCCGGTGACGAGCTGGTCAACGGCCTTCTGTTCGACCACGTCTATGATGCGACCGTCAATATTTCCGGCGGTACGATCCACACGGGCGGCAGCGGCGGCCCGCAGGACGGCGACGGCATTCACTTCAAACACGGTTTGGGCAACGGTGCGACCGTCAATATCTACAATGTCGGCATTACATCATCCGACGAAGCGATTGATTTCGACGGTGATATTGCTGCTGGCGCCAATGTGACAATCAGCGGCGGCCGTTATGTCGGTGGCAATAACGGGGTTGAATTTGACGGTATTCACGGGATCGTGAACATCATCAATGCCGGTATTCAGGGCCTGAACCTGCGCGGTATTAACATGCAGGGGCAATTGACCGGCGCGCTCAGCATTTTCGGAAGCACGATAATGGGCTATCTGGATGCGATCGGCAGCAGCAACGGCAATAACATGATCAATGGCGGCACGATGTTGATCGACGATTCAACGTTGAATTCCGAAGCCGGTGACGGCATCGATATTGCGGGCCTGAACAACGCCACGCTGACGATCCGCAACTCCAACATTCATGCGGGCGGCGGCCACGGTATTGATATCCATGGCGGATCTCATGCCAGCAGTGTGCTGATTGAGCGCAATTACATCAACGCCTATCAGAACGGCGTGAACTTCACTGGCGAATTTGACGGCGCGGGCGCCTTCCAGGTCAGCGACAATTATTCCATCATCGCCCAGAACGGTCACGGAATTTACATCTATGACACAACACCAGGCGGCGGCTATGTGAAAATTGCCAGCAACCAGGAAATCGGCGCGGGCGGCAACGGGATTTACATCGTCAATGTCAACGGTGCAAGCATTCTGAGCAACAACATCAAATATGCCGGTCTGAACGGTATTCGCGTTGATAACAGCGATGATGTGACAATCGGAATGAACAGAATTTACAACACCAACCTGCACGGCATTTACATGACCGGTTCAAACCGGGCTGAGATCTGGGATAACGTCCTGCGCGCAATCGGTTGGGACGGCATTCATGTATCCGGCGGCTACGGCGCTGATATCTGGAGCAATACCATGTCCGATATCGGCCGCGACGGTATTGACCTGGAGAACCACAATTATGCGGATATCTACGGCAACGATATTTCCAGCACTGGCGGTCACGGTATTTCGATCTCATCCAGCTATCACGTCGATATCTACGGCAACGATATTTCCAGCAC
>CAYGSN010000047.1:0-8679 GCA_964352675.1 uncultured Pseudobdellovibrionaceae bacterium
TTTCATCAATATGCGCTGAACTTTGCATCAGAACAAGGCGCTGTTGAGATAGGAAAAAACCCTGATGCCCACGAAATTTTTCATGTACGCATTGGAATGGACGCACCGGAAAATTCCTTTGGCAAAAATGTTGCTCTCCGGGTTCTTGATGGCCATGCGCCGCTCAAATTAGTAGCGGAGCATGATAGGCGGGGGCCTGCCTAGGTCTTTTTTGGTTTGGCTTTCGCCTTGGTCTTTGCTTTCTTCGCTTTTTGCTCGCCCAGCTCTCCGCCCAACGTATAGACATGGAAACCGCCATAGATAGAGGAGCGGTCTTTGGCGACAGCCTTTTCGGAGTCCGCAGGGTTATAGGCAAATTTTCCAAGAATATCCTTAGGAAGCGCATCTTCCAGAGGGCTTTCCTCACCGGCGGTGCGGAAAATGATGCGCGATCCCGGCTTGGCCGTACGCACAACTTCGCCCCATAATTCATTAAGCTGCTGGTCGTTCATCCAGTCCTGTGCATCCAGGAAGACATAGCAATCAAAGCTTTCCACCGGTTGGGACTGCAGAAACTCTGTGATCGAGGTGTGATGCACTTCCACCCGGTCTGTGGCGGCTTTCAGTGTTTCATAGTGTTCTTCGAGTAAATAGCGCGGCACGGCCTTTTTATATTCACGGTCATAGCCGCGGCCGAAAGCCTGCCAGGCGAAGTAATTATCCTCAATCGGGAAATCAACGGCGAGACGTCGCAGGCGCTGGCGCAGCACATCGGCCATATCATCCTCGCCTTTCAGCTCATCAAACTGCGACGGGGGAATCCCTAACCCATAGAGAGCCGGGGGCATGTTACAGATAAAGCGGACAAGCTTCTTGTCAAAAATTGGCCCCAGAGTGCGATCAAAAATCTCACCCTGTTCTTTCTTGTTTTTGGCGGTCAAAATTTCGCGTGGGTCTTCGCCGTAAACTTTGGCCAGAATATGCACGACACTGATGAAGCGGCCTAGCAGGCCGAACTGGTACAAATTCTTGCGGAAGTAATTGATACGTGCGCCGCGAACCGGGCTCCATGCATCCCAGTATTTACGGGAAAACGCATCCAGATTGGGGCGAATATATTTCTTGTAGTTCTCAATATTGCGCTTGTCATCGGCATGGCCGAAAAACAGGAAGAAGCTCTCATAATCAGGAAGGTGTTTAATTGCGGTGACCTTTAGGCGGGTCAGGGCCACATGCGCAGGGTTTAAATCGATAGCTTTGACCCGCTGGGGTTGCTCGGTCAGGTAGTTCATGACGTTACACCCGCCGGAGGCAATCGTCATGATGCGGCTGTCTTTGTCCAGTTTCAGGGCTTCGAGATCCACCTCCGGGTCTTCCCAGATCTGCGGATAAACAAATCCACGAAAAGAGAGTGTAAAAAGGCGCTCTAAAAATCCACGCTTGGTTGTCACCGCATGGTCATGCACAGCAGCTTTCAGATGTTTTGTTGTGGCTTTTTCTTCTGATTCTTTGATTTTCTTTTCGGCAACCATATCTATCAATCCTTTGCAATAAAGGAGAATTTATATATATAAACGGCCATGAATACAAACCCTGAATTGTTAAAAGCTGAAAATAGCGGAAAAAATATCGTCTTTGGCGCGCCCGAAGGTCAGGATGCCCGTATTCTGTCGCAGAAGGCGCGCGGCCTTATGTCTGCGGACAAGGTGCTGATGCATGTGGCGCTGGATGATGCGCGGGTGGAGGGGCTGAAGGAATGGCTGGCCTTCTTTGCGCCGGACGTGCGCGTTATCACTTTGCCCGCCTGGGATTGTTTGCCCTATGACCGCGTTTCGCCGAACGGTGATATCGTGGCGGCCCGTGTTGCGGCCCTTTGTAATTTGCTCTGTTGGGAAGAAGAGAAGGAGCGATATCCCCGTATTCTCCTCACCACCATGAATGCTGTAACCCAGCGTGTTCCGCCGCGCGATGTTCTACACCACGCGCATTTGAATGTTGCTGTTGGGGGTAAGCTGGAGATGACAGAGTTACAGGCGTTCTTCTCCCAAAATGGCTATACCCGCACGGAAACGGTGCGCGAGGCTGGGGAGTACGCTGTTCGCGGGGGGATCATTGATTTGTTTCCACCGGGCCATGAAAACCCTGTGCGGCTGGATTTATTCGGTGATGAGGTTGATTCCATCCGTGTTTTCGATGCGATGAGCCAGCGCACGGAAGACAAGATCAAATCCTTTACTCTGCGGCCGGTCACGGAATTTTTCCTGGATGAAGACAGCATCGCCCGGTTCCGGTCCGGCTACCGCGAGGCCTTTGGCGTTATTCAAAGCGATGATCCACTTTATGAATCCGTGTCCGCCGGGCGGCGTTATAACGGCATGGAGCATTGGCTGCCGCTTTTCTATGAGCAAATGGAGACCATATTCGATTATGTGCCTGGCGCGTCTATCACCTTCGATCACCATGGCAGTGAGGCGCATGATGAGCGCATGGCGCAGATCCGGGATTTTTATCAGGCGCGTAAAGCACTGGAACAGGCCGCGAAGACCCGTGATAAAAAGGCCAAGGATGTCAGCCTGTCCGGCTCAGTTTATCATCCATTGCTCGTAGAAAAGCTTTATATCGAAGAGGCGGAATGGTTTAAAAAAACCGATGGCGCGCAGACGCTTTCCCCCTTTGCCGCGCCGAATGAGGGAGGAGGAGCGCGTAAGGGCCGCGATTTCGCCGATATCCGCAGCCTGCCGGACGGTGATGTCTTTTCCGAACTCAAAAAACATCTGCAGGGACTTGGTCAAAAAACTCTCATCACCGCGTTTTCTCAGGGTGCGAAGGAGCGTTTGAAGGGGTTGTTGGAGTCTGCCCATATCGGGCCAATTGTTTCATGCGAAACATTTTCTGATGTGAAGGCGCTAAAACCTTCCCAGGTTGGGCTGGCGGTCCTGGGGCTGGATCATGGTTTTGTTGCTCCTGATCTGGCGGTCATCACAGAAGCCGATATTCTAGGTGATAAGCTGGCGCGCGGAGCCAAAAAGCGCCGCAAGGCCGATAATTTTCTGCGTGAAGTTTCGGCGCTGGGTGAGGGGGATCTGGTTGTTCATATCGATCACGGGATCGGCAAATTTGTGGCCCTTGAAACCGTGCAGGTTGGTAAAACCTTCCACGATTGTCTCAAGGTTGAATATGCGGGCGGGGATCGGTTGTTCGTACCGGTGGAGAATATGGAGGTGCTCTCGCGTTTTGGGGCCGATGAAGGCACGGTTCAGCTTGATAAGCTCGGCGGGGCAGGCTGGCAGGCGCGTAAGGCCAGAGCCAAAAAAGACCTGATGGAAATGGCCGATAGCCTGCTGAAAATCGCCGCCGCGCGCCAGCTGAAAAAGGCGGAGAAATTTGATATCTCTACCGATCTCTATAATGAATTTTCTGCGCGTTTTCCCTATGCGGAAACGGAGGATCAGGAGCGCGCGATTAATGATGCGGTGGCGGATCTGTCTAATGATTATCCAATGGACCGTTTGATTTGTGGCGATGTTGGATTTGGCAAAACCGAAGTCGCCATCCGCGCTGCCTATGTCACCGCCATGGATGGGGCGCAGGTGGCGGTCGTGGTGCCGACCACCTTGCTCGCCCGTCAGCATTACAACAATTTCGCTGCGCGTTTTCAGGGGACGGGCCTGCGCATCGCACAGCTTTCGCGCATGGTTACGGCGAAAGAGGCAGCGCAGGTCAAAGAGGGACTGGCCGATGGATCGGTGAATATCGTGATCGGCACGCATGCGCTGTTTGCCAAGGATGTAAAGTTCAACCATCTCGGCCTGATGGTGCTGGATGAGGAGCAGCGCTTTGGTGTGAAGCAGAAGGAGCGTTTGAAGGAATTCAAAGCCAATATTCATATCCTGACCCTCAGCGCAACGCCCATTCCGCGCACGTTGCAAATGTCTTTGACGGGTGTGAAGGATATGTCGCTGATCACCACGCCGCCAGTGGATAGGCTGGCCATCCGCACCTTTATTTTGCCCTATGACGGAATGGTGATCCGCGAGGCCTTGCTGCGCGAGCATTACCGGGGCGGGCAGAGTTTTTATGTGTGTCCGCGTATCAAGGATATGGCCGCGCTGGAAAAGGAGCTGAGAGAGCTGGTGCCGGAGATTAAAACAGTATCCGCCCATGGGCAGATGACGCCCACGGAACTGGAGGACCGCATGACCGCCTTTTATGACGGGCAGTATGATGTGTTGCTGGCCACCAACATCATAGAGAGCGGAATCGATATCCCGACCGCCAACACCATGATCATTCACCGCGCTGATATGTTCGGCCTCGCGCAGCTCTATCAAATTCGCGGGCGGATTGGCCGCTCGAAACAACGCGCTTATGCGTATCTGACATACCCTGCGAACCAGAAGCTGAATGACAATGCGATGAAACGGCTTGAGGTCATGGAGACGCTTGATACGCTGGGTAGCGGGTTTCAGCTCGCCAGCCATGACATGGATATCAGAGGGGCTGGGAACTTACTGGGTGAACAGCAATCCGGCCATGTGAAGGAGGTGGGTGTAGAACTTTATCAGCAAATGCTGGAGGAAGCCGTCGCCGCCGCACGGGAGGGTACGGATTTCACGGATGCGCCGGATACCAGCTGGTCCCCGCAGATTAATCTTGGCACATCGGTGCTGATTCCCGAAATCTATGTGGAGGATCTCGGTATCCGCATGAGCCTGTATCGCCGTCTGGCAGATCTGGAGTCGGCAGATGATATCGAATCCTTCGCCGCTGAGCTGATTGATCGCTTTGGTGATTTGCCCGAAGAGGTGCAAAACCTGCTGGACATTGTTGCTATCAAACAGCTTTGTAAAACCGCAGGGGTGAGCAGTATCGAAGCCGGGCCGAAAGGGGCTGTCATCGCGTTTCACAATGATAGTCCGCCGGATGTGGCGGGGCTGATGAACTGGATGACCTCTAAAGGCGGCGCGATTAAGCTCCGCCCCGATCAAAAGCTGGTGGCCATCCGTCATTGGGATACACCCGCTCAGCGCGTGAAAGGTGTACGGGGATTGATGGTGGATTTGGTAGAGCTATAAAACATTGTCCTCATCTTCTGGGTATGAGATAATAAGAGGATAGGAGTTATTTTGATGTCTCTGGATTATGCTGAAAAGATGATTGCGAAGGCTTTGCGTGCTGCAAAAGGCAACCAAACCATTGCAAAACAACAGATAATTGCCTGGGCACAGCAGGATACGAAGCTGTTACAGGGATTGACCAAAGCGCATCTGACGGGAATCGTCGCTTATCATATTGATCGCGTGGCCTCCGGGCGGGCGGAACGATCAAAAAACCCACTTCCATCCAAGCCAAAAGGCCAAAAAGCCCCAGCGAAAGAGGATTTCGGCATGGAGCTGATGAAAGCCGTGGCCAGTTCCAGCGCGGCTGTCTTCGGTCTTGAAGGTGGCGCGCCAACAGGACGCCGTGGCAAGGTTTCTGAAAATCACATTCGCGCACTTCAACAAATCGCTCGCAAGACAAACCCCTCCAAATAAAGATGCATGACTTTCTAGAACAGCATGGATGGACGCATTGCTCCGCCATCGCCGAAGATGGATCGGCGCGTAAATATTCTCGTATATCAAAAAACGGGCAGCGCGCTGTTTTGATGGACGCCTCCGCGGATCACATCGAGAAACTCTCCAAATTTACTCAGATATCCCAGTGGTTAAGAGATATAGGTCTTAGCGCCCCAGAGATTTATGAAGCGGATATGCAGCGCGGGTTTTTGCTCATGGAAGATTTCGGGGATCTGTCGTTCAAAGTGGCGCTGGATGAGGGGATGCATTCGAAAATGCTCTACGATCTGGCGCAGGAGGTGCTGGAGCATCTGGCGCAGCTCTCGCCGCCGCCCTTGCCGGAATACTTCAAAAGCTATGTGCATGAGGCGCGGGATCTGATCATGCGCTGGTACTGGCCGGCCCTACGCGGTGAAGAGGTGCCGGAAGACGTGATTCAGGAATATCTCAGCGCATGGGATGACGTGCAGGGCGCTTTACCGCCGCCGGATACAGGGTTTCTGCATATTGATTTTCATCCGGGGAATTTGATGTTGCTGCCCGGTCGTGAGGGTGTAAAGCGTTGCGGCATTCTTGATTTTCAGGACGCAATGATCGGTCCGCGCGCCTATGATCTTGTCAACCTGCTTGAAGATATGCGCCGCGATGTGCCGCCGGATGTGCGCGATGCTGCGCTGGTGGGGCGCGATGAATCGTTTCTGGCCTGGTACCGGGTGCTGGGGATGCAGTTCCACTGCCGCCTGATCGGGCAATGCGTGCGCTGGGCCGTGCGCGACGGCAAGCTTGGTTATCTGGAGTACATGCCGCGCTTGTTTGGCTATGTTGAAGAGGCGCTGGGAGATGAGGTTTTGCAGCCGCTGAAACGATTTTTTGATGGGCAGGACCTTGATTTTCGCTCAGTTCCCGATATGAATATGGACTTTGTGCATAAAACCATACATAAGAATGCGTCTTAAAGAAGGATGATAATAAGAGGAAAAGCCCATGAGTATTCTCGCCAAACGTTTATCCAATATCAAACCGTCCGCGACCTTTGCAGTGATCAAGAAAGCCAAGGAGCTGAAGGAAAAGGGCGTCGACGTTATTGCGTTGGGCACGGGCGAGCCGGATTTCGATACGCCGGATTTCATCAAGGATGCGGCGAAGGTGGCGATGGATGCCGGGCAGACGAAATATACGCCGGTGGAGGGCACGTTCGAGCTGAAAGATGCCATTATTGCCAAATTCAAACGCGATAATGGCCTGGATTATGCGCGCGATCAGGTGATCGTGGGCACGGGCGGGAAGCAGGTTCTGTATAACGCCATCATGGCCACTGTTAATCCTGGTGATGAAGTCATTATTCCTGCGCCGTATTGGGTGTCTTATCCGGATATGGTGCTGCTGGCCGAAGGGACGCCTGTGTTTGTGGAATGCCCGAAAGAGAACGCGTTTAAGCTGCGTCCTGAGGATCTGGAAGCGGCGATTACGCCCAAAACCAAATGGTTGATTTTGAATTCTCCGTCCAATCCCAGCGGGGCAGCGTATACGCGGGAAGAGCTCAAGGCGCTGACAGATGTTCTGTTGCGTCATCCGCATGTTTATCTGATCAGCGACGATATGTATGAGCATATCGTCTATGACGGGTTTGAATTCACCACGGCGGCGCAGATTGAACCGAAGCTGTATGAGCGCACGCTCACGGTGAACGGTGTGTCCAAGGCGTATTCCATGACCGGATGGCGGATTGGCTATGCCGGAGGACCGGCGCAGCTTATCAAAGCCATGGGCAATGTTCAGGGGCAGAGCACCTCCAACCCCTGCTCAATTTCTCAGGCGGCGGCCGTTGCGGCCCTAAACGGCGATCAGTCTTTTCTGCAGGATTGGATTGCCGTGTTTAAGGAGCGCCGGGATATCGTGGTGAAGATGCTCAATGAATGCGATGGAATTGAATGTTTAACACCGGAGGGCGCGTTCTATGTGTATCCCTCCTGCGCCGGGGCGATTGGCAAGACCACGCCGGATGGTAAGGTGATCGAGACGGATGAGGATTTTGTCACGTACCTGCTGGAGAGCGAGGGGCTGGCCGCCGTGCATGGCGCGGCATTCGGGCTTTCACCTTGTTTCCGGATTTCCTATGCGACGGATCTGGAGATTCTGAAAGAAGCCTGCAGCCGTATAAAGCGCGCCTGCGCGGCCCTGAACGGTGAGGCCAAAGCGGCCTGAACACTCTAAAATTCTAAAGCCCGTGAAAGCGGAGGGAAAAGAGTTGGTGTCCCGGGTGCTCCGGGTCGCCCTCAAGAGCATCTTTTAATTCAGTGATTTTGCTTTTCGTCAGCATTTCAATTGCGATTTGTTTGGCCATCTGTCTTTTCAGGTCCTGTGCGGCATCTTCCGCTTTTTTCAGGTCGGAGGCGCAATGCATTTTCCCCCGGATTTCCCAACGGTACTGGTTCCATAGAGGGTGCGCGCGCCGGATTTCCCACTTCACGCTGCCATAAGTCATGTGGATCGTTGTTTGATTGACAATGTCCACCGCAAGATGTGATTCAACGTCACCCATCAAATCGTCAAATTCGGAGCGGGGGATGCGTATACTCACATCTGCTGAAATGAAGTCATCTCTCATGGCCGGTAAACTACACAAAAAATAAAGTTATGTCAAATTTAATTCTAGCTGAATAATTTCTGCCAAAACCCTGTCTTTTGTTTGCTTTCGTGGTTTTTCACCAAAAGGTGGCACAGGCGGTCAAATTGGGGTTTATTATCCTCCAGCGTGGCTTCAAAGAAATGGCGTAGTTTTTTGAGGTTTTCCGGGCTGGCATCGTCAATTTGCGTGCTGGGTGTCGTCATATCGTTTTTTGCTGCAATCAGGGATTTATTGAAGACGAAGACATTTTCTCCCAGCTCTTGCCCGAAGCTTTCCACCAATGCGGTTTCCGATGCGTGGAAGAGAATGTTGATCAGCGGAAGGTCGTTTACCGGATCAACAACACCCAGTCCACCAAAACGGTCCCAGTCTTCTTTCCGGAAAGACCGCAGCGTATGGCCGGTGCCCAGAATAATCATGATAACATTAGCGTTATCCGCTAAATGCTGCCGGATGGCGCCGTGATAGCTGATGCAGGGATTGTCGAAAATGCTGCCGTCAATACCGGAATAA
>CAYGSN010000048.1:0-7759 GCA_964352675.1 uncultured Pseudobdellovibrionaceae bacterium
GTACAGATTACAATATCCATCCCGCGGATTTTATCGACTTTGTCGTATTCAATCTCGGGGAAAATAATATGCTCGGTCAGACCCACCGCGTAGTTACCGCGCCCGTCAAAGCTCTTGCCGTTAATCCCGCGGAAGTCACGAACACGGGGCAAAGCAATCGTAACCAGACGGTCCAAAAATTCGTACATACGCGCGCCGCGCAACGTAACCTTACAGCCAATCGCCATACCATCGCGAACCTTGAAGGAGGCGTTAGACTTGCGCGCTTTTGTGATAACCGGCTTCTGACCAGCAATCAGTGCCATGTCATTCGCGGCATTCTCGATATTCTTACGGTCTTGCGTGGCTTCGCCAACACCCATGTTCAACACGATCTTCTCAAGCTTCGGCACCTGGTGCTTGTTCTTGTAACCGTACTTTTCCTGCAAAGCGGGAATAATTTCTTTTTCGTAGATATCCTGATAACGGGGTTTCATCGTTCCTTACTCCAAATTCTCGCCTGATTTTTTCGCCACGCGGACTTTTTTGCCGTCCTTCAGGGTTTTGTAACCCACACGTGTCGGCTTGTCTGATTTCGGGTCCACCACAGCCACGTTCGACACATGGATAGACAATTCTTTCTTTTGAATGCCGCCAGCAGAAATCTGCGAAGGCTTCTGATGCTTGGTCACCATATTCACGCCCTGAACAACAACGCGTGACTGTGCAGGCATAACCTTCAGGACTTCGCCCTTGGCGCCTTTGTCACGGCCAGTCAGGACCATAACCTGGTCGCCTTTTTTGATTTTGAGTTTAGGAGCAGTCATGACTAGAGCACCTCCGAAGCCAGTGAAATAATCTTCATGTAACCGTTGCCACGCAATTCACGGGTAACGGGGCCGAAAATACGGGTTCCGATCGGCTCGCCATTGGCGTTGATTAAAACGCAGGCATTGCTATCGAAACGGATCTTCTCACCGTACTGGCGCTGAAGACCGAATTTCGAACGCACGATCACAGCCTTGTGAACAGTCCCTTTTTTAACGCGGCCGCGTGGAATGGCATCTTTTACAGACACCACAACCACATCGCCGATATTGGCCGTACGGCGCTTTGATCCGCCCAGCACTTTAATGCACTGAACTTCACGCGCTCCGCTGTTGTCAGCCACTTCCATTCTGCTTTGCATCTGAATCATGGCTTATTTATCCTTCTTCTCAGCTTTTTTTGTTGTCGTTTTCTTGGCTGCGGGCTTTTTGGCAGTCTTTGGCTTCTCGTCCTTTGCCTTCACTTCGACTTTAGGGGCCGCAGGCTTCGGAGCCGCTTTTTTCGCTGCTTCCTTTTTAGTGGCCGGTTTAGTAGCAGGAGCAGAAGCCGCAGCTTCATCGCCATTCATGACGGTCCAGCGCTTTGTCTTTGAAATCGGACGGCATTCAATAATGCGAACGCGATCACCGGTTTTATACTGGTTCGCCTCGTCATGCGCAGCAAACTTGCTGGTTTTTTTCAGGTATTTTTTGTAAATCGGGTGCATGTAGCGGCGCTCAACCAAAACCGTAATGGTCTTGTCTGTCTTATCGCTCACAACATCGCCTTCTAGAATTCGTCTTGGCATTCTCGTTAATCCTTCCTACTTAAGCAGCCTTTTTCGTTTTGGCTGCTTCTTCCTTTTTCTTCATGTTCAAAAACGTCTTAACACGCGCTACTGTGCGGCGGGCCTGACGCATTTCATGGGTTTTCTCCAACTGACCACCGGTTCGCTGGAAACGCAAATTCAGCTGATCCTTGCGTGTGTCCAAAAGCATCTTCTGCAGCTCATCCATGGTTTTTGTTTTCAAATCTTCAGCTTTCATGGCTTTACGCGGCCTCCTCAGCACCCACACGGGTCACAAATTTTGTTTTTACAGGCAGTTTCATCGCTGCCAGGTCCATTGCCTCACGGGCAATATCATGGGGAACACCGTCAAGTTCAAACATGATCCGGCCGGGTTTCACACGGGCGGCCCAATATTCAACAGAGCCCTTCCCTTTACCCTGACGCACCTCCAAAGGTTTCTTGGAAACCGGCACATCGGGGAAAATACGAATAAAAACTTTACCCTGACGCTTGATATGGCGAGTAATTGCACGGCGCGCCGCTTCGATCTGGCGGGCGGTGATACGCTCGGGTGTCAGAGCCTTAAGGCCACAAGAGCCGAAACTTAGCTGAGTTCCACCCTTCGCATTGCCGTGAATGCGGCCTTTGTGTTGTTTGCGGTGTTTAAACTTCTTTGGCGCTAACATGCCTTTTTTCCTTTATATTCGAACAAAAAAATCCAGCTCACATGGACTTTCCTTTATCTTAAAGAGAGTTCCCATATGGCGAATTCGCCTTGTTTTAACTAAATCTTCGCGGCTTTATATCGTATCTCAACGTAAAAGCCAAGAACTTTTTTAAAATACGGCTAGCCTCTCGGCGCTCCACCCTGCTGGTCATTCTGGCGCTTGTCACGGGCCATGGGATCATTTTCCATGATATCGCCTTTATAGATCCAGATTTTCACACCGATAATCCCGAAAGTTGTCAGGGCCTCGGCCGTGCCGTAATCCACATCCGCACGCAGCGTATGAAGAGGCACACGGCCTTCACGGTACCATTCGGTACGGGCAATATCAGCCCCACCCAAACGGCCGGATACATTGATACGAATACCCTGCGCGCCCAGTCTTTGTGCGGATTGTACAGCGCGCTTCATGGCACGGCGGAACGATACGCGGCGTTCCAGCTGCTGGGCCACACCTTCGGCAGCCAATTGTGCATCCAGCTCGGGCTTGCGTACTTCAACAATATTCAGGGAGACATCGCCACTGGCGCGATCGGACAATTCACGTCGCAGCTTTTCAATATCCGCCCCTTTCTTACCAATAATAACGCCTGGACGGGCTGTATGAACAGTCACTTTAATATTTTTGGCAGCGCGCTCAATAATAACCTTGGAGATACCGGCAGATTTCAAGCGCTCGGTCACGTATTCGCGCAGCTTCAGGTCTTCAACCAGCTTCTGACCATAGTCCTTACCAGCAAACCAGCGACTGTCCCATGTGCGGTTGATCCCGACCCGTAAACCAATTGGATTAATTTTCTGTCCCATAGTAAATAAAAGCTCCTTTTTATACTTCTGCTGCTTCGCGCACAACAATCGTCATGTTCGAAAATTTCTTCTCAATCCGGGCGGCGCGGCCACGGGCGCGGGCGCGGAAACGCTTCATCTTCAGCTGCTTGCCGACATGCGCCTCGGCCACCACCAAACGGTCAACATCCATACCATGGTTGTTTTCTGCGTTCGCCACAGCCGATTGCAACAGCTTGCGGACATCCTGCGAAATCCGCTTCTTGGAGAACTCAAGATCGACCAAAGCACGACCGGCGCTCTTGCCGCGAATGCTTTGCGCCACCAGGTTAAGCTTTTGCGGGCTGGTCCGCAGGTATTTTGCATACGCCCTGGCCTCGCCATCTTTTGTCCGTTTTTCGTTTTTGCTTTGTCCCATTTTTCTATCTCACTTTAAAATTACTTCGATTTCTTATCGCCGCCATGGCCTGTAAACGTGCGGGTCGGGGCGAATTCACCCAATTTGTGCCCGATCATCTGATCACTCACAATCACAGGAATAAATTTCTTACCGTTGTGAACACCAAAGGTTAATCCCACCATATTCGGCAAAATCGTCGAACGACGGGACCAGGTTTTGATTACCATGTTCTTGCCTGCATTGCGGGCTTCTTCAACCTTCTTCAAAAGGCTTTTCTCAACAAACGGGCCTTTCCATACTGAACGTGCCATATCTAGCGCTCCTTATCTCTTCTTACTTTTGCGGCGACGGATAATATATTTATCCGTTGTCTTGTTTTTACGTGTCTTATACCCCTTGGTCGGCATACCCCATGGGGATACCGGATGACGCCCACCGGATGTACGGCCTTCACCACCACCATGCGGGTGATCGACCGGGTTCATCACCACGCCACGCACAGTCGGGCGCTTGCCCTTCCAGCGTGTACGACCGGCTTTACCGTCATTTGTGTTCATGTGATCCGGATTGGACACGGCGCCAACAGTCGCCATGCATTCCCCCGGAACAACACGCAATTCACCAGAAGCCAGCTTCACCTGGGCATAGCCCTGGTCACGGCCTACCAATTGACCAAATGTTCCGGCAGAGCGGATCATCTGTGCGCCTTTGCCCGGCTTCATCTCAACATTGTGGATGATTGTTCCGACCGGCATGTTTTTCAGCTTCATCGCATTGCCCGGCTTCACGTCAACTTTCTCACCGGCAATGATTTTATCACCAACCTGAAGACGCTGGGGCGCAATGATATAGCTCTTCTCACCGCCCTTATATTCGACCAGAGCGATATAAGCCGTGCGGTTCGGGTCATATTCCAGACGCAAAACTTTTGCTTCTACATCAAATTTATTGCGCTTCCAGTCGATCACGCGGTAACGGCGCTTGTGCCCGCCGCCGATATGGCGCGTGGTAATGCGGCCGGTATTGTTCCGTCCGCCGGTTTTTTTCAAACCTTCGGTTAAAGCCTTTTCCGGCTTACCTTTATACAAATCCTTACGGTCAATCTGCACCAACTGGCGCTGACCGGGGGATACGGGGTTAAATTTCTTTAGTGCCATTGTCTTCTTCCTTTTTTACTCACCCCTTATCGGCGGGCCACCATAGTTAAAGAAACCTTTTCTAAACGCCAGAACCCACATCAATGGTTTCACCGGCTTCGAGCGTTACAATCGCCTTTTTCAGATCGCTGCGCTTGCCCACAACGCCCTTAAAGCGCTTGGCCTTGCCCTTTTGCACGATCGTGTTCACACCTTTCACCTTCACACCGAAAAGTGTTTCAACAGCCTGCTTGACCTGCGGCTTGGTCGCCCATCCGGGAACGCGGAATGTCACCTGCCCGTGCTCGGACCCCATGGTGGATTTCTCCGTTACATGCGGGCTTGAAATCACCTCGTACATCCATTCCTGTGCTTCTATTTTCTTTGCTTTGGCCATTGTTTTTATCCTCTAAGCTTTTCAGTCAAATCATTCACCGCATCTTTGGTCAAAACCAAAACATCGCGGCGAAGAATATCGTAAACATTCGCACCCTGGCTGGAGAGCACATCAATCAGCGGAATATTCGCCGTTGCACGGGCAAAATTCACATCGATTTCTTTACCTCCGACAATAAGCGCTGATTTAAAACCAAATTTAGCAAGCGCTGCCGCCATTGGCTTGGTTTTGTGATCCTTGGCCTTTGCATCATCAATAATGATCAGCTTGCCGTCTTTGGCTTTTGCAGACAACGCAGTCTTCAGCGCCAACTTGCGCACTTTCTTCGGCAGGCTGATGGAATGATCGCGGACCACCGGCCCGTGAACCACACCGCCGCCAACATCCTGCGGACGCTTCAAATCGCCTGCACGTGCGCGGCCTGTACCTTTTTGAGCCCATGGCTTCTTGCCCGTACCAGTCACCTCAGCGCGGGTCTGTACTTTGTGCGTACCGGCACGGCGCTTCGCCAGCTGGTAATTCACCATGCTATGCAGAATATCATCGCGCACTTCTACGCCAAAGATATTCTTGTCCAGCGTGATTTCACCGGCATCCTTATTCTCCAATGTCTTTACTGCGAGTTTCATTGTTCTATCCTCACTTCTTTCCAAATATTACGCCGCTTTCAATGCCGCAGGCATTGTCACGGAATTCTTTCTTGCGATAAACACGCGCGTAGCTCTCAAAATAGAGACCAGCTTTAAAAGCTGAGCAACCACAGGTTTTGTTGACACACCAGCAAAGCGCTTAAGCTTTGGATGACTTTGGAGACGCGCGTGCATGTACCCAACTTCATCTGTTTCTACAGTGTTGCCAAAAACACTCTTCCAAGCAGAAAAAATCTGCGAGGACGGGTGATAAAAAGCACTTTCATTCAAAAACTTCTGGATACCCTTCGTGTATTCTGCCGTATCCTGCCCTCGACCGGAAGGCTTTCCAAAGCCTAGCTTATGCATCAGAGCAATATAGTTATACTGCAAGGTCTGAAAGCTGCCCATCTTGTGAACAAAAAACAACTTCACATGGTCTTCCCAGATAGCCTCAGCCGTTGGGAAAAGCGCGAGGAAAACACCATCTTTTTTCAAAATGCGATTGATCTCTGCAAGGTATTCTTCGGGATTTTTAATATGTTCAAACACCATATTCGCAATAACCACGTCATAGCTTTCATCTTCAAATGGAAAAGTTTTTCCGTCATAGAAAATAATATCTTTACCAATTTCCAGACCTGCATCACGCACTTTCTCACGGCAAGTGTCTGTAAAAAAGTCCTGTATATCCAAGCCAGTAATGTCCAGTCCCTTCGAGCGCGCATAGGTAATAAATGAGCCTCTCCAGCACCCGAAATCAAGGCATGCAGGTGACTTCGCACTACTCAATGCGTTCACCTTGCCAATGATATAATCGTAGTGGGCGAAGCTCATTTTCAATTACTCGCTTTTCTCGTTTGGTTGTGTTTCTTCTGCTGTTGCCTGAGATTCTGTATTTCCATCCTCAGCAGCAGCCTCCTCAACCTTCGCTTCTTCCTGCTTGTTGGCAGAAACAGCATTAGAAGTTTTCAAACCCGCGGGCATCGGAATACCTTTAGGCAGAGGCTTTTTCACAGCATCGGTAATGAATACCCAACCGGATTTTGCGCCGGGAACGGCACCCTTCACCAGTACAAGGTTTTCTTCTTCATCTATTGCAACGACCTCCAGATTCTGGGTCGTCACGCGCTCATTCCCCATCTGTCCTGCCATTTTCTTGCCCTTGAACACCTTTCCGGGTTCCTGACACTGACCGGTCGAACCATGGGCACGGTGAGAAATAGACACACCATGAGAGGCGCGCATACCGCTAAAGTTATGGCGTTTCATCGCACCGGCAAAACCTTTACCGATAGATGTACCGGCAACATCAACAAACTGGCCGGGAATAAAATGATTCGCGCTCAGCTCTGCACCAACATCCAGAACGTTTTCGTTAGAGACGCGAAATTCAGCTATTTTCTTCTTTGGCTCAACTTTGGCCTTAGCAAAATGGCCGCGATTGGCCTTGCTTGTGCGCTTTACCTTGGCAGCACCGGCACCGAGCTGAACGGCAACATAGCCATCTTTCTCTTCAGAGCGTACTGCAACAACTTGGCATTGATCAATTTTCAAAACAGTCACCGGGATATGACGTCCGTCTTCATCGAAGATACGTGTCATCCCTTCTTTTCTTGCAATCAATCCAGTTCTTTGAACCATTTTGGTCATTTTTCTCTTCCTTTCCAGAGGTTGCCCACCATGAGCAACATGCGTTCAGATCTATACGTCTAAATATTAAGCCGCCTGTATCTGACCGATTTTAATTTCAACATCCACACCAGCAGGCAAATCAAGCTTCATCAGCGCATCAATCGTCTGTGGTGTCGGCTCAACGACATCCAAAAGGCGTTTATGCGTCCGCATCTCGAACTGCTCTTGCGAGTTTTTATTCACGTGCGGAGAGCGGATCACCGAAAACATTTTTCTACGATTTGGCATCGGCACGGGGCCGCGCACACGGGCACCCGTGCGCTTGGCTGTGTTCACGATTTCGCTGCTCGCCGTATCCAGAATACGGTGATCAAAAGCCTTCAGTGTAATGCGTATGCTGTGTGCGTCCATTATTCCTTACTCCACAATCTTAGAAACGACGCCGGCGCCGACGGTTCTGCCGCCTTCGCGGA
>CAYGSN010000049.1:0-7079 GCA_964352675.1 uncultured Pseudobdellovibrionaceae bacterium
ATTTAGAAGTAAAAATAAATGGTTTTGTTCTTAGTATTGTTCTGAAAAATTTGAATGATATCGAAGGAGAAAAAGATCCAAATAAACTGGAAGAAGAAATTCTTGCAATGGCAAAAGATAAATTTGAGCAAGTAAAAATAACTGAATTAGAGATTCAATTGGAATTAAACAAAGAAAACGCAGGAAAAAAAGAATGAACTTATGAACCACATTGGTCAGCCGACTGGCCCACAAAGCTTTGACAGTATCCGTATCTCGATTGCAAGCCCGGAGCAAATGCGCAGCTGGTCTTTTGGTGAGGTGAAGAAGCCCGAAACCATTAACTACCGGACATTCAAGCCGGAAAAAGACGGTCTGTTCTGTGCCCGTATCTTTGGCCCGATCAAGGATTATGAATGTCTGTGCGGCAAATATAAGCGCATGAAATATAAAGGCATTATTTGTGAGAAATGTGGTGTTGAAGTTACCCTTACAAAAGTGCGCCGTGAGCGCATGGGGCATATTGATCTCGCCTCTCCGGTTGCTCACATCTGGTTCCTGAAATCCCTGCCATCGCGCATCGGCCTGATCATGGATATGACGCTGAAAGAGCTTGAGAGGGTTTTGTACTTTGAAAACTTTATCGTGATCGAGCCGGGCATGACGCCGCTCAAACCGTTCCAGCTTCTGAATGAAGAAGAATATTATGCTGCGCAGGACGAGTACGGCGAAGAAAACTTCCGTGCGGGTATTGGTGCCGAGGCAATGAAAGAGATTCTTTCTGCCCTGGATATGGAAGCGGAACGTGAAAAAGTTGAAGAAGATTTGCGGGAAACTGGTTCCGAAGCCAAGCGCAAGAAGCTTGTGAAGCGTCTGAAACTGCTCGATTCATTTATCGAATCCGGCACGCGCCCGGAATGGATGATTCTGGACATTGTTCCCGTTCTTCCACCGGAAATCCGTCCACTGGTTCCTTTGGATGGCGGACGCTTTGCGACATCAGATCTGAATGATCTGTATCGCCGCGTGATCAACCGTAACAATCGTTTGAAGCGTTTGATCGAGCTTCGTGCGCCGGACATTATTGTGCGTAACGAAAAGCGTATGCTTCAGGAATCTGTTGATGCGCTGTTTGATAATGGCCGCCGTGGCCGTGTGATCACAGGCGCGAACAAGCGTCCGCTGAAATCACTTTCCGATATGCTTAAGGGTAAGCAAGGTCGTTTCCGTCAAAACCTTCTTGGGAAGCGTGTTGATTATTCCGGTCGTTCGGTGATTGTTGTTGGCCCTGAGCTGAAACTGCATCAGTGCGGTATTCCGAAGAAAATGGCTCTGGAGCTCTTTAAGCCGTTTATTTATCACAAGCTTGAAATCTATGGCATGGCCTCAACAGTCAAGGCCGCCAAGCGCATGGTCGAAAAGGAACGTCCGGAAGTTTGGGATATTCTCGAAGAGGTTATCCGCGAACACCCTGTGATGCTGAACCGTGCACCGACATTGCACCGTTTGGGTATTCAGGCATTTGAGCCTGTATTGATCGAAGGTAAAGCGATCCAGCTTCACCCATTGGTCTGTACAGCCTTTAACGCTGACTTTGACGGCGACCAAATGGCTGTGCACGTTCCGCTTTCTATCGAGGCACAGCTTGAAGCTCGTGTTTTGATGATGGCGACCAATAACATTCTGTCTCCGGCCAATGGAAAGCCGATCATCGTGCCATCCCAGGACATTATTCTGGGCCTGTATTATATGTCGATCGCTCTGGACAATCAGAAAGGCGAAGGCATGATCTTCACCGGCACGGGTGAGATTCTGCACGCACTGGAACAGGGTGTTGTGACCCTGCATGCCAAGGTAAAATGTCGTTATAAAACAGTTGATGAAGACGGCAACCCAAAGACGGAAGTTGTTGAATCAACGCCGGGCCGGATGCTTTTGTCCGATCTTCTTCCCCGTCACAAGGAGGTTCCGTTCTCCCTAATGAATCGCCCTTTGACGAAGAAGGAAATTTCTAACCTGATTGATATTGTTTATCGTCACTGCGGTCAGAAAGAGTCCGTTATCTTCTGTGACCGTGTAATGAAGATGGGTTTCCGTTACGCGGCCAAGGCTGGTATTTCCTTCGGTAAGGACGACCTGATTATTCCTGAAGAAAAGCAAACTCTCGTTGCCTCGGCCAATGAAAAAGTGGCTGAGTTCGAACAACAATATCAGGACGGTCTGATCACCAAAGGTGAGAAATATAACAAAGTTGTCGATATCTGGTCGAAATGTACGGACGATGTGGCCGATGCGATGATGGCCAAAATTTCCAATATTTCGGAAGGTAATCTGAACTCCGTCTATATGATGGCGCATTCCGGGGCGCGGGGTTCTGCCGCTCAGATCCGCCAGCTTTCCGGTATGCGCGGACTGATGGCTAAGCCGTCCGGTGAAATTATCGAGACGCCAATTATTTCCAACTTTAAGGAAGGTTTGTCGGTTCTGGAATACTTTAACTCCACGCACGGCGCGCGTAAGGGTCTGGCTGATACGGCGCTGAAGACAGCAAACTCCGGTTACCTGACCCGCCGTCTGGTTGATGTAGCGCAAGATGCCATCATTACCGAGCCTGACTGCGGTACGCAGGAGGGCGTGACCATTCGTGCGGTCATGAGCGGGGCTGATGTCGTCGTCGGTCTGGCTGAACGTGTTCTGGGCCGTAGCGCTGCTGTGGACATCGTCAATCCGCTGGATGGAAAAGTTATCGTGAAAGCTGGTGAGCTGATCGATGAGGTCACCTCCGAGCAGATTGAAACAGCTGGTATTGATGAAATCAAAGCCCGCTCTGTCCTGACCTGCGTGGCTGAGAAAAACGGTATTTGTGCAGCTTGCTACGGGCGCGATCTGGCTCGTGGTACGCCGGTCAATATGGGTGAGGCCATCGGTGTTATGGCAGCCCAGTCGATCGGGGAGCCTGGTACGCAGCTCACCATGCGAACCTTCCACATTGGTGGCGCGGCACAGAAAGGTGCGGAGCGCTCTCATGTTGATGCCAATCTGGATGCCAAGGTTGAAATTCGCAATGAAAACATCGTTAAAAACTCCAGCGGTGTAGCGATTGTCATGGGGCGGAATATGGAGATTGCGTTGCTTGATTCTAAAGGCAATGAAAAGGCTACGCACCGCATTCCTTACGGCGCACGTCTATTGGTTGAAAGCGGTAAAAAGGTCAAGGCCGGCGATAAAATGGCTGAGTGGGACCCTTATACAATGCCGGTTATCACCGAAAAAGATGGTGTGGCGCATTACTTTGATCTGGTGGAAGGCCTGTCTGTCGTTGATGATGTTGACGAAGCCACAGGCATTGCTTCGAAGAAAGTCATTGACTGGCGTTCACAGCCTAAAGGCGGTGACTTGAAGCCGCGCATCAGCTTGCTGGATAAGAAGGGCAATGTGATTAAATTGCCAAATGGCCTGCCGGCGAATTACTACCTCTCTGTTGATACAGTTCTATCTGCCGAAAACGGGCAGGAGGTTAAAGCTGGTGACATTATTGCTCGTATTCCGCGTGAAACGTCAAAGACCCGCGATATTACCGGGGGTCTACCGCGTGTGGCTGAATTGTTTGAGGCCCGCATGCCAAAAGACTTTGCGGTTATCTCTGAAATTGATGGGTATGTTGAATTCGGCAAGGATTACAAATCCAAGCGCCGTATCCACGTCAAGCCCGCCAATGCTGAAGATGGCGAAGCTCGTGAATATCTTGTGCCGAAAGGTCGCCATTTGGCTGTTGTTGAGGGGGACTTTGTCCGCAAGGGCGATCCGCTTCTCGATGGTGCTTTGGTGCCACACGACATTCTGGATGTTATGGGGATTGAAGCTTTGGCAGATTACCTCATTAACGAGGTTCAGGATGTTTACCGTCTGCAGGGCGTGAAGATCAACGACAAACATATTGAGGTTATTGTACGCCAGATGATGCAGAAGGTTGAGGTTACAGCCGTTGGGGACTCAACATATCTGGAGGGTGAGCACGTGGATGTCGAGGAATTCGAAGCCATGAAGGCGAAATATGCCGAAGACGGCAAGCGTCCGCCGGAAGGCAAGCCGGTTCTGCAGGGTATTACGAAAGCCTCTCTGCAGACACGTAGTTTTATCTCTGCCGCGTCCTTCCAGGAAACAACACGCGTTCTGACCGAAGCCGCCGTACAGGGTAAGGTTGACCGTCTGCACGGTTTGAAAGAAAACGTTATTGTTGGACGTTTGATCCCGGCCGGTACAGGCGCCTTGGTCAATGGATTGAAGCGTGTGGCAGCCGAGCGTGACCGTGTGGCCCTGGAAGAGCAACAAGCAGCTCAGGCTGTTCTTGAGGCCGAGCAGGCTGCAACGATTGCTGCAAACGAGGAAGCTACGTCTTCTGACGATGATCAAAAAGAGGCTGCAGCAGGCTAAAACTGTACTTTATAGGACTTTATTAAAAAGAGGCCTCTTACGGGCCTCTTTTTTCTTGACCTTGCGGAATCTTCCCGTTATAGTCCGCGCGCATATGATGAATAGCGCCTGAAACTATATGGGGCGCGCATCATCCGGCACAAACGGATGCTCTGCATTTTTTAGACGAGCGGATTAACAGTTGACAGTGATCCGCATCTTCCGCTAAATGCAGCCATCCAAAACATTTTGAAAGACTAGAATAGATAAGGGCTAGAACGATATGCCAACGATTCAACAATTGATCCGCAAGCCGCGGCAGAAAGTTGTAAAAGCAAAGAAAAACCGGGCGCTGAAGAGCAACCCGCAACGCAGAGGTGTGTGTACACGCGTGTATACCACCACACCGAAAAAGCCAAACTCCGCTTTGCGTAAGGTGGCCAAGGTGCGCCTGACCACAGGGCACGAGGTGA
The DNA here is from genome assembly GCA_964352675.1 of uncultured Pseudobdellovibrionaceae bacterium. Lineage (GTDB taxonomy): Bacteria > Pseudomonadota > Alphaproteobacteria > Micavibrionales > Micavibrionaceae > CAYGSN01. The sequence goes on from CAYGSN010000049.1 coordinate 4,866, forward strand.
TTTGCTACATTCCCGGCGAAGGCCACAATTTGCAGGAACACTCCGTTGTTCTGGTGCGCGGCGGCCGTGTTAAAGATTTGCCGGGTGTGCGTTACACGATTATTCGTGGAACGCTGGATACCCAGGGTGTTAATGACCGTAAACAATCACGTTCACGCTACGGCGTGAAACGTCCGAAATAAGCTTAAGAGGAAATATATATGTCACGTCGTCATAGAGCAGAAAAACGCGAAATTCTTCCAGATCCGAAATTCGGCGATCTGGTGCTGTCGAAATTCATCAATAACCTGATGGTGGATGGCAAGAAATCAGTGGCCGAGGGTATCGTGTACCAGGCCATCGAAATTCTTGAGAAAAAAGCCGCCAATGAGAATATTGAGGATGACGGCGAAGAAGATGGCACAACCGGAGGAAAATCCAAAGGACTGTTCGTTTTTCACAAGGCGCTTAAAAAGGTTAAGCCGAAGATTGAAGTGCGTTCACGCCGTGTGGGCGGTGCGACCTACCAGGTTCCGGTTGAGGTGCGTAATGATCGTGGTGTGGCTCTGGCCATGCGCTGGTTGATTGATGCGGCGCGCAAGCGTGGAGAGAACACAATGGTGGATCGTCTGGCAGGCGAACTTCTGGATGCGGCGCAGGATCGCGGCAATGCGGTGAAAAAGCGTGACGATACCCACAAAATGGCCGATGCCAACAAGGCATTCGCGCATTACAGATGGTAATTTTCAGGTAACAAGTAACAAAAGCAGAGAAAATAGAGAGAGAATTAATGGCACGCGAACATCCAATCACACACTACCGGAACTTCGGCATTATGGCGCATATCGATGCGGGTAAAACCACAACGACCGAGCGCATCTTGTTCTATTCCGGGAAGTCTCACAAGATTGGTGAGGTGCATGACGGTGCGGCCACGATGGACTGGATGGAGCAGGAGCAGGAGCGCGGCATTACCATTACTTCCGCGGCAACGACAACCTTCTGGAAAGGCCCTGAAGGCGGACAGTTTTCTGGCGATGCGTTCCGTTTGAACATCATCGACACACCCGGGCACGTGGATTTCACGATTGAGGTTGAGCGTTCCCTGCGCGTGCTCGATGGCGCGATTGCCGTGTTCGATGCCAATGCCGGCGTGGAGCCACAGACTGAAACTGTCTGGCGCCAGGCCGACAAATACAAAGTGCCGCGCATGTGTTTCGTGAACAAGATGGACAAAATCGGCGCAGATTTCTACAACACCGTCGACATGATCATTAGCCGTCTTGGCGCTGTTCCTTGCGTGATCCAGTTGCCAATCGGTGCAGAGAACCAGTTTGCGGGCAATATCGATCTTGTGAAGATGAAGGCGATTGTCTGGAGCGGCGAAGAGCTGGGAGCCAAGTATTCCGAGGAAGATATTCCTGCCGATATGGCGGATAAAGCTGCCGAGTATCGTGAGAAGCTTATTGAATTGGTGGTTGAGCAGGACGATGCCGCTATGGAATCCTACCTGGAAGGCAAAGAGCCGGATGAGAAAGTCATTCGCGCCTGCATTCGCAAGGGGACGATTTCTGGTGCATTCGTGCCCGTTTTGTGCGGTTCCGCTTTCAAAAACAAAGGTGTGCAGCCGATGCTGGATGCTGTTGTGGAATATCTTCCCGGTCCTCTGGACATTGGGGCGGTTAACGGCACGAAGGTTAATGACCCGGAGGCAAAAGACACGCGCGATCCGGATGATGCTGCTCCGTTTTCTGCGCTGGCGTTCAAAATCATGAACGACCCGTTTGTAGGTTCATTGACATTCTCCCGGATCTATTCCGGCACCATCGAGTCCGGCTCTTATGTGCAAAACACCGTGAAGGACAAGCGCGAGCGTATTGGCCGTATGTTGCTGATGCACTCAAACAACCGCGAAGAGATCAACATTGCCCATGCGGGTGACATTGTGGCTTTCGTTGGTTTGAAAGACACAACAACCGGCGATACGCTGTGTGCGCAGGATAAGCCGATCGTTCTGGAGCGCATGGAATTTCCCGATCCCGTTATCGAGATTGCGGTTGAGCCGAAAACAAAGGCCGACCAGGAAAAAATGTCTCAGGCGTTGCAGCGTCTGGCGGCCGAGGATCCGTCTTTCCGCGTGAAAGTCGATCATGAATCCGGCCAGACCATTATTGCAGGGATGGGCGAATTGCACCTGGATATTCTCGTTGACCGCATGAAGCGTGAATTCAAGGT
>CAYGSN010000050.1:0-7056 GCA_964352675.1 uncultured Pseudobdellovibrionaceae bacterium
CGCGACAACTCGGACCACAACCGAGGGCTCTACCACTGAGCTACAGTCGCCATATAAAAAATATAAGCACCTTTCTCTACATATTTATAGTGGCTCAGGTCAAGTTTTTTGATAAAACTTTCATATGTTTCATGAAAATAAGCCCAGCCTGTGGCGGGAACATCTTCCTGTTAAGGCTGCAAACGCCCATAAATACGACTGTGGACACGCGGTTGTCTACGGTGCGGCGGAATTGACCGGGGCGACGCGCTTGGCTGTCGAATCCTGCGCGCGGATGGGTGCCGGGCTTGTGAGTGTCCTGGCGCCGCCGGGGACATTCGATATTTATCGCACTGCTCTGCCGGCACATATTCTGGTGCGGAATGACTTAAGCTGGTGGGATGAGCGCATCAGCGCGGTTTTATACGGTCCCGGCGGGCTGCCTGTGCCCGTAACAATCAGGGATATTCCTACGGTTCTGGATGCCGATGCGCTGGGCGCGCTGCCTGAAAACCTGCATGACAACGTTGTGTTAACGCCGCATGAAGGCGAATTCGCCAGAGTATTCCCGGCGATAGGCGGCAGCAGGGAAGAACGCGCCATGCAGGCCGCCCGCGATTCCAGCGCTATTATTGTTCTGAAAGGTGCAAAAACGGTGATTGCGCATCCAGACGGGCTTTGCGTGGTGAATGACCACGCCAGCCCTTATCTGGCCACTGCGGGTACGGGTGATGTGCTGGCCGGTATGATCACCGGATTGGCGGCGCAGGGGATGAATCCGTTCAATGCGGCCTGCGCGGCGGTCTGGATGCACGGTGATGCCGCGCTGCGCTTCGGAGTGGGGCTGGTCGCTACTGATCTGCCGGGGATGTTGCCGCAGGTTCTAAAGGCTCTGCAAGCCTCGCCCGGTGCGTCCTAACCGATTTCCGCGTGCGCCTGCAGGTAATGCGCTCTCGGCATTTGAAGCGGCGTTTGGTCTTCATGGTTTTTCTGGCCAAGAAGCGTGTCCAGATCCTTCTGATCCAGCGTTCCTAAGAACCTATCCATAGGAATGTCCTCAGCTATCATAAACCTCTCCAGGCTTTCTCTTGGTATCCTGCGGAATTTTGATCCGGGAACGCGGGAGCCATGCAAGCGGCCACTGTCAAAACAACGAATGATCGTCTGCTGTGACACTCTGCACACATAAGCGGCATCGCCGGTTGTAAAAACTTGCATCGTGCTAAAGTCACGGTCCTTCATTGGTATTGCTTTTCTCACGCCGGTTTTGCCGTTACTCAGCTGCTTAACTTCGGCGGACTTATCGTCCTCTGGCTCTTGCGGTTCGCCTTTCATTTGAACGGTTGTTACAATCTTGTTGATCGCCCCTCTGGCGTCGTCCCATTGCTGACGCAGGGCGTGATGAAGTATATTATCACCGCTGCGTTCTGATTGTGTTGTGACATTAAATCCCGGGGCCATAATGCCGCGGCGGGCAGCTTCCAGCCCGGCTTCGTTGCCTTTGGCCATGTGTTCAAAAATGGCGCTCAATAAAAGCTGCTGAACAGCATCTTCAGCTGCGTCTGAACGGTGTTCGCTGGGGTGCGCAATCATTTTTTCTCTCTCACTCAGTCTTGAATAACACAATATATGTGGTGCGGGTGGAGGGACTTGAACCCCCACGCCTTGCGGCGCCAGAACCTAAATCTGGTGCGTCTGCCAATTCCGCCACACCCGCATCCGGTTCTTAGGCGGAATATGTATAGGGTTTTTATTCGGGCTGTCAACAAGGAAAAGCTTGAAAAACCGGAATTTATGGTTTAAACGGGGCATGATTTTCAAAACAAGGAAGAGTAGTAACCATGCAAGTCAAAGAATTAAAGCACGATGGGCTAAGCCACGAACTGGAAGTTAAAATCCCGGCCAACGATATCGACAAGCGCGTTGAGGCGCGCCTACAGGAAGTGGGCAAGACGATCCGCATTCCCGGTTTCCGCCAGGGCAAAGCGCCGATGGCTATTTTAAAACAAAAATATGGCCGTGCGATTATGGGCGAGGTTTTGGAGGCTGCGGTCAACGAGACTTCTGCGCAGGCTCTGCAAGACAAGGGTATTCGCCCCGCGATGCAGCCAAAGATCGAAGTAAAAGAATTCGATGACGGCAAAGACCTGATCTATGTGATGGAGGTTGAAGAATTGCCGAAAATTAAGCTAATGGATCTGAAGAGCCTGAAGCTGGAGAAGCCTGTGTCCAAGCCGAGCGACAAGAGCATTCAGGATACGCTGGAGCGTCTTGCGCAAAACAATGAAACCTCGGTGGAGGTCACATCCGGCCGTGCCTCTAAAAAGGGCGACACGCTGGTCATTGATTTCCACGGCCGTACGGCGGACGACAATGTTGCACATGACGGTATGCATATGCACGGCCATCACCTGAAGCTGGGCAGCGGTGCATTTATTCCCGGCTTTGAAGACCAGTTGATCGGCAAGAAATCAGGCGAAAAGGTTGAGGTGCGTGTCACCTTCCCCGAAACTTACGGCGCGAGCGAACTGGCCGGGCGTGAGGCGATTTTCGACGTCGAGATCAACCAGATCCGCGAGCCGGGCGAAGCCAAGATGGACGATAATTTTGCGGAGTCCTTGGGCATGGAGAATATGGATGCTTTGAAAAACGCGATTTCCGAGCAAACAGCGAAAGAGCTGGGTCGCCAGAGCCGTATGGCTGTGAAGAGAACTCTTCTTGACCTGCTGGATGAGGGACATAAATTTACGGTTCCTCAAGGCATGCTGGATCTGGAGTTTCAGAATATCCGCGACCAGATTAAAATGGAACGCCAGCAGCGCGGCGATAAAGACACAGAGCTGAGCAAGGACGAGGAAAAGGAATATAAATCTATTTCCGAGCGCCGCGTGCGTTTGGGGTTGGTCCTGTCCGAAATCGGTTCCGAGAACAACATCACCATTTCCGATCCTGAACTGCAAAAGGCCGTAATCTCCGAAGCGCAGAAATATCCGGGTCAGGAAAAAGAGGTGTTTGATTACTTCTCTCAAAACCGTCAGGCATTGGAATCCCTGCGTGCACCGCTTTACGAAGAGAAAGTCGTGGACTTTATCCTGGAACTGGCCGATGTGAAGGAAAAGGAAGTGACGGCCGAAGAGCTGCTTGCTCTTCTGGAAGGTGACGGGGAAGAAGCAGAAGCCAAGCCGAAGAAAAAGAAGGCGGCCTCCAAGTCTAAATCTGCCGACAGCGCGGAAAAGGCTGAGAAAAAAGCTCCGGCCAAGAAGAAACCTTCGGCCAAGAAAAAAGCGTCCTAGTTCAGACCCTTTATCTGAATAGTTTCAAATTATGCTCTTGAACAAACCGGCCTGCAAAGGTACGGTTTGTTTTGTATGTATTCCAACACCTATTATAAAAAGAGAAACCATGACCGAACGTGATCCGATTGATACCTATATGAACCACCTTGTCCCCACTGTGATTGAACAGACCAATCGCGGGGAGCGAGCCTTTGACATCTATTCACGTTTGCTCAAGGAGCGGATTATCTTCCTGACCGGGGAGGTGAACGATCATGTGTCCTCGCTGATTTGCGCCCAGCTCCTTTTCCTCGAGTCGGAAAACCCGAAAAAACCGATTTCATTCTACATCAACTCGCCCGGCGGCGTGGTGACCTCCGGGTTGTCGATGTATGACACGATGCAATATATCAAACCCGAAGTGTCCACGGTCTGTATCGGGCAGGCGGCTTCTATGGGGTCGCTTCTTCTGGCGGCGGGTGCGGTCGGTAAGCGCTATTCCCTGCCGAATTCTCGCATCATGATTCACCAGCCCAGCGGTGGTGCGCGCGGCCAGGCATCGGATATCGAGATCCAGGCGCGTGAAATCCTGCGTCTGCGTGAGCGGTTGAACGAAATCTACGTGAAACATACCGGTCAAAAGCTGGCGGCTATTGAAAAGGCTATGGACCGCGACAACTTCATGAGCGCCGAAGAGGCAAAGAAGTTCGGCCTAATTGACGAGGTTGTGGAATCGCAGCCTTTGCCTGCGGATGCTGACAAAAAAGACGATAAGAAATAAGTAAGGCTTTTTATGATAGAATGGCAGGGTGCTTGATTTTTTAAGCATTCGTGCCATTTCAGTTAGGTAGGTGGCTTTCAGGGTATTTAAAAGCCAAAAAACCCTATTATTATTAAAGACTTAAAAGAAAGTTTTGCGCATGTTAGGTGGATTATCCAAAAACAATAACTACGCCGTCCTTCCTCTCCGAGATATCGTCGTTTTCCCAAATATGATTGTGCCGCTCTTTGTGGGCCGTGAAAAATCTGTGCAGGCGCTGGAATATGTGATGCAGGAAGACAAGCAGATCCTGCTCCTGACCCAGAAATCTCCAACAAACGACGACCCTCAGCCGAAAGATTTATATGAAATCGGTACAATCGGAACGATTCTGCAGCTCCTGAAGCTTCCCGACGGAACGGTTAAGGTGCTGGTTGAGGGCGGCAAGCGGGTGCGCGTGTCCAAATTTACCGACAACAAGGACTATTTTGAGGCGGAAACCGTCGAGATTGTTGACAATGCACCCATAAATGAAGAGCTGGACGCACTATCCCGTGCGGTGATGACACAGTTCGAGCAATACGTAAAGTTAAACAAGAAGATTCCTCCGGAAGTTATTGTTTCTGTTAATCAAATTGAAGAGCCCTCAAAGATGGCGGACACGATTGCTTCGCATCTGGTGCTGAAAATCGACCAGAAGCAGGAATTGCTGGAAATAGCCAGCACGGTGGAGCGACTCGAAAAAATTTACGGCTTCATGGAAGGCGAGATCGGCGTTCTTCAGGTGGAGAAGCGCATCCGCGGCCGCGTGAAGAAGCAAATGGAGAAAACCCAGCGTGAATATTATCTGAACGAGCAGATGAAAGCGATTCAGAAAGAGCTGGGCGATGGCGAGGACGGACTGAATGAAATGGGCGAGCTTGAGAAAAAGATCGAAGAAGCCAAGCTGACCAAGGAAGCCAAAGAGCGCGCGATGCATGAGTTGAAAAAGCTGCGCCAGATGAGCCCGATGTCTGCCGAGGCCACGGTCATCCGCAATTATCTGGACTGGATTATCAATGTGCCGTGGAGCAAGAAAACCAAGGTGAAGAAAGATATTCGCCAGGCCAAGAAAATACTGGATCAAGATCATTACGGCTTAGAGAAAGTCAAAGAACGTATTTTGGAGTACCTCGCCGTGCAACAGCGCACATCCAAGGTCAAGGGGCCGATTTTATGTCTTGTTGGCCCGCCGGGTGTTGGTAAGACCTCCTTGGGCAAATCCATCAGCCGTGCGACCAACCGGAACTTTGTGCGCATGTCGCTGGGGGGGGTGCGTGATGAGAGCGAAGTGCGCGGTCACCGCCGTACCTATATCGGTGCGATGCCGGGTAAGGTTATTCAGGGCATGAAAAAGGCCAAGACGGTCAATCCGCTCTTCCTGTTCGATGAGATCGACAAGCTCGGCAATGACTGGCGCGGCGATCCCAGCTCGGCTTTGCTGGAGGTTCTTGATCCTGAACAAAACGGCACATTCCAGGATCACTACCTGGAGCTGGATTACGATCTGTCCGATGTCATGTTCGTCTGTACGGCCAATTCGATGCAGACCATGCCGCGGCCTTTGCTGGACCGGATGGAAATTATTTACATCTCCGGATATACGGAAGATGAGAAGCTGGAGATCGCCAAACGTCATTTGCTGGAGAAGCAGATGAAGGCAGCGGGTCTAAAGAAGGGCGAGTTCTCAATCAGTGATAACGGCATCCGCACACTGATTCGTTATTATACGCGGGAGGCTGGCGTCCGGAATCTGGAGCGCGAGCTGGCGAATCTGTGCCGCAAAGCCATCAAGGAAATCCTGATGCATGGTCGCAAGAAGGTTTATATTACCCCGCGTAACCTTGGCAAATTCGCCGGTGTGCGCAAATACAGCAGCCGTGAAATTGATGATAATGACAATATCGGCGTGGTAAACGGCCTGTCCTATTCCGAGGTTGGTGGCTCGATCCTGGCGATTGAGGCCGTGGTTATGCCGGGCAAGGATGGTAAAGTTTCCATGACCGGGAACCTGAAGGATGTGATGAAGGAATCCATTACGGTGGCGGAGATGCTGACCAAGGCGCGTGCACCGCAATATGGTATCGATTATGAAGAGCTGCAGAAGCAGCAGATCCACGTTCACGTTCCTGAGGGCGCGGTGCCCAAAGATGGGCCGTCTGCCGGTGCGGCGATGGTCACGGCGATCATTTCTTGCCTGACCAATATCCCCGTGCGCAAGGATATCGCCATGACTGGCGAAGTGAATTTGCGCGGTAAGGTGACGCAGATCGGCGGGCTGAAAGAAAAGCTTTTGGGTGCTCTTCGCGGGGGAATCACAACGGTCCTTATTCCTGAAGATAACGTCAAAGATCTGCAGGAGATTCCCGATAATGTCAAAAAAGGTCTGGAAATCATCTCTGTGAAGTCGATTGATGAGGTGCTCTCGCATGCTCTGATTGAAGGATTTGAGGTCCAAAACCCCGATTCCAAGGCCGATTTAGAGGGTATTTCAGCAAAAAGTGCAGAAAATAAGGGCGAAGACGTAATTCGTCATTGACTCTGGTTTAAAAATCCCCCTAGATAAATGTACTTAAACGGGAGAAACCCTAAGGTTTTAGAGTTTTTTCTGTAGGGTTGGTTCGATCAATTTTTATTTTTAATTTTGAACGGGCCATGTCTTTCAACTCAAACTTCTTCTACGAAGGGGGTTCTTATGAACAAACAAGACCTTGTTGCAAAAGTTGCAAAATCTGCTGACATCTCTAAATCAAAAGCTGCTGAAGCTGTTGATGCTGTGATCGATGCAATCAAAGCCAGCCTGAAAAAAGGCGACGATGTTCGTCTGGTTGGTTTCGGTACATTCACTGTTGCGAAGCGCGCTGCCACAACTGGCCGTAACCCACGCACAGGCGAGCCGATCAAAATCCCAGCGTCCAAGCAGCCTAAGTTCAAGGCCGGTAAAGACCTGAAAGAAGCTGTAAACAAGTAATTGTTTAATTCAGTTTTCGAAAAGCCCCGCTC
>CAYGSN010000051.1:0-6919 GCA_964352675.1 uncultured Pseudobdellovibrionaceae bacterium
GAATATTCCGGGCGCAAAATAAAGGACATCAAACTGGTGACCTCCGGCGCCGGAGCCTCCGCGATTGCCTGTCTGAACTTGCTGGTTGGCGCGGGACTGCAAAAAAAGAACATCATTATCACCGACCGCGCCGGTGTGGTCTATCAGGGCCGCAACGAAAGCATGGACCCGGCCAAGGAAGAATACGCTGTTGATACAAAATACCGAACACTGGCCGAAGCCATCAAGGGCGCGGATGTATTCCTGGGACTATCCGGTCCCGGCGTACTAACCAAAGAAATGGTCAAATCCATGGGCAAAGCACCCTTGCTGATGACCTTGGCCAACCCCACGCCGGAAATCATGCCCGAAGACGCCAAAGAGGCAAAGCCGGACGCCATCATCTGCACCGGCCGTTCCGACTATACGAACCAGGTCAACAATGTCCTGTGTTTCCCGTTCATGTTCCGCGGCGCGCTGGATGTCGGCGCAACCCAGATCAATGAGGAAATGAAGCTGGCCTGTGTGGAGGCACTCGCCTCCTTGGCCCGGAAGGAAGCCACCGCCGAGGTTGCCGCTGTTTACAGTGACGAACATTTAACTTTTGGCCCGGAATACCTTATACCCAAACCATTCGATCCGCGTCTGATTGTTGATCTTCCTCTCGCCGTTGCAAAAGCTGCAATGAAGAGCGGCGTCGCAACGCGCCCGATCGAGGATTTCGAAGCCTATGAGCAGAAATTGAGACAATTCTTTATCCGCTCCAACCTGGTCATGCGCCCGATCTATACCCGCGCCAAAGAGAACCCCAAACGTCTGGTCTATTGCGAGGGCGAGGAAGAAAGAGTCCTCCAGGCCGTGCAAACCGTTATTGATGACGGGCTGGCTCAACCCATTTTGATCGGGAGGAAAAAAGTTGTCGAAACCCGCATACAGCGCCTGGGTCTTCGTATGAAAAACGGAGAGGATTTTGAGCTCTGTGATCCAGAAGATGACCCGCGTTACCGTGATTACTGGGAAACCTATCACCGCCTGATGCGTCGGCGCGGAACCACCGTGGCTGATGCGCAAAACCGTGTGCGTACAAACACCACTGTGATCGGTGCGCTGATGGTTCACAAAGGCGATGCTGATGGCGTGATCTGCGGCGCAACAGGACATCACGACCGACATTTGCGCCACATCACCAATGTGATCGGCCTGAAGCCGGGCGTCGAAACACCGGCGGCAATGAATGCCCTGCTCCTCTCGCGCGGGACCTATTTTTTCTGCGACACGCAGGTGAATTGTGAGCCAAGCGTCAGCCAAATTGCTGAGATGACCATGCTGGCTGTTCAGGAAGTCCGCCGCTTTGGCATTACGCCGAAAGTCGCCATGCTTTCCCACTCCAATTTCGGAACCCATGATGATGAGTCCGCAATCAAGATGCGCGAGGCCTTCATGGATATCCGACGCCGTGACCCGGAGCTGGAAATCGACGGCGAAATGCACGCCGATGCGGCGCTGTCGCCTGAAATCCGCGGCCTGTCCATGCCGGATTCCGTACTGAAGGGTTCGGCCAATCTGTTCATTATGCCGAATGTTGAGGCGGCAAATATCGCCTTTAACATGCTGCGCGTTCTTGCGGACGGAATCAGTATCGGCCCGATGCTTCTAGGGGCGGCGCGCCCGGCGCATATCCTGACGCCATCGGTTACACCGCGTGGAATCATAAATATAAGCGCCGTGGCCACTGTGGCGGCGCAGGTGTTTGAAGATGAAATGGGCGATGAAAAAACCCACAGGCTGGTCCGGCATTTCTAAACACCGGCGGTTGCTGTTCAGGTGAAAAAAGCGAAGCTCTAACGGGTTGTTCTGGTTGTTAAAACCGGTTAGTGCTATAGTGCATTTGGCTATAGGCTTATCTCTATCCGAACATCGCGCCATGACAGACACAGCAGAAACAAAACCATACGAAAATAACGCACAGGATGATGTGACCGTACACCTGTCCGACCAGGAAATCCGCGAAATTTCCGAGGCTGTACAGGCCCAGGATTCCGATACAGTTCATGCATTCCTTGATGATCTCAGCCCTGTCGATACGGCCGAACTTGTCGCCAAGGTCCGCGATGAAGAGCGGGATGAACTCGTGGCCATGTACAGTCACGCCATCGATCCGGAAGCCTTTACTGAACTTGATCCGGAACTTGCACGTTCAATCTTATCCTCGATGCCGCCGGCGAATGTGGCGCAAATTATCTCCAATCTGGAGAGTGATGACGCGCTGGATCTAATCCTCAACCTGGACGATGATTTCCAAAAAGAGATCATTCATAAACTGTCTGCCAAAATGCGCGTCACGCTGGAGGAGGGGCTGAGTTTTCCTGAGGAAAGCGCAGGCCGTCTTATGCAGCGCGAGGTTGTTGCCGTGCCGCAATTCTGGACCGTTGGTAAAGCTATCGACTATCTGCGCGAAGCTGCCGAAGATTTGCCGGAGGACTTCTTTGATGTGTTCGTGATCGATCCGGCCTATCACATTGTCGGTGAAATTCCGCTCAACCGCCTGATCCGTGCAAAACGTTCAAAAAAACTTGAAACGATCATGCTGGAGGATACACACCCCATTCCGGCCGATATGGACCAGGAAGAGGTCGCCCATGTCTTCCGGCGCGACAACATCACCTCCGCCCCCGTCACCGATAAAGACGGCCGCCTGATCGGAGTGATTACCATTGACGACGTCATAGACGTTATCGATGAAGAGGCCCACGAAGACATCCTGAAAATGGCCGGGGTGGAACAGGGTGATATGTACCGCGCCATCTGGTCAACGACTGGAACCCGCTTCCGCTGGCTGTTTGTAAATCTGCTGACCGCCATTTTTGCCTCAATTGTCATTTCCTTCTTTGATGCGACCATTGAACAAATCGTGGCACTGGCCATCCTGATGCCGATCGTTGCCTCCATGGGCGGCAATGCCGGCACGCAAACCCTCACCGTTGCCGTGCGCGCCCTGTCCACACGCCAGATTTCTGCCTCCAACACCTGGCGGACCATCTGGAAGGAGACCCTGGTATGCTTCCTGAACGGCCTGGCCTTCGCGGTAATTACAGGCGTCGTCGCAGCGCTATGGTTCGGCAGCACGATGCTGGGCGGCGTTATCGCCACGGCCATGGCTGTGAACCTGCTGGCCGCTGGGTTTTTTGGGGCCGGTATCCCCATCCTGCTCGACCGTATGGGGAATGACCCGGCCGTTTCCTCGACCGTTTTCTTGACCACAATCACCGATGTGATCGGCTTCTTTGTGTTCCTCGGGCTGGCTGCTATGTTTTTGATATAAAACAACAAAATTACAGCTCTTGCATTTTTCCTGCGATCCAATACTATGAGGCTCGAATGAATAAAAGCGGGTACGCACCATTTAAAAGAGCTATACATAAAACAATAAAAAACGCGATGCCGCCAGGGTTTGAGCCTGCGTCGCACTGAAAAAACTCCCCAAAAACAACGGTCATAGAATGTCTGCCTCAAAGCTTGTAAAACCTGCTATCGAATACAAAGAAAGCTATCTCGAAGCCCTGAAGGAATTCCAGGAAGAAGGCCGCTACACCAGCGTCAACCTCGAAGAAATCTCCGAAAACTTTGAAAACTTTATCGACGACCTGAACGAAGGCCGCCGCCACCTGCACAAACCCTATGATGACTGGGTGGAACCCGTGCCGGAAACCATTCTCTGGATGGTTAAGGAATACAACTTTATCGGCCGCATGACCATCCGCCATCGCCTGAACTGGCACCTCGAAAAATGGGGCGGGCATATCAATTTCGCGATCCGCCCGTCCATGCGCGGCAAGGGGTTTGGCAAGAAAATCCTGCAAAAGGCCATTCCCTTCGCCTGCTATCTGGGGATCGAACGCGCACTCATTACCGTTGATCCAAAAAACAAGGCGGCGATCCGCATCGTTGAGTTCTGCGGCGGGCAGATGGAGGATGAAACAAAAGCAACTGAACAATTCCCTGCGCGCAAGCGGTATTGGCTGGATTGTTCCTGATTTTTCTGCTTTTATCAGCCCGGCATGTCTAAAAAGAAAACCAGTAAAAAGCGCACGCGCCCTGCATCCAAGAAAAAGTCCCAAGGATTCCTTGGATTCCTCTTCAAATGGAGTTTGGTGATCGGGCTGTGGGCCGGAATATTCCTGACCCTGCTCTTCGCCTGGTACGCCACCGAACTGCCCGACATCACAAAAGATTCCAGCTTCGAGCGCAAAACTGCGATCACAATCAAAGCCTATGATGGATCGGTTATCACCCGCTATGGCGAAATTCAGGGCGAAACAATGGGCATCACCGATTTACCGCCGCACTTAATTGATGCTGTGCTGGCGATCGAAGACCGCCGTTTCTACAGCCATTTCGGCATTGACCTTCTGGGCCTTGCCCGCGCGATGTTCGTGAATGTCAGCAAAGGGCGACTGGTCCAGGGCGGATCAACCATTACACAACAATTGGCCAAAAACCTGTTCCTCAGCCAGGAACGCACCCTAAAACGCAAAATCCAGGAGGCGATGCTGGCTGTCTGGCTGGAATATGAACTCACCAAAGATGAGATCCTCAGCGCCTATCTGAACCGCGTCTATCTAGGCTCCGGCACTTACGGCGTTGATGCGGCGTCGCGCTTATATTTCAACAAGGAAGTCAAAGCCCTTAATTTGCGCGAGGCGGCCACCATTGCCGGCCTGCTCAAGGCGCCCTCGCGCTACTCCCCGCTGCAAAATCCAGGCTTATCCAAAGAACGCGCCGATGTCGTGCTGGGGGCAATGGTCGATGCGGGCTATATCACAGAAGATCAGGCAAAAAGCCTGACCTCCCTGCCGCCCCGCCCTTCGTCCAAACCCACTGGCGGCTCCGTACGCTACTTCACCGACTGGGTGGTGGATGGCGTTGATGATCTGATCGGCACACCACAAGAAGATATTATCGTCGAAACCACGCTAAACCCGCGCATTCAGGATGCAGCCTATGAGGCTCTGGCCCGCGTAATCCGCGAACAGGGTGAAGAGCGCAGAATTTCTCAGGGGGCCGTGGTGATCATGCGCCCGGACGGCACGGTGGTGGCGATGGTTGGCGGCGCAGATTATGCAGTCAGCCAATTTAACCGCGCCGTACAGGCCAAACGCCAGCCCGGCTCATCCTTCAAGCCCTTCACCTATCTGACTGCGCTGGAAAACGGGTGGGACCCTTACAGCCGGATCATAGACGAACCGTTCAAAACCGGACGCTACCGTCCTGAAAATTTTGGTGGCAAATATTACGGCGAAGTTACACTGACCGAGGCGCTGACCCTCTCACTCAACACAGTTTCCGTGCAGTTGATGAAAGAGCTCGGCCCCGCCGCCGTGGCCGAAACTGCCCGGCGCTTCGGCATATTCTCGCCGCTGGAACTGGATCTCAGCCTGGCTCTGGGCAGCTCCAGCGTGTCCATGCTGGAAATGGCGACGGCCTATTCCGTCATGGCCAATGGCGGCTACCGTGTTTTCCCCTATGCGATTACAAAAATCATCAGCGCCGACGGCGAGCTATACTACCAGCGCCCGCGCACCAAGCTGACCCAGCGCATGTCTGCGCCCGGCCCGTTAAACGATCTGCGCCGCATGATGCAAAGCGTGGTGGAGAACGGCACCGGGCAACGTGCGCGCCTGCCATTCTATCCTGCGGCCGGGAAAACCGGAACCTCGCAGGACAGCCGCGACGCCTGGTTTATCGGCTACACCGATGAATTGGTTGGCGCTGTCTGGTTGGGTAATGATGACAATTCCTCAACGAAAGCTGTGACCGGCGGATCCTTCCCCGCAGGAATCTGGCAGGAAGTTATGATTAAATCACGCGGTGCCTACCGTCCTGTCGAAGCGGATAATTTTATCACCAGTACATTCGAAAGCCTTATCGGCCGCTGGACGGGCGGCGCGCAGAATGATAATTTTATAGACTGGAATTCCCGCCGGGAAACCAGCAGCCCGGCCCGCAACGCCCATGAAAAACCGCGCTACAATCAGTAAATATTAAGCCTACAAATAAGCAGTCTCCATCAGGGCGAAGTCTTTGCGGAATGCCGCGAATTTGTCTTCTCCGGTTTCGTTCCAGTGATCGCGCAGCGCCTCCAGCCCCTTTGACGGCCCACCGACATCCCAGGGAGAGCGCATCAGCGCCGCATCGGCATAATCCAGAAACGCAGCCGGAAACGCCATGCGCGGGGCGCGCAGACCCAGATCCACCAAAACCTTGCCTACGCGCGCGTCACTGTCATTCAGCATATCGGCGGTAAACTGGATGGCGGACAGGATCTTGATCTCCGCCCGGCTGCTGGGAACGTGGCGCAAATGCCTCATAAAGCGCGCATAGATCTCCATCTCTTCCAGTCGATCAACACCCCTTTCCTGCGGCGGCATCGGGATCGTTATATTTTCCGTGTTCAAATTCTGTGTGGCGTAGAGAGACATGATAATTCTCCTTTGCTGGGATGAAAGCCGCCAATGACGACCATACACCAAGCCTACGCGTGCGAATCTTAACAGTTCCTTAAGATTAACGTTATGGTAAATCTAGGGTGTGGATAACACAAAGAATGGAAAGAAAAAAATACAGCACATTTATTAAAGTTTTGGAATCGCAGCCACTGCGAGCTGATCCGCCCGCTCATTCTCCGGATGTCCGTCATGCCCCTTCACCCAATGAAAGCTTACATGATGCCCCCGCACAAGTGCATCGATTTGCTCCCACAGATCCTGATTTTTGACGGGCTTCTTTCCGGCCGTCTTCCATCCGCGCGCTTTCCAGCCCTCCAGCCATTCATTCACGCCCTGCATCACATATTTGCTATCCGTGTAAACCTCAACCACCGACCGCTTCTTTAACGCCTCCAGCGCCTTGATCACCGCCATCATCTCCATGCGGTTATTGG
>CAYGSN010000052.1:0-5229 GCA_964352675.1 uncultured Pseudobdellovibrionaceae bacterium
GCGCCTCGTTTACACCGAGGATGTCGGCAGTTCGACCCTGTCATCGCCCACCATTATTCCTCTTTAAATCTTTGACGAACCGGCTCCTTGGCGCTATATAAAGCGCATGGTCCAGATCACACAAAACCCGCGTCATAAAACCCATGCGGTGAAAATCCGCAATATCGCTGTTGGCGGGGACAATCCTGTGCGCGTGCAATCCATGACCAACACGGATACGGCGGATGTGGAGAAAACCTATGAGCAGGTCAGGGCGCTGTTTCTTGCCGGGTCCGAAATTGTTCGCGTGACGGTCAATAATGATGAGGCGGCGCGCGGTGTTGTGGCGCTGCGCGAACGCCTCGATAAAGAAGGCCTCGATGTCCCGTTGGCCGGGTGTTTTCATTATAATGGCCATAAACTCCTCACCGATTACCCAGAGCTTTGTGAAGCCCTTGATAAATACCGCATCAATCCCGGCAATGTCGGCTTTGGGCAAAAGCGTGATACGCAGTTTGAGATCATGATCGAAAAGGCCATTGAATATAATAAGGCCGTGCGCATTGGCGTGAATTGGGGCTCTTTGGATGCCGATCTGGCCACAAAGCTGATGGATGAGAACGGGCAGCGGGAGGAGCCGTGGGAGGCTGATGCAGTCATGCGCGAGACATTGGTGCAATCGGCTTTGATTAGTGCAGAAAAAGCCGAGAAAATAGGATTGCGCGCCGATCAGATTATCCTCTCGGCCAAAGTCTCCCGCGTGCAGGATTTGATTGCTGTGTATCGTGAGCTGGCAAAACGCTCAAACTATGCGCTGCATCTGGGTCTGACGGAGGCCGGGATGGGCTCCAAAGGCATTGTCGCCACCGCGCTGGGCGAAGGCATTCTTCTCAATGAGGGGATCGGGGATACGATCCGCGCTTCCCTAACACCTGAACCGAATGGTGACCGTACGCTTGAGGTCAAAGTCTGCCAGGAAATATTGCAATCTCTCGGCATCCGTTCCTTCGCGCCGGAGGTGAGTGCCTGCCCCGGCTGTGGGCGCACAACCTCTACGTTTTTCCAGGAACTCGCACAACAAATTCAACGCTATCTCGATGTCAAAATGCCGGTCTGGAAAGAGCAATATCCTGGCGTGGAAACCATGAAGGTCGCGGTGATGGGCTGCATCGTCAATGGCCCCGGTGAAAGCAAGCACGCGGATATCGGGATCAGTCTGCCCGGTACGGGCGAAAGCCCCGTTGCACCCGTTTTTACCGACGGCAAAAAATCCCATACCTTGCGCGGAGATGCGATAGCCGAAGAGTTTCAGGCGCTGGTTGAGGCGTATGTGGTGAACCGCTATGGGAATGGTTCTGCAAAAAAGGTTGCTTAATTACCCCTGGCCATTATAGACCGGCGGCGCCCAATTTCCTGCTATAGGCGCAGAAATCTGTGCCGCATTTTTTATACGATCAGCAAGATACAAACGGGCTTCCCTTTTATCATGGTGTATTTCCTGCCGAATGGACCCTATGAAAGCACCCTGGAGCACACCTTTAATTCTGTCATAATCCTTATCAGATAAACCACTTAAACTTTTCTCTGGTTGGAGTAAAGATTCATGATCCATTGACCGGCGCGTCACCAAAACAAGAACGCCAGATTGAGCGGCGTTTGCTGTGGCGTGCGCAACCTCCGGATCGTTAATATCTTTATCAATCGCAATAACATCATAATTACCCCTGATCGCGGTGTTAACGGCTTCGGCGAGGGTATCAATATCGCTTCCAACCTCAATCTGGCTAATGGTGCTCTTTCCAGGCGTGTGAATAGCCTCAGCGGGTTCGCCCACAAGCATAATGCGCTTGCCTGCTTCGCGGCCCAGATCGCCAACAAGGGCATTGAGCATTCCAGATCGGCCATGACCCACCTGGCTGCTCAGGATAACCAGCCCAGGGCCAGAGCGTGTCATTTTTTGTACATCATCTGGAAGTCCAAGTTCTTTAGGCGTTATTACAGGGGGCACAAGCTTAAGGTCCATAGAGATATCTCCTCTGCCTTTATGAAGTGCTGCACGCACGCGGCCCAAGGTAAAATATCCAAAAGCAAAAGTGACATGGCCTTTTTCTTGAAGCGTTTGCTTTGAACGTTCTGGAGTTAAGGACTTCATAAATCCAACCATATCTTCGCTCTCAAGAACTCTACTATCATCGTAAGGGGTCATTTCTCCATTGATACGAACCCGAACGGGTTGACCGGCATCCAAGTGAATATGGTGAGCGTTTTCTGCAAAGGCTGTATCTAAAACTTTATCAATTTGTATGCGTTCTGGGGCTGATTCTGACATGTGTTACTCCTTTTACTCAATTTTTGAAAATTAGTTACTTTTATGTTTAAGGCGTTATGTTCTGAATTGCAATTCAAAGTTTTCTGACCTTTTTAATTGCTTATCTTCGTGATAAATAGAGACCATGTCTATGAATCTTAAAAACAAAAAATTACTCCAAACCAAGGGCTATATTAATGGTCAATGGGTTGCGTCTGAAAACGGCGCGGAATATGAAGTTGCCAATCCCTCTAACGGCGAATTGATCGGTACGGTTGCCGATTTAAAAGTCAAAGACACGCAAAAAGCTATTCGTGTGGCTGAAAACACCTTCAAAACATGGTCGAAAACCACAGCCAAAGAGCGTGCCAAAATTTTGCGCAAATGGGCTGACTTGGTGATAGAAAATCAAGAAGATCTGGCGCAGATTATGACGGCGGAGCAGGGCAAGCCCTTATCCGAGTCCCGCGGTGAAATCGCCTATGGCGCGAGTTTTCTGGAATGGTTCGGGGAGGAAGGCAAGCGCGCTTACGGCGATACGATTCCCTCTCCCATTAACGGCGCGCGTATTGTAACAATCAAACAGCCCATCGGTGTGGCGGCGATGATTACCCCTTGGAATTTCCCTTCAGCCATGATTACGCGCAAGGCAGGTCCGGCTCTGGCAGCCGGATGCACGGTGGTGTGCAAACCCTCGAAAGAAACACCGTTTTCGGCTCTGGCTCTGGCTGTTTTGGCCGAAGAGGCGGGCGTTCCAGCCGGTGTGTTTAATGTCATTCCATCCTCTTATTCCAAGGAGATTGGTCAGGAGATCTGCGAAAATCCTGCGGTGCGGAAGCTCTCCTTCACCGGGTCTACGGCGATTGGCAAGATATTGATGAAGCAATCGGCGGACACGCTGAAAAAACTCTCGCTGGAGCTGGGCGGTAATGCGCCCTTTATCGTGTTTGAGGATGCCGATTTGGACGCGGCTGTTGACGGCGCAATTGCCTGTAAATTCCGCAATGCGGGCCAGACTTGCGTCTGCGCCAACCGTATCTATGTGCAGGACAGCATTCATGATGAATTCGCCAAACGCCTGGCGGAAAAAGTCTCCAAAATGAAAGTCGGGGACGGGTTTGAAGACGGCACGCAGATCGGCCCGATGATCAATGAAGATGCGGTGCGCAAGACCATAGATTTTGTGGAAGATGCGCGCACCAAGGGCGCTGGCGTTGAAACCGGCGGAAAGCGCCATGAAAAGGGCGGCTGTTTCTATGAGCCGACCGTTCTGACCAATGTATCGCAGGATATGAAAGTCGCGTGTGACGAGATTTTCGGCCCTGTTGCGCCTTTGTTTAAATTCGCTGACGAAGAAGATGTCATCCACAAAGCCAACGATACCAATTACGGCCTGGCCGCATATTTCTACGCAAGAGATCTCGGTACTGTTTGGCGCGTGGCCGAAGCGCTGGAATTCGGGATGGTCGCGGTGAATACGCCGATCCTGTCCACCGAAGTCGCCCCCTTTGGCGGGGTCAAGGAATCAGGTTTCGGCCGTGAAGGCGGGCATCAGGGGCTGGATGAATATCTTGAAGTCAAATACATCCTTATGGGCGGCGTGAATACCTAAAATTGCTGCAGCGCGTCTTGCTTGTCTTTTGTTTTAACGGCATATTTCCGTCTAGTTTACTGCGTTTGGCTTAAGCAAAAACGAAGGTGAAATCATGCTGATTGGCGTTCCCAAAGAGATCAAGACACTGGAATATCGGGTGGGGCTGGTGCCTGACTCTGTGGCGGAGTTTGTGAAAGCCGGACATCAGGTGCTGGTGGAAACCGGAGCCGGGGCGGAAATCCACTACGCAGACGAGGCTTATATCGCTGCCGGAGCAAAAATTGCAGCCAACGCGGCAGAGGTCTTTGAAAAGGCCGAGATGATTATCAAGGTGAAGGAGCCGCAGCCCGAAGAATGCAAGATGTTGCGCGAGGATCAGGTGCTGTTCACCTATTTGCACCTGGCTGCCGATCCGGCGCAGGCCAAGGGCCTGGTTGATTCCGGCTGTGTGGCGATTGCCTATGAAACTGTAACCGGAAAGGATGGTCGCAGCCTGCCGCTGCTGGCGCCGATGAGTGAGATCGCCGGACGTCTCTCTGTTCAGGTGGGGGCCTATTATACCCAAAAGCATATGGGCGGGCGCGGACGTCTGCTGAGCGGCATTCCGGGCGTAAAGCCGGGTAAAGTCCTTATTATTGGCGGCGGCGCTGCCGGGTTCCATGCGGCGCAGATGGCTTTTGGCATGGGCGCGAATGTAACGATTATGGAGCGTGACAACCAGCGTATCCGCTTTCTGGATGAGTATTTCCGTGGGCATGTGAATGTTCTTTATTCTTCGCCCAAAGTGCTGGAACGCTACGCCGCCAAGTCCCATCTGGTAATCGGGGCTGTGCTGGTTCCCGGAGCGTCTGCACCAAAATTACTGAAGCGGGAGCATTTAAAGAATATGTTACCAGGCGCGGTGATGGTTGATATAGCGATTGATCAGGGTGGATGTTTTGAATCCAGCCGCCCGACTTCACATGCCGAACCGGTTTATACAGAGGATGGCGTTATTCATTATTGTGTTACCAATATGCCGGGTGCTGTGCCGCTGACATCCGCCCTGGCTCTTAATCATGCCGTTTTGCCATATGCGCTGGAGCTGGCTAATAAGGGCTGGAAAAAGGTCCTGAATGAGGACAAAAACTTCCGAAACGGGCTGAATGTCTGCCAAGGGGAGATCACCCATAAGGAAGTAGCTGAATCCCTGAATATGGCTTTCAATCCGGAGCCCGCAGCCCTTGCCGCGTAAATAAGGCTAAATATCGTTGACAGGCAAATTCAATTGCTGTTAAAAGATAATCCTCTAGCGCGCGGGTGTAGCTCAGTTGGTTAGAGCGCCGCCCTGTCACGGCGGAGGCCGCGG
>CAYGSN010000053.1:0-4933 GCA_964352675.1 uncultured Pseudobdellovibrionaceae bacterium
GCTTTCAATCAGCGCGGTTTCCTCCCCGCAGATATAGGCCCCCGCCCCGCGATGGAGAATGACATCAAAATCCCAGCCTGTGCCGGCGGCGTTCTTGCCGAGCAGGCCTTTATCGTAGCATTCCTCGATCGCCTTGATCACATTCGAACCCTCATTGTGGAATTCGCCGCGAATATAGATATAGGCGGTATGCGCGCCCATCGCGAAGCCCGCAATCAGGCAACCTTCGAGCAGCTTGTGCGGTTCATTGCGCAAGATATCGCGGTCCTTGCATGTGCCGGGCTCGGACTCATCGGCATTGACGACCAGATAGTGCGGACGGCCGTCAGATTCCTTGGGCATGAAGGACCATTTCATCCCGGTCGGGAACCCCGCGCCGCCGCGCCCGCGCAGGCCGGAAGCCTTCATTTCCTCAATGATCCAGTCGCGGCCCTTGGCGATGATGGCCTTGGTATTATCCCAATCTCCACGCTTTTGCGCGCTCTTCAGGTCTGCGCCGGCAAAGCCGTAAATGTCGGTGAATATGCGATCTTCGTCTCTAAGCATTAGGCAACCCCCGCTTTCTTCGCGTGTTCTTTTAGCGTAGTCGGGCCAGAAAGCGCCATAGAGGCTTTGCGGCCCTTTTGGCTGCCGATCTTGGGCTTCATGTCTTCGCCGAGGATGCCGAGCAATTCCTTCATGCTCTCGGGCGTGAGGTCCTCATAGTAATCATCATTGATCTGCACCATGGGCGCATTCACGCAGGCACCGAGGCATTCGACCTCCATAATCGTGAATTTACCGTCCTCGGTGGTTTCATTCAGGCCAATGCCGAGCGAGTCCTTACAGGTTTTGACGATATCGTCCGAGCCGCAGAGCCAACATGGCGTGGTGGTGCAAAGCTGCACCAGATATTTCCCAACCGGGGCCATGTTATACATGGAGTAAAAGCTGGTGACCTCATAAACTTTGATGGGCGGCATATCAAGGAGATCGGCAATGTGATCCATCGCGGCGCGCGGAATCCAGCCGCCATAAGGCGGATCGGCCTTCGCGCCCTCCTCCGCCATTTGGCGCTGCGCCAGATCGAGCAGCGGCATGACAGCGGATTGCTGCCGCCCCTTGGGATAGAGCGCGATGATCTGCTCGACCTTCTTTTGGTTCTTCTTTGAAAAAGAAAAACTTTCAGGCTGGTAATCGGCGTTTAAATCAAAAGGTTTTTTCATGGCAATTCTGGCTCAAATGGCTTTGGTGTTAAAGTATTTATGTCACCGAAATTGGGAACTTCAAACTTTGAGAAATGCTTTTGAATTCTTTCGTAATGGCCTGCTTCCTTTAAAGTGTTTGCCCAGCCCACGCTGTGAGAAACATCCCTTATCTGCCGTGCAAGCGTTAAAAAACGCGTCTTGATGGCGTCACTTCCTTGAGCGGCATCAGCAGCTTTAAATGAAAGCGGAAAAATGGCGTCATCAATAACGCTGTTTGAAATCGTTATACTTTCCATGCCCTTTACATCTCTAATGAATTGTTCTACTTGATCCATGACTTGCTCTAAGGTTTTCTCTTCTCTCATCGATCTATCTCCCCAAACACAATATCGAGCGAGCCGATAATCGTCACTGCATCGGCAAGCATATGGCCTTTGCTCATAAAATCAAAGGCTTGCAAATGGGTAAAGCCCGGAGCGCGGATGCGGCAGCGATAGGGCTTGTTGCTACCGTCACTCACCAGGAACACGCCGAACTCGCCCTTGGGGGCTTCGACGGCGGCGTAGGTTTCCCCGGCAGGCACGTGATAGCCTTCTGTGTAAAGCTTGAAATGGTGGATCATCGCCTCCATCGAGCTTTTCATTTCCGCGCGCGGGGGCGGTGCAATTTTGTAATCATTCACTTTCACGGGACCATCGGGCATTTGCTCAATCACCTGCTTCATGATTTTCAGCGACTGGCGCATTTCCTCCATCCGAATCAGATAACGCGCATAACAATCCCCGGTCTTGCCGACAGGAATATCGAATTTCATCTCTTCGTACACTTCATAGGGCTGGGCCTTCCGCAGATCCCACGCCACGCCGGATCCGCGGAGCATTGGTCCGCTGAAACCCCAGTCCAGAGCATCTTCGCGGGAGACGACACCGATATCCACCGTGCGCTGTTTAAAGATACGGTTATTGGTCAACAGGCTATCCAGATCATTGATTGTGGTCAGAACGGTGTCACACCATTCATACATATCATCGGCCAGCCCGGCCGGCAGATCCTGATGCACCCCACCGGGGCGGAAATAATTCGCATGCAAGCGTGCGCCACAAACGCGCTCATAAAACTCCATACCGATCTCACGCTCTTCAAAACCCCAAAGCGCAGGCGTAATCGCACCGACATCCAGCGCAAAAGTGGTGATGTTGAGCAAATGATTCAGCACGCGGCCCAGCTCGCAATAGAGCACACGAATAAATTGCGCGCGCCTTGGCACCGTAATGCCCAAAAGTTTTTCAGTAGCAAGTGCAAAAGCGTGCTCCTGATTCATCGGCGCGACGTAATCCAGCCGGTCGAAATACGGCACGGCCTGGAGGTAGGTTTTATGCTCGATCAGCTTTTCCGTACCCCGGTGCAGAAGGCCGATATGCGGATCGGCGCGCTCAACAATTTCGCCCTCCATCTCCAGCACAAGGCGAAGCACCCCGTGCGCCGCAGGATGCTGCGGCCCGAAATTCATGGTGAAAGGTCTGATTTGTGTTTCTTCGGCGATATCAAGATTTTCGGCTGTGTTGGTCATGCCCCCACCTTTTTCTTTGCAGGTTTCCAGCCATGCTTAGGAATGCGGGCCTTTTCATCGCCGGGAAGTTGGACGTCGGTCATGCCCTCCCAGGGGGAGAGATAATCAAAATTGCGGAAATCCTGCGTGAGCTGCACAGGCTCGTACACCACGCGCTTAAGCTCTTCATCATAGCGCAGCTCAACATAGCCGGTGAGCGGGAAATCCTTACGCTGCGGGTGACCTTCGAATCCGTAATCGGTGAGAATGCGCCGCAGATCGGGGTGGCCGTCAAACATGATGCCGTACATATCCCACACTTCGCGCTCATACCATCCGGCGGCGCTATAGACCTCAATCACGGAATCTACGAGCTCCTCTTCGGCAATCGAGAGCCGGACTCGCGCACGGTGATTGTGCCGCAGGGACAACAAATTATAAACAACATCAAAACGCGCGCCGCCTTTTGCCTGACCACGATCCGGGTAATCAACAGCCGTCACATCCACCAGAATTTCAAAATTACATTCCTTGTCATCGCGCAGGAATGTCAGGACCCGCACAACCGACTCACGCTTCACGGCCAGGACGAGCTGGTCCTTTTCAAACACGTAACCGGTCACGTGTTTGGCCTGTTTTTCCTTGATATAATCGGCCAGATCTTTGAGGGCTTCGTTGGGCATATCACTTTAGCGCGCAATGCGCGTATCCTCCCGCTGGATTTTCTTTTGTAGTTGAAGGAGACCGTATACAAGCGCCTCAGCGGTTGGCGGACAGCCCGGCACATAAATATCAACCGGCACGATGCGGTCACACCCACGCACAACGGAATAGCTGTAATGGTAATACCCGCCGCCATTGGCGCAGGAACCCATGGAGATCACCCAGCGCGGCTCCGGCATCTGGTCGTAAACCTTGCGCAGGGCCGGAGCCATTTTGTTCGTGAGCGTACCGGCCACGATCATGACATCGGACTGGCGCGGGGACGGCCTTGGAATCATGCCGAAGCGGTCCAGATCATAGCGCGACATATAGGCATGGATCATTTCAACAGCACAGCAAGCCAGACCGAAGGTCATCGGCCAGAGCGAGCCCGTGCGCGCCCAATCAAAAAGCCGGTCGGCATTGGTAAGAAGGAATCCCTTTTCCTCCAGCGTTTTGGAGATTGCGGCCGGGACAACGTCCTGCTCTAGCGCAGAGGGCATTTTAACATCGGTGCGCAGAGCGTAATCCGGCGCAGCTATAACTTTTCTATCGTGGCCCATTATCACTTATTCCCAATCAAGGGCCCCCTTCTTCCATTCGTAAATAAATCCAACGGTTAGGACGCCCAGAAACACAACCATCGACCAGAACCCGAACACGCCAATCTCGCCCAGTGACACGGCCCACGGGAACAAAAACGCGATCTCCAGATCGAAAATAATGAACAGCAGGCAAACCAGATAAAACCGCACATCGAACTTACCCCGCGTATCCATGAAAGCATCGAATCCGCATTCATAGGCGGAGTTCTTTTCGGGGTCAGGATTCTGCTTACCCATCAGCATCGACCCGGCAACCATTACGACCGACATGGCGCACGCAACTCCGATAAAAATCAGAATAGGAAGATAGTTAAGAAGCAAATCCTGGGACGGCATTAAAGAATCCTGTTTAGCAAATGGTTTTACCAACAAAATAGAGTAACACTATGGTTTTTAAAAGAAAACCACTTTACCCCAGAATCTTTTTAAGCTGCATTAAAAAGCTTTTGGGCTTAAAGGGTTTGATCACATAGCCGGCCACGCCCAGCTCCAAGGATTTTTGAATTTCGCTCTGTTTGCTTTCCCCCGTCAACATGATGACAGGCGTATCCTTGGTTTTGGAATTGGCCTTGAATTCCTTCAAAAGGGCGT
This sequence comes from uncultured Pseudobdellovibrionaceae bacterium, assembly GCA_964352675.1. Lineage (GTDB taxonomy): Bacteria > Pseudomonadota > Alphaproteobacteria > Micavibrionales > Micavibrionaceae > CAYGSN01. Next base: position 4,635 of record CAYGSN010000053.1, read on the forward strand.
GCCCGTCCTTATAGGGCATGTAGCGGTCCAGGATAATTGCATCGTAATCGTTGGTCCGAGTCATTTGTGTAGCTTTTTCCGCGCTGGAAATGCCGGAGGGCTTCGCCCCTTCGCGCGCAAGCACAGCCATCACGATATCCACGATAGGCTGCTCATCATCAATGATCAGGATTTCTTTGTTCTTCAGGTCGTATTCCATAGGGACCCAATCAAGAGAAAATGGCGCGAGTGACGGGACTTGAACCCGCGGCCTCCGCCGTGACAGGGCGGCGCTCTAACCAACTGAGCTACACCCGCGC
>CAYGSN010000054.1:0-4424 GCA_964352675.1 uncultured Pseudobdellovibrionaceae bacterium
GCACAGGACATCAAGGATATGGGGAAAGTTATGGGGGTGCTAAAATCCAAATATGCGGGTCAGGTGGATATGGGTAAGGCCGGGGGGCTGGTAAAGAAAAAGCTCGGCTGAAAAATCCATCTAAAAAAAGCCGCTCAGATTATGCGGCTTTTTTAACAACGGCGGTTTTTATGGCAGCAAAGACTTTTTCCTTAACCGCTTTCCAGGGTACTTGTTCAGAGCAATGCTCGCCATATTGAATGACGGTAATTTTCTGACCTTTTTCAAATACTTTTGGCATTTGTTAATCCGTTCATTGTGTTCGTATAGTGGTGTTCAAGCTGATTATTAAAATACCCCAGACAAGCGTCCTATTGCAAATTTCCATATTTTTGACATCTTTATCAATGTCTTGTACTAATTCCTAGCATGTGCTCACTAATTAATTCAATGCCTTTTTAGGGCTTATTCTGATAAAACTGGTAACTATGTCGATTCCCACGCGATTCTTGGATGAAATTCGAAACCGCCTCACATTGTCCGATGTAATCGGTCAGCGGGTGCAGGTCACGCGCGCCGGGCGGGAATTTAAGGCGTGCTGCCCGTTTCACAAGGAAAAAACGCCATCTTTTACAATTAATGACGACAAGCAGTTCTACCATTGCTTTGGTTGTGGCGCGCATGGCGATGTCATCGGATTTGTGATGCAGCACGACAATCTGGATTTTATCGCCGCCGTGGAGGTGTTGAGTGCGCAGGCGGGGCTGCAAATGCCCAAGCCCGACCCGGAATCTGCACAAAAAGCGCAAAAGGACAAGGGGTTGACCGAGCTTATGGACGAGGCGGCGCTCTGGCTTTCCGAGCAGCTTTATACACCGGAGAACGAAGTTGTGCTGAATTATCTCAGGCAGCGCGGGATGAAAGAGGAGGTTTTGCGGAATTTCCGCGTCGGTTATGCTCCGCATGATTCGCAAAAGCTGCGGCAGTTTCTGAAGGGGCAGGGATATAGCGATGCGCAGATAATCGAAGCCGGGATGTTCAAACCTTCAACCCGCGGCGGGGAGCCTTACGGGTTTTTCCGCGAGCGGGTGATGTTTCCGGTCGGAGACAGGCGCGGGCGTGTGGTGGCCTTTGGCGGGCGCATATTGCCGGACCATATCCGGCCGCCCTCCCAGGATAACTTTAAGCCGCCCAAATACCTGAATTCTTCGGACACACCGATTTTTGACAAGAGCACGATCTTGTACGGCCAGTCTCAAGCGCGGCAGGCTTTGCGGGAGGGGCATACCCTGGTGGTGACCGAAGGCTACATGGATGTGATTGCCTGTCACCAGGCTGGTTTTAAAGGCGCGGTGGCACCGATGGGAACCGCACTGACAGAGGAGCAGATCATGGCCCTGTGGTCCATGATTCCTGAAGAAGAGAAAGCCCCGGTGCTGTGTTTTGACGGGGATTCGGCGGGCCAAAAAGCAGCGGTGCGCGCCTGTGAGCGCGTTTTGCCTCTGCTTAAGCCCAACCATTCTGTGCGTTTCGCTTTCATGCCGGAAGGCGAAGACCCGGATAGCCTGATTCAGAGCGGTGGCACAGTGGCCTTGCAAAAAGTGTTGGGTGCGGCCCTGAATTTGTTTGATTTTCTGTGGGTTTCCCATACGGCCGGGCGTGAGTTTAAAACGCCGGAGGCTCGTGCCGGACTGGTGAAAAAGCTCAAAGACGATGTCTTTAAGATCGCAGATCGTAGCGTACAATCGCATTACATGGAAATTCTCAATGCGCGTGTTTCGGAGACGTTTTTCCCGCGCCGTCAGAATCGTAATACGCCAGGAGGGCAATCCATTCCCAGGCCCGGCGCAATCCGCCCGCGCAAACCCTTGCTGCAGGACAAATACGCTAAGGCACTGCTGGCCGGATTGATTAACCATCCGCATATTTTTGAAAGCGTGGAAGAAGAGGCGCAGGCCATTGAACTGCACTCCGAACGGTTCGATTTGCTGCGGCAGAATCTGACCGAGGCGTTGATACGGGATGCCGCCCTTGACAGCGCCGCCCTGTGCAACCATCTCATGGAGAGTGGGTTTGAAAAAGAAATGGGTGACATCTTAAGCGAATCTGTTTATGTTCACGCCGCGTTCGTTGCCCCGCAGGCAGAGCCGGCGGCGGTCTGTGAAAAATGGCTTTCTTTATACGACGCAATTCACGGTCAGGGATTGAAGAAGGAAATCCAGACTGGCTGGCGCAAAGCCTTTGACAGCGCCAATGAAGATGAAGAAAAGAGGCTAAAGTCCCTGATTGCAGGGCAAGTGAGTGGTGAATAAACACAAATCTTTTGGGGGGAAGCATTGAAAATGATTAAAGAACAATGCTTTATATTTCTAACACTTTAGGATTAAATTGGGAATCGGGTATTATTTATGGTTTCGAAATCAACCGGACGCGCAGCAGTGAGTAAAAAAGAAACGGAAGGGGACAAAGATGCGGAAGAGGGTCAGGAGCGCAAAGCTTCCGGCTCGCTTGAATCTATTGTCAAAAAGCTTTTGAAGAAGGGTAAGGATAAAGGATTCCTAACCTATGACGAGATCAACAAGGCGATTCCGGCCGAAGAATTTTCTTCTGAACAAATCGAAGATGCGATGAGCACTTTCTCTGATGTTGGTGTGCAACTGGTTGACAGCGAAGACGATTTTAGCGAGGAAGCAGAAGAGAAAGAAGGCGATTACAAAGAGGGCGGTAATATCTCGGATGACGATACGGGCCGTACCGACGATCCGGTGCGCATGTATCTGCGCGAAATGGGGCAGGTAGAACTGCTCTCCCGCGAGGGCGAGATTGCGATTGCCAAGCGCATCGAAGCCGGGCGGGAGCTGATGATTGGCGGGATTTGTGAATCCCCGCTGGCGATTGAATCTATTATTGCCTGGTATAAGGCGTTGCAGGAAGGCGATATCCTCCTGCGTGAAGTTATCGATCTTGATGCCACCTATAGCGATGGCCCTGAAGACAATACCCAAAACAATGACGATGATGAGGATGAAGACAAAGAGGAGTCATCTGACGATGGTGAAGAAAACGCTGAAGACGGCGAGGATGAAGAGGCCAACATGTCTCTGTCCGCTATGGAGGAAGAATTAACGCCGCAAGTTTATGAGATGTTCGGCAAGATCCAGAAGACCTACAAGAAAATGCAGAAGGTACAGCAGGAGCGTCTGGATGTTTTGCAAACCGGGAAAGAGCCTCCTGCGGCGACCAACAAGAAGTATGAAGGTCTAAAGCAGGATATGGTTGAGCTGATGAATGAGGTCAGCCTGAACAACTCTCGTATCGAACAGCTGATTGACCGGCTTTATATCATCAATCGTGAGCTGGTGAGTATGGAAGGTAAGATGTTGCGTATGGCGGTGGATTCCGGCGTGAAGCGCGAGCAGTTCCTGGAAGAATATTACGGAGCGGAGCTGGACCCGAAATGGGTAAGTCGCGTGAAGAAGCTTAAAGGCAAGGGCTGGGAAAAATTTGTTACAAAAAATGCGGATCAGATTTCCGCTATTCGGGAGCAAATTGGTTTGATTTCCGAAGAAGCCATGCTGCCTATCAGCGAGTTTCGCCGTATTGTCGGTACAGTGCAAAAAGGTGAACGCGAAGCTGCGCGCGCCAAGAAGGAAATGGTTGAGGCCAATCTGCGTCTCGTGATTTCGATTGCCAAGAAATACACCAATCGCGGTCTGCAATTCCTTGATCTGATTCAGGAAGGCAACATCGGCCTTATGAAGGCGGTCGATAAGTTCGAATACCGCCGGGGCTATAAATTCTCTACCTATGCCACATGGTGGATCCGGCAGGCCATCACACGCTCGATCGCCGATCAGGCCCGCACGATCCGCATTCCGGTTCATATGATCGAGACGATCAACAAACTGGTGCGCACCAGTCGCCAGATGATGCACGAAATCGGCCGCGAACCGACGCCGGAAGAGCTGTCCGAGCGCTTGCATATGCCTTTAGATAAAGTCCGTAAAGTCTTGAAAATTGCCAAAGAGCCTGTGTCGCTTGAAACCCCGATCGGAGATGAGGAAGACTCAAATCTTGGAGATTTCATTGAAGACAAAAATGCTCTGGCGCCGATTGATTCTGCAATTCATTCAAATTTGCGCGAGACGACGACCCGCGTTTTGGCGTCCCTGACCCCGCGTGAGGAGCGCGTTTTGCGTATGCGTTTCGGGATCGGGATGAATACGGATCACACGCTCGAAGAAGTTGGGCAGCAGTTCAACGTGACGCGCGAGCGTATTCGTCAGATCGAAGCCAAGGCCCTGCGAAAGCTCAAGCATCCAAGCCGTAGCCGCAAGCTGCGCAGCTTTCTGGATACTTAGAACTTATATTTGTCTGAAATTGTAAAGGGTGGTGGGCCAGGCCGGACTTGAACCAGCGACCAATCCGTTATGAGCGGACTGCTC
>CAYGSN010000055.1:0-4303 GCA_964352675.1 uncultured Pseudobdellovibrionaceae bacterium
CCAGAGAGGATAATCATCGGAACCTCCCACTCATGCATAAAATCGTGCACGGCCCCCCAGCCGGCAGGCAGAGCTGAAATCATACCCACCCCGCTCAGGAGGCTCAGCAGACTGAAGACCGTCGGCAGCACGCAGCAAAACACGTGGCTGGTTTCCGAGAGAATAACGGCCATCAAGATGGTGTTTTGTTTTTTATCCATTTGGGTGTTATGCCATAACAGTTTTGTTTTGCCAAAGAAAATCTTTAAACCTATCCATGAAGACGGGTTTGTTTTCTGTTTTTTTTTAAGTACTATGAATGCATTATTAAGAGAATCTGCATTGTCATGAGAAAAGCCCTTACACCCAACGAAATCCGGCAAAAAATAATTGCTGCAAAAATCCTCCGGCTAAGCGCGGTGGGATTCGCTTTGTGCGGGGTACTGCTCTTTATTTTTTCCTTTCTAAAAGCGGATGATTTTCTAACCCAATTTCAGGACCCGCTGGCCTTTGCCTTCTTCGGAATGCCGTTCATACCGGCCTTCGTCCTGTCTCTTATCGCCTATATGCTGGAGAAAACCATCAGCAAGAACATCGAAAACGCGCTGCAACTGCGGGAAGAACGCCAAAAAGGCCAGAAATAAAATCATAAATTTTAGGATGGCTTCTTGAGTTTCAAAAATAACTGCATACCGCCAATCAGAAAAACCCATAAAAACTCAGAAACAATCACGTAAAACTGGTCCTGCAAGGGGAAATACAGAATGGCCAGCGAGAGGCCCAGCCCGATATTATTGCACCCGGACACCAGCGTATAACCAATACGGTCCGCGTGGTTTTGCCTGGCGAACATTACCCAGCCCAAAACATAGAAGGAGGCATAAAACCCGGCCAGAATGGCCGCAGATATCAGGGCCTGCACCGGGTCTTGCAACATCGTCCCACCCAGCCGCCCGACGACAACCAGGATGAAGACAAGAAATCCTGTGACCGTCCAGAATGATGCATTACGCTTGATCAGGTTTTCCGTGCGCGGCAACAGTTTAATCAAAGCAAAATAGACAAGACCGGGCAGGAAGATGATATTGCTGAGCGTGATAAACATATCCAGCGCTGAAATTTCCATCCGGTAACCGAATGTCTCAAAAATAAACGGAATAGAAAACGGTGCGATCGCGCTGGAGATCACTGTTCCGGCCAACCCCAGTGTCGCATTGCCCTTAAGGATAGCCCCCAGCGCCGCGGCCATCACCGCACCCGGCAACAGCCCCAGCAGCAGCACCGTCATCGCATATGCCGGAAAAATCTGCAGGCACAGCCAATACAGCCCCAGCGGAAAGGCTATAAAACGAAACAGCACAAACCCCGTGACCGTGAAAATCTTAACCTGCTTCAGATCTTCAAAGGAAATCTTGGCATAGGAAAAAAACATCATGCATGCCAAAATGACGGCGGGTGTCACATCCGGGACGCGGCCGAAAACCGGCATGGCCAACCCGACAAACAGCGCTACGATCATCAACGCCGCAAAATTATTCTCTGTAAATGTTCTGGTTTGCGGGAAGGAAATCATGCGATTTTAAATTCTTCCTGTTCAGCGGAGGCTGCAAAAGCAGCATCGCGCACATGCATCTCTACATTATCGCGCCCCTGCCAGTTATCGAGCTTCATATGCCCCAACAGGTGAAAGGCGCTACGGGTTTGCTTTAAAAACGCCTCGCCCATTTCCGTACCCACCGCACGGAATGCCATGGCCTTGATGCGCGGCCCGCCTTCCCAATCACTGACCATCAGGCGGATATGCGCATCGCCCAGCACATCTGCGCTATGAATGCGCACATCCTTGAGCAGAAAAAGCGGCTCCGGGTGTTCCTGACCGAACGGACCGATTGAGTTCTGAATCAGGCGCACCATATTAGGGTTTACCCCACGCACGGTAATGATGCTATCTATATCCGTTTGAATTTGTGTATCTGTACTCTGCATTTGCGCGCCAATATGCTCCTGCATGTAGGCTTTAAAATCTTCCAGCTTCTCCGGCAGAACCGTAAACCCGCCCGCCATTGCATGCCCGCCGCCCTTCTCCAGCAGCCCCACGCCGCACGCATCCATAAAAGCCTGCGCGATATGAATGCCGGGGATGGAGCGGCCCGATCCGCGCCCCTCGCGCACACCCTCCCCATTCTCCGTAAAACTGATCACACAGGCCGGCTTGCCGTATTTATCCTTAAGCCGGCCGGCGACAAGACCGCTGAGGCCCTGATGAAAGCTGTCATCCTCGACAATAATGACGGGCGCCTGATCCAGCCCCTCATCCTCCACGCGGTTGATCGCATCGAATTCCATCTGCTTTTGGATATCCTTGCGCTTGTCGTTGCAATCACTGAGCGTCCATGCAATTTCTCCCGCTTCTTCCGGATCATCCAGCGTCAGAAGACGCGCGCCCAGATCGGATTTATGCACCCGCGACCCGGCATTGATGCGCGGGCCAAGCGCGAAGCCCGCATGGAATGTATTGATTTCGCCTGATATCCTGGAGACTTCTATCAAAGCCTTTAAACCCACATTCCCACTCTTTTGCATTATGCGAAATCCATGCTTGGTGAACAATCTGTTAGGGCCAGCGAGAGGCACCATATCGCAGACAGTCCCCAGCGCGACAAGATCAAGCCAGCTGCGCAAATCCGGCTCCTCCCGCCCCTTATAAAAACCGGCCGCCCGCAACTTTGCATTGAGCGCCACGCAGCACAGATAGGTCACGCCGACAGCGGCCAGCATATCCAGATCCGATGCGTCATCCTTGCGCTTTGGGTTAATAACATGCGCGGCGGCGGGGAGTGCCTCTTCGGCCTCATGGTGGTCCACAATCACGATTTTCAGGCCCATATCGGCCCCGACCTTGATCGTGTCAAAGGCGGTCGTGCCGCAATCGAGCATAAAGAGAACCTCTGCCCCTTCTTCCTTCAGCGTTTGCAGGGCCTCAATATTCGGGCCATAGCCTTCCGTGAGGCGCTCCGGGATATAAATTCGTGCCTCAATACCGCAGGCTTTGAGAAACCGGTACATCACCGCCGAAGAGGTTGCACCATCCACATCAAAATCACCGAAAATGGCAAAGTGCTTCCCGGCCTGAATGTCGGCGGCAATGTCACCCGTCATCGCCTCCATACCTTGCAAATCAAAAGGATCGGGGAAATGCTCCCGCAAGGTCGGGTTCAAAAACCCCGGCGCGTCTTCTACACTAACCCCCCGCACACAGAGCAACCGCGCAACAACTTCCGGCAGGTCATGGCGCCGCGCCATCTCCTCCACCTGCGCCAGCGCAGGATCCGGAAACGCCCAACGCGCTTTGTTCAAAGATTTTTGGATATTCAGGGAATCAGACATAATCTCAAAATACACCGTCATTACGAGGAGCACCAGCGACCAAGCAATCTAAAACGTATGCAAAAACCCGGATTGCCCCGTCAGGCCTGCGGCCTTCCTCGCAATGGCAAGGTTAAATACTTTTAATCCAGTCTTTACGTTTGAAGTTATGCGTGGCTTCTATATGCCGGGTTGTCCCTGATTTGGACCGCATAACAATCGACGTCGTCTTCGCACCGCCGGAGAAACGCCGCACACCACGCAGCATCGACCCATCGGTCACACCTGTTGCGGCAAACATAACATTATCGCCCTTGGCCAGATCATCGGTTTTATAGATCATATTGAGATCCGTAATCCCCCATTTATCGGCGCGGGCCTTTTCATCCTCATTGCGGAACACCAGACGCCCCAGCATTGCCCCGCCTGTGCATTGCAAAGCCGCCGCGGCCAAAACGCCCTCCGGCGCACCACCCGTACCGACATAAAGGTCAATCCCTGTATCAGGCTCGGTTGTCGCAATCACCGCGCTGACATCCCCGTCTCCGATCAGATTAATCCGCGCCCCTGCTGCACGCACGCCCTTGATAATGTCTTCATGGCGCGGTCGGTCCAGAATACAGACGGTTAAATCATTTACATTGGCATCTTTTTCTTTTGCCAACTTTTTGAGTACTTCGCCGATCGGCGCATCCAGATCCAGAATATTCGGATCAATTCCGGGCCCGACAGAAATTTTCTCCATATAGGTATCCGGCGCATTCAAGAACCCGCCCTCATCGGTAATCGCAATCACAGCCAGCGCATTCGGCCCGCCCTTGGCGGTAATCGTCGTGCCTTCGAGCGGATCAAGGGCGATATCAACCTTCGGACCTTCGCCTGTGCCGACTTCTTCGCCGATATAAAGCATCGGCGCTTCATCGCGCTCGCCTTCGCCGATCACCACGCGGCCCTGGAT
>CAYGSN010000056.1:0-3582 GCA_964352675.1 uncultured Pseudobdellovibrionaceae bacterium
GGTGGGGTGGTCGAGTGGTTAAAGGCAGCGGATTGTAACTCCGCCCGCGTAAGCGTACGCAGGTTCGAATCCTGCCCCCACCACCATTTATCTCAGTTAGTGGGCCTTTTGGAAAATCATCTTTCACAAAAAGTGAGGTTATCATGAGAGAAGTTTGTATTCTGGCCACGGGCGGAACGATCGATAAGGAGCATGATCCGATTTCCGAGACTCTTGTTTTTTCTGAGAAAAGTCATGTTGTTGATATTTTGCGCCAATGCCGCGCAGAAGATATCAAACATCATGTGATTATGCTCAAAGACAGTCTTGATCTGACGGATGAGGATCGCGAAGTGATAAAGAATAAAATCCTGGAGCGGTCCGAAGCCGGAATTGTCGTGACACACGGTACAAGCACAATGGCACTGACAGCGGAATACATTCAGCGGCATGTTAAGAACAAAACTGTTGTCCTGACCGGCGCGATGAGGCCATTCACCTTGTTTCTTTCAGACGCTTCTTTTAACCTTGGCGGCGCTATCGCAGCAGCAAGGATTGCAGAGCCGGGAGTATACATCTATATGAACGGCAAAATTTTTGATGCGGGTACGGTTGAAAAAGATAAAAAATCCGGAATTTTCGTTCATAAATAACAGCAATCGCACATACCATGACCTTTTCAACATCCCATTCCCACAGCCCTGAAGATATCGCAAAACGTCTGCAGGGCGGGCCTAAAGCACATTATTTGAGAGAGTGGGTTTACGGCGGCATTGATGGCACGGTGACAACATTTGCCATTGTGGCGGCAGTCATCGGGGCGGACCTATCGCCGTTGATTGTTTTGATTATGGGGCTGGCCAATGTGGTCGGCGACGGGTTTTCCATGGCGGCGGCGTCTTATAGCGGTGCCAAGGCCGAAGCGGATAATTATGAGCGCTTGCGGGAAATAGAGGCCACCCATATTGAAAAATACCCGGACGGGGAGCGAGAGGAAACGCGCCAGATTCTGGCGGCCAAGGGGTTTCATGATCACGACCTTGAGCAAATGGTTGAACTTGTTTCTCGGGAAAAAGATCAATGGATCGACTTCATGATGACGGAAGAATATGGCGTTTCCAAACCCCTGCAAAAACCGTTCTCCGTTGCCGCCCACACATTTATGGCGTTTTTGGTCTGCGGCTGTATGCCTTTACTGCCGTATATCTTTGGTTTTAAAGATGCGCCCTATCTGGCCCTGGGCCTTTCGGTCCTGACATTCTTTGCGATTGGTTCCGGCAAGAGCTTCTGGTCTGTTAAAAGTTGGTGGCGGGAGGGGCTGGAGACTGCCGCTATCGGGCTTACGGCTGCCGGGCTGGCTTTTGCCATCGGATACGGGCTTCAGGATCTTATAGGCTAAAAGGAAGGCTCCCTGGTGTTCGGGGGATTGAAGCCAGAAGAGCCTTCCCGGGTGCACGTCACAACTCCGCTCAAAGGGATAGAACGAGAGATATATATTAGCGTGACGGTATTCCATTTCATTAGTAGTTTCGCATGTAAATGAAATTAGGTTACATCCCTTTGCCGTCAAGGGATGAAAAATAGGTTCTCAAGCGCCGGGTAATCAGGCACAATTCGGATATGAGAGTGTTGGTGGATATTGGCGGAACCTATGCGCGCTTTGCCCTTGAAGGGGACGGCGAAATTGCCGGTGACGTGACAAAGTTTCCAGCGGCGCAGTTTCAAAGTTTTGAGGAGGCGCTGTATGAATTTAGCGAGGGTAAAACAGGCGCGTTGCGGATTGCGACGGCCGCCTATGAAGACGGTGAGCACTGGCGTTTTGTTAATCAAAATGAATGGGTGATCTCTCCCGCTGTGCTGAAGGCCGCGGGGTGGAGTGTTGAGATCGTCCTGAACGATTTTGCCGCGGCCACATGGGGGTTGGTGGATCTTCCGGCAACGCAGCAGAACGTCCTTCTGGAAGGGTCGGATAGGAGTGCAGGCCAGCCGCGGTGCCTGCTTGGCCCTGGAACAGGGCTGGGGCTGGGGTATCTGATCCGGTGCAGCCGGGGTGAAAACCATGTGCAGCGTACCCATGGCGGTCATATGCCGGTGGCGGCCTTAACAGATGAGCATTGGCTGGTTGTGCAGCTGGTTCAGCGTCTGAAAGATAGCGAAACTCTGCCTGTTTTTGAGAATTTTGTGAGTGGTCCGGGTTTGCTGAATATCTACCGCGCATTTTGTATGATGGGCGGCAAGGAATTTTCGGCAAATACTCCGGAAGAGGTTTTGGATAATTCCAAAACCCATGAAGGGCGCGATGCCATTCGTGTGTTCCATGAGTTTTTCGGACTCTTTGCGGCCAATGCCGTGGTGACAGCTAATTCCTATGGCGGCTTGTACCTCACGGGCGGCGTGATGGACCATCTGGTGAAGAGGGATGCGTTTGATTATGCAAGATTTCGAAAGTTCTTTGTGCTAAACGGTGTGCAGTCCGTCAAACGCGATCTGGATCAGATGCCTGTCATTCATGTGCGCAATCCGTATCTGGCGCTTTCCGGTTTGATGAAGGCACAGCCCTAGTTATGCCAAAAGCTTACTTAACCATTGATGACGGTCCCTCTGTACATTTTGAGACGCTGGTGGATTTTCTGGCCGCGCGCAATATCCCTGCGGTGTTTTTCAACCGTGGGGATCATATGGAGGCCCGGCCGGAGGCCGTGATTTACGGTATTCGCAAGGGATATATCATGGCCAACCATGCCTATAGCCACAGGCGATTTTCGGGGCTTAGTATGGAGGAGTGCAAGGAGGAAATCCTGCGGACCGAGGCTGTGCTTGAGGGTTTATACAACCGCGCTGGAGTTGAGCGTACGCAGAAGTATTTCCGCTTCCCCTATATGGACCGTGGAATGGGTTCGTATTTGGTAAAGCCGGAGGAGATAACGGCAGAAATCGAGAGCCTCATCCGGACAGGGTTGGGCCATAAAATTTCGGAGTTTTCCGGCGTGGAGAAGAAGGACAGGCTGCAGTCTTTCCTGAAAGAGCAGGGGTTTGATCGGTTTCCTGCTCCGGATGTGACTTTACCGTGGTACGGACGGACGGAGATGGCCCGTGCGGTTGACAGTCTCTGCACGTTTTCGACCAGTGACTGGGTCTTGAACGAGCGGCACAGGGGAAAGTTCAATGTGCATACGCAAGCGGATCTGCAAGCGTTCCTTGAGCAGAACCCGGCTATGCAAGAACAACATTCGGCGCATATCATTTTGGCGCATGACGGTAAAGAGATTCACGAAAGTACCTGCGGCATTATTGCGTATCTGCACGAGAAGAATTTTGAATTCTTGACAATTTGATAGATTCAGGATTTTATGCCTGTCTGAAGCGGGTGTAGCTTAGTGGTAAAGCACTAGCCTTCCAAGCTAGCTATGAGGGTTCGATTCCCTTCACCCGCTCCAGTAAAAAAACCCGTTGACAGGCGGGGTTCAGTTATCTAAATCATTCACATGGTTTATCTGCGCCAAGGCGCAGTTCATCTTGCATTTATATACGAAGGAAGAGAGCAAAAGATGGGTAAGGAAAAATTTCAGCGGAACAAGCCGCATGCGAATATTGGGACGATTG
>CAYGSN010000057.1:0-3550 GCA_964352675.1 uncultured Pseudobdellovibrionaceae bacterium
AGCGGATTAAAATGGGCTTGGGAGACACTGCCAATAAAGGCAAGCTCTTTGGCGGCTTCATCGGCGTAATGAAATTTTAGCCGGAAGGTTAAGTCCGAAGATCGAGGCGAATAGGCGTCTCCGGCAGTTACCTCGAAGGTATAAATCCTTTTATCTGTAATAACAGTCATATTGGTTTCGGCATCTTCCTCCAAAGGCTTGATGAACATGATATTGGGCTGGCCGGGCTTCATCACTTGCCAAGCTTCGGTATCACCCAAAGAGATCGTTTGAATGCGCTCTTTTTCCGAAAATTCAATCACCGTTGAATAGCCATAATGCCCTCTGATCTGGTAAACATCATTTTCATGATAGGTGACGACTTTCACACGGGCGTCGGCGCTCGTTGGTCTTGGGTCTTTACCTGCCAGTGCAGGGGATATGGATAGGCAGGAAATCAGGGCTGTTCCTAATAATAATTTTTTAAATGTCATCGAACTCTCTCCAATACTTCTGGGTTAATACGGTAATGCGTGACTTGAAAGCCAAGCGGATTAGAAAATCTGTCTTTCATTTGCATGGGTTTTTGCGAATATTGAAACTGGATAACAGCGTTGAAATGCCCTGTTTTTATGCGATCATTTTCTCTGACCTCGCGCATAAAACGCACTGACGCCGTTTTGTCATTGATGAAAGAAACAGACTTGATTTTGATGTCGATAGAGGCTTTTGCGCCAAGCTTTCTTGAGGGGTTATCGGGGTTCGTTCCAGACCAAAGCTCCTGAAATTCCTTCAAGGCTTCACCATCAGACATAAGCTCTACAGCTTCATAATTTTCTTTTAAAATGGCCGGATTATACTGCTCTCGCAAAGATACGTATTTCACAAGATTGGCCTGAGTGACAGCTTCATCTTGTGTGAGACTTCCGTCATAAAGTCCTTTGGTGACTTCGAGATAACCCGTTGTTTGATCTACTGTGACAACATAAGGCTCAAAGGTTTTAAGCGGTAAGATCAAAATCAGCGTCAAAAGAGAGAGCGCGGCGATCCCCATACAGAAAAAGGCCATGATCCAAGCGCGATTGCGCGATAGCAAGGCATTGGCAATCACTTCCTGATCCCATGTTTCGCCTTTTTTATAATATTCCGGTGTCTTTGTATTTGTCACTTTCTAAAATCCTCTGATATTCTTGGCTGCTGTCGTCACGCGCGCGCTCATAGCTTTTCCTGTTTGAACCGGGTGACGGGCAATGTTGTAGCCCATTACGCCAGTAGTGAATGATCCTTTGGGCGTTCCTTTGCCAAAGCGTGATGCCAATCTGGATGTCCAAGCTGCCGATCCCATTGTTGATAGGGATAGCCCGCCTGTAACTGATGCCGCCATATTCATAACCTGCATAAGCAGAAGAACCGAGACGATTGAGACAAAGAAGAACGGGCCGATATAAGAAAGGGTCTGTGCATCTCCACTTGAATTATTTTCAAGATTTTGAAGAGGCGGCTCTGCAATCGTTAAGAGCAAGGCGAGCAGGGCATAGACGAATATTGGTATGATGGCATAATTGAGTAGTGTGCGCAGCCAGCCTTCAAACAAATTGCGCGTATTGGCAAAAATCAAAAGCAATATAAAGAGCGGTCCGATTGAAAGCAGAATAGCGACAGCAATCTTAGCCAAGATAATCAGCATGGCGGCATAGCCGGTGAGTGCCAAAGCCCCAAACCAGATCACTGCGGCATGGAAGTATTTCCCTAAATCGGACCAGCCAGCCCCTTCCAAAATATCGCTGACAATATCCATAGCCCTGTCATAAAACTGGGAGAGGATGGTGTTTGCGGATGTATCGTCAGTTGCGACTGCATTCGGTGTTGCATTAGCCGCGCCTGTCATGATTTGGCCGGCCACATCGGAGGGCAGATCAGTCGCCATATTATAAACAAGAAGGAAGAACGTATCCCACTCGGTTGCGATTAAGAGGAGAACGATAATCTTTAATGTATTTACGATTAAATCCGTTGCAGCAAAACGGCCGGAAATAATGACTTTATAGCCAAAAACAGCAATAAAGATGATGAACATCAATCGCCAGAGAAGCTGAACAGTCGGCGTTAGGCTTCCAAACGCACCTTGGACGAATGCGAGAATGACACTATCAATATTGTTGATGAGAGCCTCGATCATTCTTGTTTCTTGCTCCAATCACCCCAAAGATTTTTGCTGTCATCTCGCGCTTTTTTGCGCGCTTCGTCTTGAAGGTGCTCAATAATGAGATCAATCTCGCTCCAACGCTTGATAGCTTTGACATTACGGGCAGAAATATCGCCTAATCCTGTCTCTTTAAGAGAAATTGCAATTAGGGATGCGCGGTCTTCACATTCTTTATATTTTTGGCCGTCTGCGCTTACAGAGTCAGGATTCGCCCACATCTTGCCGCAAAAGCTTTTATAGTTTTGGCTTTCGAAGATTTTTTGCGCGAGCGTGTTCGTCTCAACATCCTGCAAGGGATTGTCGCCCTGTATGCACGCACTCAAAGATAATGATGTTAGGCTTAAGAGAAGGACTTTTCTCATGAATGATCCTTCGTTTTGGTTTTGGTGATCTCTGCTACATTGATAGGCAGCGGATCACAAGGATTGCCGGACAAGCTGGCTGTTTTTTTATTGCCGCATGGGGCTTTCTTTTCGCTGTAATGCGAGCAACCACTTATACTAAAAGCAATCAATACAAATGAGAGGGTGAGTAGTTTTTTCATGTGTGTTTTCTCCTTAATCTGGGAATTGAATGGCCTGCCTTGCGAGTTCAGGGTCATATTGGTTAAAGGTTGCCGCGCGGCGGTTTTCCATGAGCTGCGTGTTATCAATGGAGGAGTTTTGCTGAATTTGAATGGCATTCAGGCGCATAATCTCATTCATCAAAATCCCGTTTTCAGCCGAAATGCGGGCATTCAGATCAACAGATGCTTTTAAATCATCGCTATTATTCAGCTCGCTGAGCAAAGATTCATAAGTCTGCATTCGAACAGGGATATTGTTGTAAGCCTGTTCACTGGCTGCGATTGCGGCATAGGTCGTGCCGGTTCTTCGATCAATGGCTTTGGCGACTTGTCCGCTTGGATCAGAGGGCATAATTGTTGCTCCTGATAAGGGCTCAAACTCACTATAAAGATTGCTATAGATATTTTGTGTGCCAAGAGCGCCATTTGGGATAGGCGCGCCGTTAATCATATTGAGCGTGTCTTGCCATGTATTGGGAAGATATTGGCGAAGTTGCTGTTCAAATACCCCGTTTGCCACATCGCCCATATTACGCGTTCCGGTAATTGCATCGGCTTGTCTAACCGCTTCTTCGAGCTGGTCAATCTGATTGGCATAGTCATCGGCCATAGCATCCAGCTGAGCAATAAGCTGTGCATAGCCAGAGGCGTCGTAAACAGGGATGCCTTGCGCCTTTGAAGGGTTGGAAGTGAAAAGCACCAAGGTCGTAGCAATGACTGTAATAAAGATTTTTTTCACGTTTGAGTTCTCCTTTGAATAAAAAGCCCAAGCCAGTCTTCAGGATTTGGGCTGGTTTCAG
>CAYGSN010000058.1:0-3462 GCA_964352675.1 uncultured Pseudobdellovibrionaceae bacterium
GTTCTCCTTTGAATAAAAAGCCCAAGCCAGTCTTCAGGATTTGGGCTGGTTTCAGAGATAATTTGATCCATGAGATTGACGCTTTCCGTGCGTCCTGACAAAACGGCGATAAAATCATCCATGCCGCTTAAATCAAGACGGGCAATCACGGAGTCACTGCCATGTTTAATAAGAAAGCAGCGAGATTCCGGCGAAATTTCACGAATGAGTTTCAGTTCATGCTGGGTCAGACCAAAGCCTTTGCAGTAATCATCTTCGGATGCCTTATTATTAGGCAAGAATATCTGTGTAGGAGATTGCTCGATGATGGTATCCCCCACATCGGAATTTAGGGCATCTCGCACCGATTGCGTGGCAAAGCCCAGAATGCCGTTTTGTTTACGGATTGTTTTCATCCAGTCTTTGATACGGTATGTGAAAACAGGATCATCAAGCATTTTCCAGCCTTCATCGAGCATGATAATTGTCTTTTGACCGTCCATGAGCGCCGAAATACGATGAAAAATATACATGAGCCATGGTGCGCGTGAGGTGGCATCATCTAATATAGACGTAAGATCAAAGCCTAGTGTGGAATTTCCAAGCGAGAGTGTGTCTTCCTCATTATCAAAGAGCCATGCTTTTTCGCCCCCACTGTGCCATTTAGCTATTCTGGCTGATAGGGAATACGCATCGCCAGAGTCATATCCTGCCAAAAGCTCTGAAAAATATCGAAGCCGCCTGTGTTCGAGCGGCGTTTCAAAATTGGCTTTGATGGCGTCGCTCAGAATATCACTTTCCTGCGGCGATAATTTTGCGCCGCCATCTGATGTGATAATCAAATCGAGCCAGTCTTTTAAAAATGCTCTATTTGCAGGGGTATCTTCTATCTGTAAAGGGTTCAGGCCAGTTGGCTCACCAGAGATGACATTGGTATAATCCCCGCCAATCGCGCGAATGAAAATTTCAGCGCCGCGATCCTTATCAAAATAGACGGATCTTGGTTTTACGCGCTGTGCTTGTGCCATGAGGAAGGTGAGGAGGACTGTTTTACCTGTTCCGGTCGGGCCGATCACAGTAAAATTGCCAACATCCCGCTCATGAAAATTAAACCAATAAGGCGTTCCAGACGTGGTTTCCAGCCGTGTGATAGCCTCGCCCCAATGATTGCCGGTTTTGCTTCCAGCTGGAAATGTGTGAAGGCTCGCAAAACTGGCAAAATTCTTATTCGAAATCAGTGAGCGCCTTGCAATATAGCTGAAATTCCCCGGAAGATTAGCCCAAAATGCAGGCTCTAGATTTACATCTTCTCGCGCGGAGATTAGCCCGATATTGGTAAAAACGCTCAAAATATCGCTAATCCCGAAATCGAGCCTGTCTTTATCGGGCGCATGGACGGTGAGAGAAATATGATGTTCGCCAAAGGTCGATAGGCCGGAGGCCAGATCATTACGCGCATCCTGAATATCCAGAATAAGGCTTTCTGCACCAGATTCTGTTGCAATCATTTTGCGCTCTGCTTCGTTCATAGCGGAGAGTGAGGTTTGCCGATCGACAAAACCGAAGCTCTGACAAAGAATAAATTCATGGGGCAGGGCGAGCAGATTATCCAGCATTCCTGCACCTGTGGTAGAAGCATATTCTTTTACGGATAAGACAGCCCCAAGCTTAATATCGTTTGGCGCTGCGCCTCTTAATTCAAATGTTTCACGACCAAAGGAAATGCGCTTTTCAGGTAAATAACTGGCGATTGATTGTTCCGGCAGTCTTACCTTTTTATTCTCAAAATTTATCAGATATGAAAGGAAGGATAGGTTTTCCGAATAAAAGCCGTGATCGTCTTTTTGTACGCTGAGTAGCTTAGGCTTGTAGGGTTTGAGGGTGGAAAGCATATTATTGACCGCTTCATTGAGAGCGCGGAGATTTTCAGCTTCATTTTGTTTTTGATGGTCTTTATCAACTTTGGAGAACAATGTCCGGCTGAGTTCAGACATAAGGCCAATTTTGCTTTTGGCTGGCCTTCGAATGATGCTGATATATTGCTCATTCACAAACATTTTTTTTGTGCTGAGCTTCTTTTGATAGGTGCGGTCGAGATCGTCACAGAATTGATTGTCAAAGTGGGAATCTAGCTGGTCAAAGACCTGCCTTCGGATAGTGTGCTGATAAATGGCAAAACGAGAATTGCTGATCCCTCTTAATAATGTGGCACGGATGTTTTTGCGGCTATCCAAATCAACCTGATCGGACGTTTCAAAAGGAAGCCCTTCAACTTTTATGATTTTTAGAAGATAGCCTGCTTTGGTTTTGAGTGTAGTATCATTTAAGTGACGCGAGTAGGGAATGAAGGACTCGACAGAGATCTCACGTTTTGCAACATGACCGTATCTCATATCTTCTTTTCTCGCCGCTTTCAGCATTGAGGCTCAATCCTTTCATGGTTTATAGCTGTTTGATTTCCAAAACGCTCTGTTTTGTATCGGGCCACACCTCGTTAATTTCGTAATATAAATGCTCATCCAGTGAGGCTCTTTTTCCGTCAAAATATACGCTGCGATATGGAGCGGAATGCAGACGCTTAAGAAAAAGAGGGCTTTGCCAGAGAGCGAAGCAAAAGCAATCATTCCGATCCCAAAGAGGATAAAATTAATCCCGAAAAACTCCATGGGCACGCCCAATACAAGTGGCGGTCTTGTCATACCGACAAATAGGGGATCTAAATCTTGATTGTCCTTGAACTCCATAAATGCCAACTCCTTAAAGTGAGCCGGCTATGCTGTCCACAATCGCAGGTGCGCCAAATACGAGAATAATTCCGCCGATAACTGAAGCTGCTATTCCCCAAGCCAAACGTCCTGTCATCCAAAGAATGCCTAGTCCGACAACCGCGATAATTGCAATGATCCGTGCCCAGGTGTTGGTCAACAAATTCATTAAGGCGTTTAGAAAATTTGTTCCTGAATCAAATAAGGCTTGTGCGTGAGCTGCTTCGGGATATGAAACCAGTATCAATGATATTAATAAAAATAAAACATACCGGTTCTTCATAGCGCATCCTTACTCATAATTGAATTTTTACAAATTCATAAAAAGGCACTGTGCAGCAATTTCAATGACTTTCACCTCAGAGTTAATAAATTCAGTAAAATTATACGCATCAGGTTGAATCCCGTTTAGTCAAATAAAAATCCCGATAATGATCTTAACAAAAGCGCGCGCATGTCTTGGTAGAGCTAAAGATTGGGAGACATGCCAAATAAATGATGGGGTTTGATACTTTGGCTGTGCTTGCAAACCACACGAATGGACTAAAAAAATGGAGCAAGCAAAACCAAAAAACACTGATTTCAATGCGAAGTTAGGCAAGAAGCTGAGTTTTCTTCGTCAGAACCGGAGTCTTTCTCAAGGTGAATTGGGAGATTTAATAGGCGTTCGGGCACAGCAAATACATAAATACGAAACAGGCGAAAACCGATTAACGGT
>CAYGSN010000059.1:0-2855 GCA_964352675.1 uncultured Pseudobdellovibrionaceae bacterium
GCTCCCGGAATTTGAGAGTTTTGATCACTTTATTGAATGCCTGTCCCGGCGTAGAAACGATTTGCAGGACGCGGCCATGACAATCGTACCACAAATTTCGGAAATACTCAGAGCACTCTTGGATTCGCGGGGATGTGCCCTGGCGCGTATGTCCGGATCGGGCGCGACATGTTTTGGACTATTCAAGAGTGCTGAAGATGCCGCACAAGCAGCTCACACCCTGCAAAACAAAACCCCTGCCTTTTGGATCAGACAGGGGTTACTGCTTTAAGCATATTAAAGCGGGTTTATTCTTCCCTTGAACCAAACTCACCAGGATCTGCATTGGCCACCATATGCGCCAGCAGGTCCTGCGAAGCTTCCCCGCTCACCGGCATTTGATTGCGGGACTGGTAAGAGCGGATCGCATCACGGGTCAAAGGACCGTCCACACCATCCGCCGGGCCGGGGTAAAGCCCTTCCTGCATCAGATAAGTCTGGACCTGCGCCACCAATGTCTGGTTACCGGCATTCTTAATGATAGACGGGGCGGCGCTTCCTGTTTTTTGGCCGGTCTCAAGCGCCTTGGCGCGGGTTTTTTTGATCTCGCGCATGCTATCGGCCAGCTTGTTGACTTCTTTGATTGAAATTCCCAACGTCTTGGCCAATTGCTCCAGCGCAGCCTTGGCTTCCGGGCTTCCGGCATCAGACGCGGTTTTATACCACATCAGCGCCTCATCAGGCTGGGGCTGGCCCAGCAGACCATTCTCATAAATCAGTCCCAGATTATAAGCCGCTTCCATCACGCCCTGATCGGCGGCACTCTCAAAATAGCCAGCCGCTTTTGCCGGATCGTATCCCACGCCAATCCCTTCAATATAAGCAATCCCCAGATTATATTGCGCTTCCGGATGCCCCAGATCGGCCGCAGCGTCATACAACTCAATGGCCTTATCAATATCAGCCTTCACGCCCAGTCCCTGATGGTACAAAACCCCGAG
Source organism: uncultured Pseudobdellovibrionaceae bacterium (assembly GCA_964352675.1). Classification (GTDB taxonomy): domain Bacteria; phylum Pseudomonadota; class Alphaproteobacteria; order Micavibrionales; family Micavibrionaceae; genus CAYGSN01. The sequence continues at coordinate 981 of CAYGSN010000059.1, forward strand.
GTTGTAGCGGGCATTGGCAATACCACCCGCAGCGGCTTGTTCAAACCAGAACGCCGCACGTTTGTAGTTTTGCTTCACGCCTGCATGCCCGGCAATATAGATCGCGGCGAGGTCGTGCTGCGCCTCCGGTATGCTTTCAAAAGCCTGTGCCTCAATATCCTGTACCACCTCAGGGAGATCCGCATCGCGGGAAATATTAATCGGTGGCGCGGTAACAACCCGCGCGGGTTGCGGGGCGGTTTTGGCCTCAAGAGAATCCTGCGTTTCTGTTTTGGGGACGGAAACCGACGCGGGCTCCGCCTCTTGCTGCGCCTCTCCCTGCGGCGGAACGGCTGAAGGCTCAATCGCATTCAGGGCCGCGGCCACACGGTCGGGATCATCGGCCAGCGCAGCCAAAACCTCGTCTTCATTGTTCAAATCCAGCGCACCGATATCATCATTCAGGGCAGACCTTTGCTCCAGCTCCGGCTCCTGTGCCTGTATTTGCGCCACGTCCTCAGCAGGAATAGTTTGCTGAACGCTTTGCGGCAATTCCTCAGAAAACGCGCTTGTATCCTGCTGAACACTCCAACTTTGGTCAGCCAGACGCTCTGCCCGCGATTGCTCCGACATAGCCTGTTGCAACTCGGCCACATCAAAATTATCCAAACTTGGCAATTGCGGCTTCTGGAATTCGCTGATCAGCCAGCCTGAAAGCACACCAGCCACAAGCAGGAAGAGAATCGCTGCGGATTCTATGCGCATAGCCTGACGCCACCAGGGCAAATCGACCGCAATACTGCGTGGAGCGGTGGCAACATCGCCTAAAGCTTCGGAGTCTTCCAGCCGAGCCTGTACACCGCCATTCTGGTCGGTCAACAGCACCATCGCCTTGGCATTCATCGCATCACGGGTCTGGATAACGGTTTCCTCAATGCGCTCAATCTTGCGCATAAAGCGGGCGCGGTCCTCGATCGCCTTATCAATCTTACGCAGAAGTTTTTCCTGCTGTCCGATTGCCTCGCTGACTTTCTCATCCAGGCTGTCCTGACGCTCCTCGCTTTTGCTCAAACGCTCAAGAAGGGCGGCATAGCTCGTCCCCTCCGCCGTTAATTGCTGGACCTGCTCCTGCTGCTTTTTTTCAAGCTGAGACTGACGCTTCGACAACTCGCCGCCGAATTTGCGGGCCTGCGCCATCTGGTCTTTCAAATCCAGAACATGCGTATCAGCCTTCATCGCCTTCTCTTCCAGCTCTGCGAGGGCGGCCCTTGTTTCCTTGAGTTCCTCAAGAGCTTCCAAAGCCTGTTTTTCCGCTTTCTGGGCACGCGCATCGCCCCCTCCTTTGAGGGACATCTTTTGTTCCAGATCCAGATAAGCGCGCTCGCTGCGATCGGCTTTTTCCTCCAGATGCTGGATCAGCGCACGGTAAGCATCCAGCTCCTTACGCATTTTATGCCGATCGGTCTGCGTGGTTTTGAGTTTGTCATTCAAAGCCCGCAACAGCCCGATAATCTGCATCTGGGTTTGCTGGGCTGACGCCCCTGATGAGCTGCTATTTCCGCCTGTTAACGGTTCCCGGCGCAGTTCCGGCTCACTCTGGCGCTTCAATGTCGTTACCTCGTCATTTGCTGAAGGAGAAGCGTTTTTGAAGTAAACGCGGCCTTCATGTGTTCGTTTGAATCCCATATGGATGATTCCCTTTAAAATAAAGCTGTGAATCGTAATATAGTAAATTTTGGAAAATACTGCTAAAAAAAATGAGATTTCTTCCACAATTCCTGTTGGAAATCTCTTGCCTCCCCCTCAATGAATGGTGTAGGTTTCGTTCGTTTATCACGTTTTGGGGTGTAGCCAAGCGGTAAGGCAGCGGTTTTTGGTATCGCCATGCGGAGGTTC
>CAYGSN010000060.1:0-2558 GCA_964352675.1 uncultured Pseudobdellovibrionaceae bacterium
TTCGTTCTGAGCCAGGATCAAACTCTTAAGTTTGAATCCATCATCAAAAGAATCTATAAATTGACTTATTTAAATTGACTACTTTTTCTGAAGTATATTTCAGAAAAGCTGCTTGTACACTGTATGAATTTCCGAAGAAATTCAAAAGTTGTGCGTCGAGACACACAGTACTAATCCATCTTTGCAAAAGCGCAAACGGACAAGCAGTTTCTTTGTTTTAATGTATTCAATACATACCTCTTGCGAGGACAAAGCACTGCTGCCTGCGTATCTCTTCTTTTCTTATCCACGATGTTCAAGAACCGTACTCTAATTCAAATGGACACAAGAGAAAGCCACTTAAAAAGCAACCAACCGAGCGACCAAAAAGAACCGAGAAATAAAAAGTAAGAAGGTTACTTCTTATTACTTGGCTCCGAATCTCTCAAAGTAGAGTGAGCGCACTATAATCAAAAAACCGCACACCCGTCAATCAAAATCATTTGAAATCCCGATTTAATTAGTAAACGCTAACATGGGACTTAAACAACAAAACACACCGCCTTCACGACCCGCAACCTGCGGGTGTTCCGCGATGTGTGGACGGATATATAACGCTTTGATTCTATCCTGTCAAACTTCTTTTTACATTTTTTTAATTTTTTTTACGGATGATGCTTCAGGCCCGGCTCAACGCCGGGCTCTTCGCCCTCGATAACCTCATGAGAACGGCGAATTTCCTCAGCCAGACGCGGATGCTCGTCCGGCGTGTTAAACAAGGCTGCGTTGACGGATGTTCCATGAAAATGCAAGCTCTGGATTGCATCCGGATAATGTTCCAAAAAATCTAGAATTTCCAAGGTCTGGTGCCAGTATTCCCGCGCAACCATATGTACGCCGCCTCCAACCCTCACAGCAACCTGATCAGCTTTTAGATTTTCCAACCAGACATGAAAGGCAGGATTATCCATGTGCCCTTCTTTATAATCGGCCGTACCGTCCATGCCAAAAAATTCAATCTTCAGCTTCCCTTTATGCCCGGCGATTTCATACATCGCCGCATAAAGGAGCATCGCCGCCCCTGTTGCGCCGGACGGGTTAGTCATGGCCAACTGGTCCGGATTAGGTTCTTCCATACCGTCCACATATGCATGCCACAAGCGGATATTATCACCGTGACCATACCCGGAAATTGCATCAAAAACCGATGGGTTGCCCTCTTCCGCACCGGCAGGCGCCATAGAGCACACATAATACGGCAGATCACGCGCGCCCACACCGGGCACACCGGCAACATAAAGACTGTTGGGATGATTGAGCACCACCGCATCGGCATGCTTGAAACCATCACCCAGGCGCGTATACCCCGCCCCGGCCAGAACAACCATCATTCGCTTTCCGGATCTGTCCTTACGCGCAGCCAGCGCCGCAACGCCTTCTTCCGAACGCGCCGAAGGCCCGGCCCCCACAATCGCAATTGTGCGCTCCGGATCAATCTTTATGCCTTCACCCAGCGAAAACCCGCCACTGCCTTTTACAAACACCTCCCCATAGCCGTGCTCGGCGACAATGCGCATATTTTGCGCAGCAATCCGTAGATCCATATTCCCGGCACGGGGCTTCAATTTTTGGAAAAACTTCATATAAGGACTCCATTAAACACAGTGAAACAAGCGCCGAAAATTAGCACGGCGCTAAAGTTATGTCAAAATTACAGCAATCCCGCATCCTTCAACTCCCGTGCCAACTCCGGCGGCGGTGCCTGAGCCTCAGAATCCATGGCAAAAGGACCAATATCCTTCGGCGTTTTCGCAGGGTCCAGATAACGCCACCCCTGAAACGGCCTGTGTGGTTGGGCCATCGTCTGGATAAAGGGATGCTCAACCATAATCCGGCACATCGTGCCTTTTTGCGGATGCTCGACCTTTTCAAAACCTAAAATCCGCTGGCGGCACTGGATACGGTTTTTGATCACGCGATATAAAGACCCCTCACGCACAAGCTCATCGGCGCGCTTGGGCATGTGCCGCGTCCACACAGCTGTGGCAGGCTGGCCGTGGTAATCCTCAACCGCCCCCTCCAGCCAGGCTGCATACTCCTCCAGGCTCTCAACCCCGACCACCAGTTTTACAATATGAATGCTCATGATTCCTGATATACCGCGCTGAGTGAAAAATACAAGTTATCCGGGGACAAAGAACAGAAAACGATTCACAAACATCCCGGCTCCGCGCTACACTGATGGTGGTTACAACCTCATCCGTTTCAACGCTCTCAAATGTCTCTCCGGTCCCTTATATTACTTGCCTACGCCGCCACGGCCTTTATTGGATTCACCGCGCCCTCCTTTGCTCAGGACAGCGCGCTGTATGCCGTTGCGCCCTTTGACCAGCCGGCGGGAGAGCGCCTGCGCCCTGCCTCAGACCGTTTCCTGCAACAACGCAACCGCAGCGATAATTATGCGCAACAAGGAACCCTGCAAAACCAGGAGCCTGATTATACCGGAACGGCAAACCCAAATGCGGCCGCCGGGTTCATAACGCTGGGACAGGCCGCTTACCTTCAGCCCGCCCCCCCAC
>CAYGSN010000061.1:0-2539 GCA_964352675.1 uncultured Pseudobdellovibrionaceae bacterium
GCCGTAGGTTGGCTACCCGGCCCCGGTGCTTTGCCGCCCGGCGTGGTCGTGTTGATGCCTTCGGACAGTGAGACAAAATGCACGCCCATGTCCTGAAACCGCACCAGTAGGTCGGAGAGGTGGAGAACGCTCCGCCCCAAACGGTCGAGCTTAAAGACGATGACGCTGTCACCGGGGCGCAGCGCCTTCATCAGGCTATCGAGGCCGGGGCGGGAGCTCTTGGAGCCTGACACCCCGAAATCCTCAAACACCATATCGCAATCAATGGCTTTCAGCGCCTCGCGCTGCATGCGGAGTTTCTGGTCTTTGGTGGAAACACGGGCATAGCCGAGCCTGCGCCCGGTACAGTCGATTTGCGGCCAAACGCTCATATCGCACCACCTTTCACGGCAGAGAGGGACGGGACAAAACCCATCCTTTTTGTCAGGCGGCACTGAGTGCGGTTTTTCGGGGATGTTCGGATCGCCCGTAAATCACAGATTGGCGGATTTCCGCAATTTTTCAAGATTGTATTCTGTAAATTCATGATTAAATCTCCTCAGTGACAATAACGATGGATTATGTCTGCCAAAATACACAGTCACGAACAAGATAAGAGTACGCAAGAATTCACACATTTCTTGCAATTTTATTATAATAAGCGTATAAATTACGCATATTTTAAGCGTGATTTCGTTATGAGACATTTAAAAGAGACATTCGATTCCAAGCATGACGGCGGATTTACCCGCCGTGGCGCGCTTGGCGTCTTGCTAGGTGGAGCGGCTCTGGCTGCCTTGCCCGGTGGAAATGAGGCGGAAGCCGCAGGTCGTACACCGGTCGAGATGATGCATGAGATGCAAGATTATTCCGAAGACCCCAATCATCGCGGTGTCGGGATATTTATCAATTTGCAACGCGGCACGACGATTGAACAAGGGGAGCAACTCGGGGAAAGACTCAAGTCTGCCTTTGCCGGGCGCGGCGTGCCGGTAGAGTACCGTATCAATCAATCAAAAGGCACGGCGACTGACCTCACATTTTATGTGCGGGGCTATGATTTCACAATCAACGTGGCGGATTTGCGCGGGCAGCTCGGTAATGTACTCGCCCATCACCGTGATGTGTGGGCACCGGGTCAGGCAACACTTAGCTCATTGGATCAGTAATTATCCCGCGCTGATTGTCGGCGCGGCATGGCTCGCAAGGCGTAGTTCAACTTGCGCCTCTGGTTCGGCCTGATCGATGTTTCCGGCGGCGGCTCCGTGGTGCCCCTGAATATCCGGAACAATATCCCGCAAGGGGTTCTCATCCCCATGCTGATGCGCTGTCGAAAACGATACGCCGGGTGAGGCTTCTGGTTCGCCAAAGAGGTCGTCATCAGTCAATTCGGCCAAGCCGAAATTGTCGGCATCATTGTTTTCCTGTGCGTCGTTTCCGGCTTGGACATGATTGTTGGTCGCTGCCTCAGCAACTTCCCTTACGTTTGTGTCGAGTGCCCTAGAGATCGCGGCCATGTTTGCCGCATCGGTTTCATGCAACCGCTGCTCGACAGCCTGCTCAACTACTGGGGCTGACATTCCTTTCAAACTAGCCAGTTTAGCGGTTGTCTCTGCCCGCGTATCCCTGATGTCTTCACGATCATCCCAACGGGTCTTGAATTTGTCGTATTTCGATTGCGGCATCTCTCCGGAGGCAAGCTTTTCACGGGCGATCCGAAGCTGTTCCTTTGCCAGTGTTTCCGCATCTTCGATACCGGCGAGGTAGTCACGTTCCTCGTCCGTCAGGTGTGGATCGAGCATTTCGGCAACATCGCGGTCTGCGGCCTCGTAGGCGGCATCCAACTGCGCCTGAAGTGCCAAGAGGGCCTGCATGCGGGCGTCGGCGTTTGCGTTTTCCCTGCTGCGGGCGCGGGCATCGTCCCGCTCTTTCTGGGAAAGTCCTGTGGTATCGATACGGTTGGATGTGCCTGCGCGGAGGGCTTCGAATTCCTGATCACCCGCCCGTCCTTGCGCCGTCACCGCCGCATTGCGGCGCTCGGCCTCGGTTGTCGCACCATCCAACACAACTTCGTTGCCGTTTTCATCGATAATGGTGATGTCTTCTGCTTGTAGGGAAGACTCTGCAAAGCCCTGCGCAAGGACGGCGTTATCGGTTGGCCGGTACTGCTCCGGCACCGCTGCGCGTGCTCTTATCGCTTCTTCAGAAATCCCCATTTTGCCCCCGTACATCAAAAGATTTTTTGTTTGACCTTTACTGTACATATTGTAATAGTGGCACATTAATTCTGATATAAATTATGAAAAATACAAATAGAGATAAATTTTCTTAAAAGTTTATATACTTCTAATTTATCGCGACCTGATGTACTATTACGTCAGACCTAGTATGACTTCAGATTTTTGCGAAATTACCCCTGCGATCCGCCAGAAACTTCATGACCTCCAACGCGAGACCGGAGTTAGCCCCGAAGCGTTGATTGCCGAGGGAAAGCCCAAAGGCGCGCTTCCCGGCGCGCAGATCGTACGAAGTTGGATGACGGGTTATTGTACCCACGCTG
>CAYGSN010000062.1:0-2415 GCA_964352675.1 uncultured Pseudobdellovibrionaceae bacterium
GTTTTCACAACAGGGATGCAGCCCGCAATCGCAGCTTCATAATTGAGGGAAACATTGTTTTTCTCGGCCAAAACCGCAAGCTCATAGCCGTGATGCGCCATCATCGCCTTATTCGCAGTGACGACGTGCTTGCCGGAGGACAGCGCCGCCTTGACAGTGGATAGCGCAGGACCGTCTTCGCCGCCTATTAACTCAATCACCGCATCAACGTCTTTGGCAGCTAAATCTTGTGGGCTATCGGCCCATTCATAGCGGTTCATATCAATACCGCGATCCTTAACCTTATCACGCGCATTCACCGCCACGATCTCAATCGGCCGTCCGGCGCGCGCAGCCAGCATTTCCGGGTTGTCCTGAACAATGCGAACCACACCCCGACCAACAGTACCAAGGCCCGCGACAGCAATGCGAAAGGGAGACTGTGACATGCGCCCGAACCGTATCTACATCCCGCCATTCAGCGGGAAAACCTCAACACGCTCATCATTATACCCCACGCCGGCAGCCGGCGGTGTTAAAGTAATAACCTGCAGATCGCCAGAATTCTTGAGATTTTGTATGGGCAGAGCTTCTGGCTGCGCCGTGTTGCGCGGCTGGTAAAGCTCTTCATCCAGCGAAAAGACTTGAACGCTGTCTGTGCTCATATTTCTGCTGATGTCCCGAAAAGCATCCGGTGAACGCCACTGAATATCCGATATCCCGCCACCGTGGGTCTGACCGGAATTCATTAGGTTGACCGTATCCCCCGGATTACTTGAAACATCCGGCGAAGCGCCCGTATCAAAGTAAGAGCAACTGCTAACAGCAAGCAGCGCAAAAACCATGGCGATGAAAGAAAATTTTGTTTTCATGGGCTTTATACTTTTCTTAAAAGGATCAGATGCCTTATCATACGCAGGAATATCAAGAGGTTTCAAGGGATAGAGAGCCTCCTATCAACTCTTTTTTGAAACAGTGTGAAGCCTTCCCTTTTCTCCCGGTTTGTATTAGGATGCACTGGTTTAAAAACTCGCCTCAAACAATTGATTTTATTAATGAAGAAAAGCTCCAAACCAGATGCAGACATGCCGCAGAATGCGAAGCTCGCCGATCCGATGGCACTAACACAGGCGCTGTTGAATGTTTATGAACGTGCCCAGCCTGTTTTTCAAGAATTCATCGAGAAAAGCAGCGCAAATCTGGAGTATTCAAATTTTGACCCCTTCAATTTGAGTGAGGCGTATCAAGAATTCATGGAAAGTTTTTGGAACAACCCGGAAAAATTCTGGGGGGTCCAGCAGGAATATTGGCAGAAATATATGCAGCTCTGGCAGGAAAGCGCGCACAAATTCATGGGAGAACAGTCCAGGGCCGTGATTGAACCGGACAAAGGCGACCGCCGCTTCAAAGCTGAAGACTGGCAGGAAAACGCCCTGTTTGATTTTATCAAGCAGTCCTATCTCCTGACCTGCAAATGGATGGATGAGAGCGTCCGCAGCTCCGATGATATGGATGCCCATAAACGCGAGAAACTGGGCTTTTACACCCAGCTTTTCGCCAATGCCCTGTCCCCGACCAATTTTGTCATGACCAACCCGGAAGTGCTGCGCGAGACGGTTTCCAGCGGCGGGGAGAATTTGATCCGCGGACTGGAAAATCTGTTGGAAGATCTCGAACGCGGCAAGGGTGAGCTAAAAATTAGCACCACAGATTACGAAGCCTTCAAGTTGGGGGAGAATATCGCCACCACGCCGGGGCGAGTTGTGTATCAGAATGACCTTATGCAACTGATCCAATATGAAGCAACCACAGAAAAAGTATTCAAACGTCCGCTGCTGATCGTGCCGCCATGGATTAACAAATATTACATACTGGATCTGCGCTCCGAGAACTCGCTGATTAAATGGGCGGTGGATCAGGGGCACACCGTATTTGCGGTATCATGGGTCAACCCCGATGCAAAACTGGCGCAAAAACGGTTCGAGGATTATATGAGTGAGGGCATGCTGGCCGCACTCTCGGAAATTGAAAAAATCACGAAGGAGCCGGATTGCAACGTAATTGGCTATTGCCTTGGTGGAACGCTGCTCTCGGTCACAATGGCCTGGCTGGCTGAAAAAAATGGGGCGGAACGCATCGCTTCGGCCACTTTCCTGACCACGCTGATTGATTTTGAGGACGCAGGAGATCTCAAGCTGTTCATGGATGATGAGCAACTGGAAATGATGAACCGGGAACTTGCGGAAAAAGGCGTGCTACAAGCCAAGCGTTTGCAACAAACCTTCAGCCTGCTGCGCTCGAACGACCTGATCTGGTCGTTTGTGGTGAATAACTACCTGATGGGCAAGGAACCGTTTCCGTTCGACCTGCTCTACTGGAATGACGATTCCACCAATATGCCCGCGGCGATGCATAGCTTTTACCTGCGCAAAATGT
>CAYGSN010000063.1:0-281 GCA_964352675.1 uncultured Pseudobdellovibrionaceae bacterium
ATATTGCGTTGATTAGCCAAATTAATCGCCATCGCACCCAAGAGGCCGCTTCGGGCATCATTTAGATCATACAAGTTTCTGTCCGTTCTCCCGCCAGCCATCAACTGAAACATACCGTCCGTTCGGCCCGGCAAGGCGACGACATTCTGTTTGCCCGTTTCCTTTAGCATGGAGACAAGAAGGCCCGCATCCCACTCATGGCGATCATCATACCAGATCACAAGGTAGCCGCCGTGATCCTTCAAACCCTTTCGGGATTCGATGATCGCGCCGCGCATGTC
>CAYGSN010000063.1:291-2357 GCA_964352675.1 uncultured Pseudobdellovibrionaceae bacterium
CGCATGTCCACGCCACTCGGTGCGGTTGCGACCTGATCCTGCGCGAAAGCGGGTGATGAACTCATCATGCCGGTAGCAACGCCACCAAATGCCAATGGAAGTGCGATAACCGCAGCCATTGCCTTGCTCTTAAATAAATCACTGAATGCTTGAATGCCCATAATGGCCACCTTTCGAAATCTATCCTTAAATAATGATGTCAATATACACAAATACTCACCGAATGTCCAGTTTTTCACTTGACACGATATTGACGTGTATTTGATTGTTGAAGCGTTCATAAGGGAACGTATTTGTTCTATTGGATATATGATTTACGAATAAGGAATTTTAAACTTGAAAACCGCAGATATGTTGCCATTCTGGAATCTGAAGGCCGCTGTGACCGCGCCGTTTGGCTCTGTGACGAAAGGGTTCCCTTATGAACCATCACGGAGGCCGCAATGAGCCAGGTTTCCCGCGCCACCCGACGTATTGGCTACGCCCGCGTTTCCACGCACATGCAGACCTGCGATCAGCAGGTGGAAGCGCTTAAAGCGGCGGGATGCACACGTGTGTATGTCGATGACGGTGTGAGCGCCGCCGTGAAGTTCCGCCCCGGCCTGGAGGCTGCGAAGGCAGCGCTCCGGACAGGTGATGTTTTTGTCGTCTGGGGCATCGATCGGGCGTTTCGATCCACGATCGAGGCGATCTTGTTTCTCGATAACCTTATGCAACGGGACATCGCGTTCTTGTCCCTGACGCAGGCGATCGACACCCGCACGCCCGAGGGCCGCAAGTGGTACATCGACACTGCGTCATGGGCGGAATACGAGCGCGCTGTGATCTCCCGCCGGACCCGCGAGAAAATGGCGAGCGCCAAACGCGCCGGGCAGCATCTTGGGCGACCCTTCAAACTATCCAAGAAACGCGTGATGAGCGCGCATCGGCAGATCACGGAGAACGAAGCCTCGCTCACCGCTATCGCCGCGCATTGCAGCGTCGCCCCCATCACCATACGCCGGGCGTTCCGGCGGTACGGACTGGAGGCGGTTTGAAGGGCGCAGGTCACCAGATCCCAAAGGGGCGCGCCGAGCCCGTTGATGTGCATGTCGGGCAGCGGCTTCGGTTGCTCCGCAAAGAACGTGGCCTCTCGCAGACGGCCCTTGCCGCGCGGGTCGGTGTCACGTTCCAGCAGCTCCAGAAATATGAGACCGGCAAGAACCGCCTGTCCGCCTCCCGTCTCTACCGTCTCGCATTCGTGCTCGGGGTAGATGTCTCGGCATTCTTTGTTGGGCTGCCTGACACGGTTCAATCTGACCCTGTTTGATGCGGCTGATTTTGTAGAAAGCGTTACACGCAAGATGTGCGCGGTATTACCGCGCCATCTTCTCGGGCCGCTGAGGCGACCCTCGGGAAGGGGGCGTGCCGCCCCCTGTCCAACCCCCTGCCTCTTGGCCCATGTGCGCCAATGAGAACGTCTCGCGAGCCAGTCACTCGTTATGTTTGGTTGTTGCATTACCGGTCTGGCAGTGCCCCGTGACCTCTCAGACCCCCATGGCAATTTTATCGAGACCGCACCGTCTGCCGCCCATGGGTCCTGTACGATGGTCTCGTCTATCGAAAAAGGAGTGTGCATACCCCTTGGCACCCAGCCATCCCCGAAGAAACAAGGGAGGTCGCGCGGTCGTTTTGCACCCACCGTGCCGGGAGGGGTGTCCGTGTCCGCTCTCTTCTTCTCCAGTTCAGGAGGCCCCCGTCTTCCAATCGATTTTGTGCTTGGTGCCGAACAAGAGCCGTGCATGTCCTGTGAATAGAAAAACTTGTGATTCCGGAGAATAAAACTAGAACAAAAATCGGTCATTGCATACAATACCCCCAGCGAAAGATTTGAGGTCAGGGGACATTTTCATGCGACTAATATCTTTAAACATCCAGAATTTTCGATCTTATAAAGAGCGAACGATCCTGAACATCGATGATTTTACTGCAATAATGGGGCGCAATGATGTAGGGAAAAGCACGCTCCTGGAAGCGCTTGAAATATTTTTCAACAACCAAATTATCAAGATTGAGCAGGCTGATCC
>CAYGSN010000064.1:0-2156 GCA_964352675.1 uncultured Pseudobdellovibrionaceae bacterium
CCCATTTCCCGATAATCATCAAGACTTAAATCCCGCATGACTTGCTTACGGATGGATAGGGCGACGCCAAAACGAGAAACAGGCGGCGTTGCAAACTGAATACGCTCACCACTTGGAAGCGATGCCGATAATAAAGGTTTATTGGCGGCAATGGATTGATCGGTGTAATTGGCGACCAAACGGCCCAAACGCCATAGGATATCATTCGTGATGTCTTTATTCTCAATAAGTATCATTTCAGGCTCACCGGATTTCTCAATCCAAAGCCCACCTGGTTTATTCACGCAGATTTCAGAAATATCGGGATCATTCAGATATTTCTCGAACAGTCCCATATATTGTTTGAGATAAACGCCTGACTGCTCAGGTTTTGCGCCCTCTCTTTTTTCAAAAGATTGATTGGCGGGTTTTACGGGTTTTTTGTGTGAACTCATCTCGCGCCTTTCAATTTTTTGGGATATTTCCGGCGACTTGCGAGAAGTCCAGATCCTTGCCGACAAAGACTTTGATACGTGCGCCTTGGTGGACATGAACGGTTGGCGGTATTCCAATAGAGTTATCAAGGGCGATTTCGGCTGATCTTGAAAAATCTGTGCCTGTATCAAGCGCAACAGTGGCCTGATCGTCATCATCTATGGCATTCACGCCAATCTGGAGTGCCCCATCAATGAGTGAGAGAAGTACCGATGAACCAAAGCGTTCAAAGAAATGCGTATCAACCTCGCCTGCCAAACCGCTGCGCCCCAGATCATCGCTGCCGTATGAGCCGATATTGATGCTCACACCGTCATTTCTGATAAGGCGGTTCCAGATCACAAAAACGCGTGATTGTCCGCGAACAAGCCCTGAGCGATAACGCCCGATGAGTTTTGATCCTTTGGGAATAATAAGATGAGAGCCATTAAAGGAATAAACATCTTCGCTGACGATCGCGCGCACCAATCCTGGGAGATCGCTCTGAATGGCCGTTTCTAAAATACCGTCAATTAATGTACCTTGTGTCACAAGCGTATCAAGATTTTGTAGCTGAGAGGCCGTTGCTATTTCAACATCGCCATTTGCGTATTGATTGGCAAAGGCGATATTGGGGTCTTGCTCACCGCCGCCAAGAAGTGATCCAGCCGCCCCTTGGGAAGATGATCCACCTGCAACATTGCTTTGCGCTGAACCGCTGTTATCAAAGATAATTTGAGGGGATCGCCTACGCTCTTCCATGCGTTTCTTTTGCTCCCTCGCCAAACGCAAAGCTTCCTGCTGCATTTGAAGTTCGCGCTGTGCCTCTAGCGGATCATAAAGCTCACGCTCGTCAATCGGGGGAACGAGCTGTTCGAGCGGCACTTCTGCTTGTTCTTCAATTTCAATATAAGGGCCGGACGGGGTAGGCGTTCTAAACTCGATTTCTTCAGGTGTTGTCAGCTCACGCGGCGCGGATTGTTCCATTCCATCCAAAGCAACAAAGATGATTGCGATAACGCCAACAGCCAGAAATGCAAAGATTCCAAATTTAGAGGCATTTGAGCCTTGAGCTATGGTCGGAAACTCACGATCACCATCCAAAGGTTTTGGCTTAGGGTCTTCATCGAAGCTATCAGGCGGGGTTTGATCATTCATATCATAATATCCTTACTCATTCAGACTCGCTGTTTTTGGGCTATCGAAATTAGAAAAGAGCTGCGCTAAAAGGCTTGGCTTTTCTTCTTTTTCAGCTTGAAGGGCGGCAATATCAGGTTTTTGAGAAGGAACAGGCACGGACGCGACCTCTATCTCTTTGACCTCTTCCAGCTCTGCGATGGGTTCTGGCTCATAAGATGCCGGTTCAACTTGAGGATAAGCATCATTCCAGATGCAAGTGGCCGTATCACCGTCTCTTAATGTGAATTGAGATCCGATGCCGGAGACAACCAGATATTGACCTTGAAGATTGAAATTGACGAGGCGCTCATTACCGTTTTCATCAACGCTAAAAACAGCAGGCATGACGTCAAAATCTTCAAACTGGAAGTATGTGAAAACGCCATCATCAAAAGCGCGGATCGGGCGCAGGCGTTTTGATCCAGCATAGCTATAATCAAAATTCAAATCCGAGGCGCTGACGTTATCTAGCGGATTAAAATGGGCTTGGGAGACACTGCCAATAAAGGCAAGCTCTTTGGCGG
>CAYGSN010000065.1:0-1836 GCA_964352675.1 uncultured Pseudobdellovibrionaceae bacterium
AGAAGTTGCAGCACCGGCGGCTGGCTCAGTTTCTGTTGCGCCTTCGGTTGTACCTTCATGGCCTTCAGCTGTTTCGCTTGTGCTTTCTTCTGTTGTGCCTTCTGTCGATGCTTCGGTCGTAGCTTCTTCGATAGCGGCAGCAGCGTCCTGCATTGCTTCTTCAGATGCGCTTACAGCGTCAGAAGCGGCATCAGCAGCAGCTTCGCCCATGTCTCCAGCGGCTTCGCCTGCATCCTGCATCATTTCTTCAGCGCCCTCAGCAGCGTCGGAGGCCATCTCTTCGGCTTCTGTAGAGATTTGCTGGAAGCTCTCGCTCATGGAATCTGTGTCGATGATGGAGCTTTCAGAACCTGCAGCAGGCTCGATAGAGGAGTAATTTGTTTCTTGTGTGGAGTTGTTGTAAATCGCGAAAATCGCTACCAGGCCGACGGCCAGGACAACACCGGAGTAAACCACTGATTTTGTAAAGTTGCTCATTAGAGTCTTCCCTTTCTTAATTTAAATCCCACATATTATGGTTAGATGGGCATACCATTGCGCTTATCGGCCCCGTTTGTCAAATAAAAAAAACAACCCACTGAAATTATGTAAACTTTTAAGGTTTGAATCCGGAGTGAATGGCCACGATTCCTGCAGAAAGGTTTGAATATGTTGAGTTTTCCAGCCCTGCGGCACTCATTCTGGCGGCCAGTTCCTGCTGTTTGGGGAATTTGCGAATGCTTTCGGCCAGATATTGATAACTCTCCTCGTCTTTGGCGACATAGCGGCCGATTTTGGGAATCACCTGAAAGGAATACAGGTCATAGGCTTTGGCCAAAAACGGCTCTTCCACATGAGAAAATTCCAGACAGAAAAACCGTCCGCCGGGTTTGAGGACACGCACAACCTCGCGCAGCGCCGTATCGATATGCGTGACATTGCGCAGGCCAAAGGCGATGGTATAGACATCAAAATAATTATCCGGGAAGGGCAAAGATTCGGCATTGCCGCAGGTCCAGTCAAAACCATCCAGCCAGCCGTGGTCAACGGCCCGGTCACGGCCAACGCGGAGCATGTCGTGGGTGAGATCGCAGATGGTTATAGGTGTTAGGTTTTGGGTATTAGGTGTTTGGATTTTTTTCATTATCCGAAAGGCGATATCGCCTGTGCCGCCAGCAACATCCAGATAGCGCAAGCCGGGCCTTGGCCGGATACGGCGGATGAAACTGTCCTTCCACAAACGATGCAGACCGCCGGACATGAGATCATTCATAAGGTCGTAGCGATCGGCCACAGAGCCGAAAACGCTCTGCACCAGCCCGGTTTTCTCATCGGGGGAGACGTGGCGCTCGCCAAACCATTCTTTTTCGGGGTTGGTGGTCATAGGGATTGTTTTAAATCAGGAATGCGTGAAGATCACGAAGTTTTTTTGTTCGTCATCACACGGCTTGTCCGTGTGATCCATCTGGATTGCACGCACGAAGCGTGCAATGACGGAGAAATAAAACCCCCTGTCCACTGCGCGTCCTCTGTGATAAACCAAAACTCATGAAACTTCTCAAAGCCATGGCGACGGTGGCGGGCTTGACGGGCCTGAGCCGGATTGCTGGATTTATTCGGGATATTTTGACGGCCGCTATTTTGGGGGCGGGGCCGGTGGCCGATGCGTTTTTTGTGGCGCTGAAGCTGCCGAACTTTTTCCGGCGGGTGACGGCGGAGGGGGCGTTCAGTGTTTCGTTCGTGCCGCTTTATAGTGAAACGCTGGAGAAGGAGGGGCGGGAAGCCGCCGATCACTTCTCTCTCAATGTGTTTTATATAATGCTAATGGGGCTGGGGGTGATGACCCTGCTGGCGGTG
>CAYGSN010000066.1:0-1769 GCA_964352675.1 uncultured Pseudobdellovibrionaceae bacterium
CCTTCACGCGGCCATGATAAATGTAACGGCCACGGTCAAAAACAACCTTCTCCACGCCCGCCTTTTTTGCCCGCTGGGCCACCAGCTTACCAACTTCACCAGCAGCTTCGGTATTTGCACCGGTTTTCAGCTTTTCTTTCAGCTCCGCATCCATGGTGGAGGCAGCAGCCAATGTCGTGCCTTTCAGGTCATCGATAACCTGCGCGTAGATTTGCTTGCCGGAGCGGAACACACTCAGGCGCGGGCGTACTTCGCGTGTAGCATTGCGCTCAATATTCACACGGCGAATTTTGTTGCGTGTGCGGAAATTGCGGCGCTGGGCTGATGTTAAACCTTTTGTCATTGTCTTATCCCTTACTTCTTCTTGCCTTCTTTACGCAGAACATATTCATCCGCGTAACGAATACCTTTACCCTTATACGGCTCCGGCGGTTTGAAGCCGCGGATTTTTGCCGCAACCTGTCCGACCTGCTGTTTGTCGATACCGCTTACCTCGATCTTAGTTTGCTCGTCCACGGTCACCTTAACGCCCTGCGGCACATCGTATCTGACTTCATGGGAAAATCCCAAAGTCATAACCAGCGTCTGGCCCTGCAAATTTGCACGGAAACCAACGCCCTGGATCTGCAGCTTCTTACTGTATCCTTCACTCACGCCAATCACGATATTGTTCACCAGCGTGCGCATTGTCGGCCAGATCTGGCGGGCGAAACGGCTGTTGGAGCGGGGCTCCAACATGATTACCTTTTCGGATTTGCCTTCATCATTGGCGACCTCCTCGGCCTTGATCGAGACTTCGTCGTGAACGCGCAAGGAAAGCTCACCAAGCTTGCCCTTGGCTTTCACATCCTGACCATTGAGGCTCAGCTCAACTCCTTCAGGAATAGTAATCGGTTTTTGTCCAATACGTGACATTGCTCTGTTCTTTCTCTTCTAAATTCCTAGAATACCTGGCACAAAATCTCGCCGCCGACATTCGCCGCACGCGCCTGTGCATCTGCCATCACACCTTTGGGCGTGGATACAACCAGAATACCCAGGCCGTTGTAAAAACGCGGCAAATCGCCAACCTTTGAATAGACGCGACGTCCAGGCTTGGATACACGGTCCATCTGGCGGATTGCACCGCGCCCTTCGGCATATTTCAACTCGATGATCAGCATCTTTTTGTTGTTCTCGCAGTCTTCAACCTTGAAGTCGCGAATAAAGCCTTCAGCCTTCAACACCTCACACACATTGGCGCGCAGCTTCGAATACGGACATTCGATGCTGGCCTTATGCCCCATCTGCCCGTTACGGATGCGGGTCAACATATCTCCTAAAGGATCGCTCATAGACATATCTGTTTTTCCTTTACCAGCTTGACTTCACAACGCCTGGCAATTCCCCGCGGGAGGCCAGGTCCCGCAATGCAATGCGGGAAAGTTTCATTTTTCTGTAATAGCCACGCGGCCGACCGGTCAGGGCACAACGGTTACGCATCCGTGTCTTGGATGAATTGCGAGGCAGTTCCGCCAGCGTCAAAACCGCTTGGAAGCGCTCTTCGGCCGGAATAGTCTTATCCTTGATGATGGCTTTGAGTTTCGCGCGCTTATTGGCGTAAGACTTTACCATCTTCGCTCTTTTCTTATCGCGCTCAATCATACAGGTTTTTGCCATGTTCTATCCTTTTCTTTATCTTCAAATCTAGTTTCTGAAAGGCAGTTTAAAGCGTTTGAGAAGCTCTTTGGCTTCGTCGTTATTGCTCGCCGTTGTACAGATTACAATAT
>CAYGSN010000067.1:0-1761 GCA_964352675.1 uncultured Pseudobdellovibrionaceae bacterium
GGTTTGAAGGGGGGCGGTGGGGGCGTTTTCATCATCATTTTGCATGAGGATACATTAGGATAAAATTCCTAATCTGTCAATTTTTTTAATGATCATCTACATATTTAGTGTTCTTTCTAAAATACACTCTAGTGCTTTTGCTCTTTTTACGCCCTTATCTGTTAAACTTATTTCACGCCGGTTATTTCCGTCACCGCCCAATTCTTTTCTGGGAATGGTTTTGCTTTTGACAAATCCTCTTTGTTCAATTCTATTGAGCTGTGAGTACATGCTGCCTGAAGGAATTGATTCCCCAGTGACAGTTTGAAAAGCATCAAATATATCGGGCACTTGCGCGCTTCCTCTGTTTTTCAAGAGGTAAAGAAAAACAAAAGTATGAGTGAAGCTATGTTTTGTTATATCTAATGACATGCTTCGTTATACAAAAGCTTTTAAATTATGTCAATTTATGTTTTTGATAATGCTTTTTGCTGTCAACTCTGCCGTTTCATACATTTTCTCCGGGCTGTCCTGATCCTGGAAGGTATCGGGCAGGTGCATGGTTTTGACGCGGCATTGCCCCAGCAGGTTTTCGCGGTTGAGGAATTCCAGAACGTAGGAGCCGAAGCCGCCAATGGAGCCTTCCTCGATCGTGATCATTTGCGCGTGGTTTTGGGCGAGGGTGCGGATGAGATTTTCATCCAATGGTTTGGCAAAACGCGCATCGGCGACGGTGACGCTCTTGCCCTGTTTTTCTAATTCCTCTGCGGCTTTGAGGCATTCTTGCAGACGTCCACCATAAGAGAGGATGGCGATATCTGTGCCTTCCTTGATAATGCGGCCCTTGCCGATTTCTAAGATTTCCGGGTTTTCCGGGATGTCCACCCCTGTGCCTTCGCCGCGCGGGTATCGAAATGCGATGGGGCCGTCATCATAGGCGGCGGCGGTGGCGACCATGCGGGCCAGCTCGGCCTCATCACTCGCGGCCATCAGCACGAAATTCGGCAGACATCCGAGGTAGGCCGTATCGAAACTACCGGCGTGGGTCTGGCCATCCGCGCCTACCAAGCCTGCGCGGTCTATTGCGAAACGCACCGGTAAGTTTTGTATTGCCACATCGTGGACGACTTGATCATAGCCGCGCTGCAGGAATGTGGAGTAAATCGCGCAGAATGGTTTCATGCCTTCGGCGGCCAATCCGGCGGCGAAGGTGACGCCATGTTGCTCGGCGATGCCGACATCGAACATGCGGTCCGGGTGCGCTTCGGCGAACAGATCCATCCCCGTGCCATCGGGCATGGCGGCGGTGATGCCGACAATGCGCTCATCCTTATTTGCTTCCTTAATCAGGGATTGGGCGAACACCTTGGTATAGCTGGGCGCGCCGGGCTTTGATTTTGCTTGCGCGCCGGTCACGACGTCGAATTTTTTAACGCCATGCATTTTATCGGCCGAGGATTCAGCCGGAAGGTAGCCTTTGCCTTTCTGTGTGATGGCATGAATGAGGATCGGGCCGTCATGCTTGGTGTCCCTTGCATTGCGCAGGATGGGGAGCAGGTGATCGAGATTATGGCCATCAACCGGGCCGATATAATAAAAGCCCATTTCCTCAAAGAATGTGCCTCCGCCAAGGGCCACGCGGGCGCCTTCTTCGGCGCGTTTGGCGGCATGGCGCAATGGGCCGGGCAGGAAATCCATGAGTTTTTTGCCGGCCTCGCGCGCGCCCGGAGAGGAGGCGGAGGAACCGATTATGGTCAGATAACGGCTCATAGCGCCAACGGG
>CAYGSN010000068.1:0-1646 GCA_964352675.1 uncultured Pseudobdellovibrionaceae bacterium
GGCACACCCAGCGCTTTCATGGCCGGCAAGGACGGATCGAGTGCGCGCTTTTGCAAAGCCCCCACTTCGTCCAGCGCCCCTTGCGCGAGCATCCTTTCAAACCGGCCATCACAGGCGGCATAGAGATCTTCGCGCGGCGGGCGGAACAGCACCTTATAAAAAGAGGTCTTCCCCAAAGGGGGCGCGATGGGTTTGGCCTGCCACACATGCAAGGGCGTACCGGTGGCCTCGACCACTTCCCAGGCGCGTAAAATACGCTGGCGATCTTTGGGTTTGAGCCGCGCCGCGCCCTCTGGGTCTTTCTCTTTCAAGCTGGCGTAGAGCGCCTCGTTGCCCTCTTCCAAGCGCATCCGTCGGGATGCTTCTTTGACCGCGCTGGAAATATCGGGAATGTCCGACAACCCTTCCATCAGGGCTTTCAGATACAGCCCGGTCCCACCAACCACGATGGGCAAACGACCCGCGCCCTGAACCTGTTTGATCGTCTGCACGGCCAGATCAGACCAGGCCGCGACCGTACAAGCCTTGGCACCATCCAAATAACCGTACAAATGATGAGGCGCGCGCGCTTCGTCCGCTGTGCTGGGCCGCGCTGTTAAAACCCGCAGGTCTTGATAGACCTGCATGCTGTCGGCGTTGATAACCGCGCCGTTTAACGCTTCGGCCAGACGCAGCGCCAAGCCCGACTTACCGCTGGCCGTCGGACCAGCGATGACGAGGACGGATGAAAAATTTAGTGGCACTGACTATGAATTCTCGGAAATAGATTTTGAGACCCGCTGTTCTCTGAGATCAAACGCTCTAACAGCTTCATACATTGTCGTGCACAATCCATACACAAAAACGACAGCAAAAGGCATGCCGCCGAACACGAGAAAAGGATAAAAACCCTGCTCAAGGTTCATATTAAACCGTCCACCGGACGTAGCCTTATCAATTTCAGGCCCCCACCAAACCCAGTACATCATTAGCAGGTGTGTGAATGGAAATATCAAGAAGAGCCCGCTCACCAAATAAGGTTCATTTTGACCCTTATAGGAAGAATCCGAATCTGCACGCCCAATTTTTGTTGCAATTAGGCATTGAAAAAAAACGATAATTAAACAATTCAACGCCAACCATGAAATAATCGAATTGGAGAAAACGCCATCATAGTGACGAGCAATAGGAACAACATGGCCGAGCCAATAAGTAAGTCGGCTTAGGTCAGTAGAATTCTCAGCCAGCACAAAAATTGCTCCCCCTGAGAATGCGACACAAGCTAAAGCTATCAGTGGAGTTATTATAATTTTTCTTAAGAGATCAGATGCGGACAATACACGCATTGGGTGGAAGCGGCGAAGAAACTGAACTGCTCCGTCGACTGCAATCATAAACGCAATGAAGATGGTAAAGTCAGAAACACTCCCAGGAGCGATCAATGCAATCAAAACTGCATTTATCGTATTGAAAGCATTTGCATAAAAAATGAGAATCAACCTATTGGTAACAACCAATAGCCGGTCGCCAAAAGTTAATCTCTCAGGCCCAGACTTCCAGCCGTCTTTAGTCCAGAACATGACTCAGCAGTCCGTCCGCCAGCTTGGGCTCGAACCAGGTCGACTTGGGCGGCATGATCTCGCCGGCATCTGCCACCGACATCAGGT
>CAYGSN010000069.1:0-1555 GCA_964352675.1 uncultured Pseudobdellovibrionaceae bacterium
CCGGCGAGGCTTCAGGGTGATATTGCACTGAAAATGCGGGTTTATCCTTCACTCTTAAACCTTCGTTTGAGCCGTCAAACAGGCTGATATGGCTTTGTTCAACACCTTTAGGTAACGACTGAGCAATGACTTCGAACCCATGGTTTTGGCTGGTGATTTCGACTTTGCCAGTGGAGAGGTCTTTCACCGGTTGATTGCCGCCGCGATGCCCTAGATGCATCTTGCGTGTTTGTCCGCCCAGCGCCAGCGCCAGCATCTGATGGCCGAGGCAGATACCGAAAATTGGCGTATTTTTGGCCAGTAATTCCCTGATCATCGGCACGGCATATTCGCCCGTTGCTGCCGGATCGCCGGGTCCGTTGGATAGGAATACGCCATCAGGCTTGTGGCTGAGGATGTCTTCGGCGGTTGAGGTTGCAGGCACAACCGTTACCTCAAAGCCTGCATTGGCCAGACAGCGCAGAATATTGCGTTTCGCCCCATAGTCAACGGCGACAACCCTAAAACGCGGTTTGGTCTGTTTGGGAAAGCCCTGACCCAGAACCCAGCATTGTTCATCCCATTTATAGCTTTGGGTACAGGAGACCTCCTTAGCAAGGTCCATGCCTTCGAGGCCCGGCCAGCTGGCGGCTTGCTTGCGCAGAGCATCCAAATTGAATTTACCCTTTGCATTGTGGCAAATTACAGCATTGGGCGCACCGTGATCGCGTACATGGCGGGTGAGGGCGCGGGTATCCACGCCGCTGATCCCCGGAAGATTGTAGCTTTTAAGCCATTCATCAAGATGTTTTATCGCGCGCCAGTTTGACGGATTGGTGACATCTTCACGCACGATCAGGCCGCGGCTGGCCGGATTTGTGGTTTCCAGATCCTCTTCATTTGTGCCGACATTGCCGATATGGGGGAAGGTAAAGGTGATGATCTGCCCAGCATAGCTGGGATCGGTCATAATCTCCTGATAGCCGGTCATGGAGGTGTTGAAGCAAATCTCGCCGACATTGGTTGTTTCTGCCCCGAATCCACGCCCCCATATGATTTTCCCGTCGGCGAAAACAATCGCAGCCGTTGCATTTTCGGGCTGTTCTGGAATAGTAATTTTAGACATTCATCGTGACTTTCTAGCTGATCCTGTTTAAAAGGTGTTGCTAGAAAAAGAGTTAGTAATAGATTTAACTCTAAAATGGAAGGAAAAAATGTCAAAACGTGAAGAATTTAACGCCGCCTTAAAAGAGGCGATGAAAAACAAGGATCAGGTTGCACTTTCGACAACCCGTTTGATTTTGGCTGCATTAAAAGATCGTGATATTGCTTCGCGCGGTCAGGGCGCGGGAGAAGGTGTTTCCGAACCAGAAATTCTGTCGATGCTGCAATCCATGATTAAGCAGCGTAAGGAATCGGCACAAACCTACCGCGATGCAAATCGTCTGGAGCTGGCCGAGCAGGAAGAGGCAGAGATCAAGGTTATTGAGAAATTTTTACCGTCCCAGCTATCGGACGCGGATGTGGATAAAATTGTCGGTGAGATTATTATCGAGACTGAGGCACAGGACATCAA